>JAFRFY010000042.1 GCA_017434085.1 Clostridia bacterium
CATGCTCTCATTGTGGGTGTCCACGCTGGCGCGGACCACCACCACCGCCATGACGATCATGCCGTTTGTGCTGATCTTCCAGCTGGTGTTCTCCGGCGGCATGCTGACGCTGCCCGCGTGGACCGCGCCGCTGACCCACTTCACCATCTCCAACCCGGGCCTCAAGGTCATCGCGGCGCAGGCGGACACCAACAACCGCCCGTTCGTGACCATCTCCAACATGGTGGACAAGATGAAGGACAACGAGGTGGGCGGCACGGTGACGCTGGGCCAGGTGCTGGACCTGTTGTCGGATAAGGAGAACCCCACCGTCGCGGAGCTTCGGGCGATGGAGGTGGGCAAAGTGTTCACCGTGGGCGAGATCCGGGAGATGCTTGAGAAGTCCGAAACCTTCCAACAGCTGAAGGCGGAGCACCTGCCGGATCAGAATATCACCGTGGGGGACGTGCTCGATATGGTCGACGCCGCGGGCATCATGGAGAAGTACAAGGACGTGGAGCTGGGCGGCGTGACCACCGTGGGCGAGGCCGTGGACCGCATCGCAAGCATGGAGGACGTGCAGGCGCGGCGGGAGAAGAGCTTCACCGTCAAGACCACGCTGGGCAGGGTGATCGACCTGGTGGGCGCAAACAACGTCAAGGCGTTCCTGGAGGAAAAGGCCGCCGCGGCCAGCTACAAGAGCGACTATGAGATGAAGTGGGACAACATCGTCGAATACTGGCTGCACCTGTTGACGTTCATATTCGCGTTCGCGCTGCTGTCCACCATCACGCTGGAGTTTATCGACAAGGACAAGCGGTAGAGCGGTGATGATCATGAAGCACAGACCCGCGGAAACGCCCGCGCAGAAGCAATATCGGCGAAAGCTCCGCGCCCGGAAGGCGCGCCTGTATGCCGTGCTGGTCCTCTCCTTATACTGGTGCTCGCCCTGTCCACGGCGATATTCGCGTTGAACTACAGCAGGCGCGTTGAGCCGCAGGTCAACCGGGCGGTGATTCAGGTCGCCCGGCTCCTGCCGCAGCTTGCGCAAAACGAGGCCACGCTGCGGGAGGCCTACGATCAGATGACCCAGAGCTGGGAATCGGTATTCTACAGCGATAATCCGGAATACGCGGATTACATCACAAATCGGGACGCGGAATACGACCGGCTCGTCGACGACACCCTCTCCTGGATGAACCGCGTGACCAAGCTGCGGGTCGGGCGCGACGGCTTCATGTTCGTCGTTTCCAAGGAGACGAGCTGCATACTCGCCCATCCCGACGAAAGCTACGTCGGGCGCGCTTTCCTGCCCTTCGATCAGCTCTCGGAGGGAGAGGTCATTCCCTTCAGCGCCGTAAAACCCTGGACGAAGCCGGAGAACCTGATGTCGGAATTCTCCGTCATCGAGCCGTACCGGTTCGCCTTGAAGAGAATAAAGACGGCGGAGGATATCGTCTCCTTTCTCAGGATGACGCTGATCGGATGCGTCATCGACTACGAGGACACCTACATCGTCTGCGGCGTCCCGCTGATGGAGATGCTGTCCTTTGTGCTGGAAAACGCACTGGTGGTCAGCCTCTTTTATCTGGCCCTGATGGGGCTGTTCGTCAAGTGGATCGGCCTGGTGATGGAGCACGGGCAGGAGACGGCGCGGACGCTGCGCCCGAAGCTGCTCTCCATCGCGGCGGCCATCTGCATCGCGGTCTTTGGCGTTTCCTGGTATGTCCAGAGCCTGTCCGACGTGACCAACGACTTGAAGACGATGGGCAAGCACGCCAATGTGGCGGTGGAGACGCTCAACACCTACCGGGAACAGCGGCAAAAGATCAATGATTGGCTGAACGAATTCTACGTCACCCAGTGCGAAATCGCCGCGCTGACCGTGACGGACGCCGGCCGGGACAACCTGACCCGGGCGGACATGCAGAAGATCGCCGACAAGCTCCGGGTGAAATACGTCTACGCCTTTGACCCGCGGGGGAAGATCGTCGTCACGAATTCGCCCTACGATCACTTCGAGCTCGGCGACGATCCGGAGGACCCCTTCTATGAGTTCAAGGGCCTGCTGGAGGGCGAATACGGCGCGGCCCAGGACCCGGCGACGGACCGGTTCAACGAATACGTCCAGTACGTCGGGATCAGCACCCGCAGCGAAGAGGACCTGTGCGACGGCTTCGTCATGATCGCCGTGGACCCGGCGCTGAGGGACAGCCTGCTCGCGCCCCTGACGGTCGATACGATACTCTCCAACCTGATCATCGGCCTGCCGGAATACGCCATCGCCATCGACAAGGAGACGCTGAATATCGTCGCCACCACGGGCATCGGCTTTAAAAACGCCTCCATCGAGAGCCTGGGGCTGAAGAAGGAGAACCTCACCCAGGATTTCAGCGGATTTCTGAAGATCAACGGCACGACGTACTATGCCGGCGTCAGCGAATCCTCGGATATGTATCTCGTGCCCATCGTGACCCGGTCCGGCAAGCAGACGGGTCTGATCATCGCGCTGCAGCTGATGCTCTATACGGCGGCGGTATCGCTGCTCGTGCTGCTTATGACGCTCTGGGGGTATCAGCGGGATGTCGTGGAGGGCGCGCCGCCGGAGGAAGCGGCTCCGCCGGACCCGGAGGACGACGCGGCGCCGGACGCGAAGCGCGGCATGTTCTCCCAGCTCATCCACGTTCAGGAAAAGCGCGGGCTGGATGAGCGCTGGCACATGAAACGCATCCCCAAGGCGGAACAGACGCCGGGACAGCGGATCAAAAATATACTCTACCGGCTGCTTTTGCTGTTCTGCCTGTTCGTACTGCTGCCCACGTTCTACGCGAGCCTCGATCGCAGCGCGAAGGGCATGGAGCTGAGCAACCTGGCCTACATCATCTCCGGCAGCTGGCAAAAGGGACTGAACATATTCGCGCTGACGTCCTGCGTTTTCCTGCTGTGCGCCATGTACGTGGCGATGGTGCTGATCAACCGCGTGCTCTATCTCATCGCCCGGTTCTGGGACATGCGGGTGGAGACGGTGTGCCTGCTTTTGAAAAACGCCATGAAGTATATCTGCGTGGTGATATTCATCTACTACGGCCTGGCGCAATTTGGCGTGGACAGCCAGACGCTGCTGGCCTCGGCGGGCATACTCTCGCTCATGATCAGCTTCGGCGCGAAGGACCTGGTCAGCGACATCATCGCGGGCTTCTTTACGCTTCTCGAGGGGAGCTATAAGGTGGGCGACTTCGTCATCGTCGGCAGCTGGTACGGCACGGTGACGGAGATCGGCCTGCGCACCACAAAGGTCAACTTCTTTTCCGAGACGAAGATATTCAACAACTCCTCCATGCGCGATATCGTCAATTCCGACGGCTCAGTGGCCCGGATGCTACTGCGCATGCCCATCTCCTACGACGCGAATCTGGTGGACGTGGAGGCCGTGCTGGAGGAAGAGCTGCCGAAGCTGATGGACGTGATCCCCGGGCTGGTGAAGCCGCCGAGCTATGACGGGGTGGAGTCCTTTGCGGACAGCAGCGTCATGCTCCGGATCGCCATCTACGTGAACAACCGCGTCAAATACCCGGCATTGCGCAGGCTGAACCGGGAGATCAAGCTGATCTTCGACCGGCGGGGCATCGAGATTCCCTTCAATCAGATCGTGGTGCACGAGGCGGGAGACGGCAAAGGCGCGTAGCTGTTCAGTCCGGGGTTGCGTTACGGCGGGCGATGAGGGCATCGCCCCTACAACAGCGCGTTATCCGTAGGGGCGATCCCCTGATCGCCCGCCGGACTGAACAGTGACAGGCGCATAAGAAAGACGGGAGGACCCCATCATGAAAACAAGAATCATATCCTTTGCGCTGGCGCTGTTGTTGGCATTGACAGCCCTGAGCGCTATTGCCGAGCCAGCCGAGGACGAACCATTATACGATTACACCGTCCTTCCCCTCGAGCGCAACGGCGTCGCGCTGCACCTCGACTGCGTGACCCTGCGGGGCAGCGCGCCGCGGCGGAACATACTGCTCACCCACGGCGTGACCTATTCCTCCCACGAGTTTGACATCGACTATGAGGATTACAGCCTCGTGCGGTTCCTGGCCCGAAACGGCTACGCCGTCTGGCGGCTGGACATCGCGGGCTTCGGCCAGTCCGGCGATGTGGAAGACGGCTTCATGCCGGATTCCGATTACGCGGCGGAGGACATCGCCGCGGCGGTCGAGGCCATATGCCATGAAACCGGGCGCGACCGCCTCGATCTGCTGGGTTGGAGCTGGGGCACCGTGACCGCCAGCCGGTTTGCCATCAGGCACCCGGAATATGTGGAGCGCCTGGTGCTCTACGCGCCGATACTGTCCGGCATCGGGGCCTATGAGGTGACGGAGCCCTTCCACCACAATACCTGGGAGCACGCCGCCGACGATTTCCAGCGCGACGCGGACGGGCACATCGACCCGGCGATCACCGACCCGCTGGTGGTGGAGCTGTTCTGCTCCGGCAGCTGGCACTACGACAAGGAATACAGCCCCAACGGCGGGCGGCGGGACATCTGCGTGGATGCGTCGGAGAGCCTGATCGACCTGTCCGCCATCGCCGTGCCGACGCTCGTCATCTGCGGCGACAGCGACCCGTACCTGGACTACGCGCGCATCGAGAGCGCCGCGGAGGCATTGCCCGAGGGTTCCCGGGTCGAGATCATTCCCGGCGGCGCGCATGTGCTGATGTACGAGGCCCCCTATTACCACGACTTTCAGGCGCGGCTTAATGATTTCCTGTCGTCCGGGCGCACGTATCAGCTGGAGCAGGTGGTCGCGCTCAGCCGGCACGACATCCGCGCCCCGCTCTCCGGCTCGGCCACGACCTGTCCGAAGAAGAATGGATAAGCATCGCCGATGTCCTTCGACATCCGGCTGCCCGGCCTGGAGGTGAACGGGGACGGCTGCTATCGCCTGGAGGACGTGTATGCCTGCCTCAACAACGCCATTTCGGCTTATGACGCGCTGGCGGAACAATACGGCGACCGTACAGATGCCGCGCTTGAAGACGCGGCATAGCCGCTGCATTTCGGGCTGCAGCCGGTCGTTGCCTGCATTTTGAAACACACTTTAAGGCACGGCAAGGTATTATTGCAAATGAGTACATTTCATGCAAACCCACTGTTCACCCGCAGACAGATCTATAAGCTCCTGTGGCCGCTGATCATCGAACAGCTTCTAACGGTATTCGTGGGAATGGTGGATGTGTTGATGGTGGCGGCGGTAGGGGAGACCGCCGTCTCGGGCGTATCATTGGTGGACGCCATTAACAATCTCATCATACAGGTCCTGTTCGCCATCACGGCGGGCGGAACCATCGTCTGCGCCCGCTTCTACGGCGCGGATGATCTGAATAACGCCGGGCGAACGGCGGCGCAGACGCTGCTGAGCGCCATATGTATGACCACCGCCGTTACGCTCGTCTTCCTGATCGGCGGGAATACCCTGTTGGGCCTCATCTTCGGCGCGGTGGAATCATCGGTCATGTCCAACGCCGCGACGTATATGTTCATCACGTCCCTGTCCTTTCCGTTCCTCGCCGCCTATCAGACCGGCGCCGCCATGTTCCGGGCGCAGGGACGCACAAAGGTGTCCATGCTCGTTTCCCTGCTGATGAACACCGTCAACATCATCGGAAACGCCATCTGCATATTCGGCTTGAAGATGGGCGTCGCCGGCGTGGCCATTCCCACGCTGATCGCGCGGGCGTTGGCGGCGGCGATCATACTCGGCCTTTTGCAGAACAGCGAGGGCAGGATCGCGTCTTTATCCTGGTTCAAGCCGTCCGGTGAGATCCTGCGGAGCATCATGTCCATCGGCATCCCGAACGGCATTGAAAGCGGCCTGTTCCAGTTTGGCAAGCTGATGCTCCAGAGCCTGGTATCCACGCTGGGAACGGCCTCCATCGCCGCGTATGCCGTGGCGTCCAATCTGGTGACGTACCTTTACCTTCCCGGCAACGCGCTGGGCGCGGGCATGCTGACCATCGTCGGGCAGTGCCTCGGCGCAGGGAAAAGAGAACAGGCGCGGGATTACGCGAAAATGCTGATCGCCGTCAACTACGGGTTGCTGGCGGTGATATGTACAATCATGATCCTGTGCCGGGGCTTTTTTGTCAGCTGTTATATGCTGTCGCCCGAGGCGGCGGAGCTTGCGAAAGGGCTGGTGCTGATCCATTCCATCGCCATGATCATATGGCCGCTGGGATTTCTGTTTCCGCATTACTTCCGTGCGACCGGACGGGCGGCGTTCACCATGGGCATCGCCATCTTCTCCATGTGGACCTTCCGCATCGGCCTGGCCTACGTCTTTATCAAGGTGCTGCGTATGAATGTGCTGGGCGCGTGGTACGCCATGTTTGTGGACTGGATATTCAGAACGGTGGTTTACGTGACCGCGTTCAGGCGGGATGGAAAGAAGCTGCAGCGGGAACAATGAAAAGGTTCTTCATTTCCCGATGAATCCGTAGTATTTGGCCAGCTGGTAGTATCCCTGAGCCGTGAAGGCGAGAAACAGAACGATACACAGCGCGAACATTGTGAACGCCTCCTTTGTTCCCGGATAGCCTGATCCTCACGCGGGATTGACGGTTTCCATCCCCGGCGCGGTGGGCGGGAGAAGGAAGATGGTCAGGGTAAGGATCATCAGCAGCACAGTCATCGTCATCATTTCGATCATCCTCCATTCAGTGTGCGGAGTGGTTATCCTGTTTACGGATACAGTATAGCAGGAGGATAATCACACAACTGTCACAGGGTGAAGCGCCGATTAAGGTGTGTGTTCCGGCTTGACTGTTCAGAGGGTTGTCCCGCCGTCATTCCTCTCATCGGATGGGGCGGGTTTGCCGTCGGCGCGCTCCGCGTCCTCCTTTTTCATCTCGCCGTAGAAGTTGACGATGATGGACGTGATCAGGGCGACCACGACGATGCCGTACAGCCCGAGGATCACGCTCAGCAGCCGCCCGATATCCGTGGTGGGCGTGAGGTCGCCGAAGCCGATCGTCGTGACCACCGCGAAGCAGTACCACAGGGCGTCCCAGAAGGAGGTAAACGCCTCGTCGGCGAATTCCAGCACGTAGGAGAAGGATACGATCAGCAGCATGAGGCCGAGTATGATCTCCGCGGCGTAGGTCTTGCGAATGATCTCCTTGAGTACGTCCAGCTTGACCCGGGCAAATGTGACCACCATGACGGACGCCAGCGCCGACAGCGAGGCGAGCATCACCACCATGACGATCGCAATGGGCATGAAGGCGGTGACCGCCAGAACCAGTATCAGCATTATCATGACGGCGTTGAACAGTATGTTCCATGCCCTTCGCCTGCGAACGATGGAAAGCACCCGATCCGACAGCAGGCTGGCCCAGAACGCCAGGGCGACCACGGCCATTGTATCCATCGTCGCTCCGGCGACGGCCACCAGCGCGGCGCAGGCCCAGAAGGCGACGCCGTAGACCAGGTGGGCGACGAACGCCGAGCGCGATTGCGCGCGCAGCCGGAAGGCGCGGAACAGGTGCGCCGCGCCCATCGCCGCGTACATCGCGCAGATGGCGAAGACCGCGCTTGGATCCTCCGGGCTGTTGACCCACTTCTTCAGGCAGTTGAAGCTCAGCGGAATGGTGACAATGGAAAACAGCATGTCCCCGACGAGGGGGATCACCCCGCGGTATTTGCGAAACAGTCCGGCCATGGGAAAACCCTCCTAACTGTGCAGATGACGTGCCGTCACTGGATCATGGTTGCGCCGAGCGCGGCCATTTCTTTGAGCTCCTCCAGGCGCATCTTCTCGAACGGCAGCAGGTACAGCAGCCGGTGAACGCCCTCCAGGTAGACCACCAGGATCAGGGCGATGCCCGCCACCGGCACCAGCATGCCCATCCACGGATACTTCGGCTTGCGCGTATAGGAGAACAGCAGCACCAGCGGCGCCAGGAAGAACAGGTAGACGGAGCCGCCGAAGCCCACCGCCCGCGCGATGGCCACGCCCCGGTTCATCGCAAGGTCCATTTCCTCCTCCTGCATGGCGTCCTCGAACGCGGCCTTGAGCGTCTCCGCGTCGATTTCGTCCAGTTTGATCGGCTTGGGCGTGGCGTCGGTCGCGGCGGCTTCACCCTCGGCCTCGGGCGTGGCGTCGGTCGCGGCGACTTCGGGCAATGCCTCCGGTAGACGGGCCAAAAAAGCCTCCAGGTCGAAGCTGTCTCCCTGCGTGGCGGCGTCCAGCGCGGCCTCCAGCGCGGCCTCCAGCGCCGAGGGCTCCGGGGTCGGCGTCGCGGACAGCTTCGCCTCGACGCTCGACGCCGCGGACTGCACCATCTCGCCCATCGAGAAGCCGATCACCACCGCGAAGTCGACGAGGCTCACGACCACGAGCATAATGGCCAGGAACACCGAGAAGTTCCACGAATTGCGCCGGGTTTTGAGGAAGGCCCGGTATTCCTCATGGGTCCTTCCGTGGCGGCGGAAGCGCAGCTCCCGGGTCTTGACGAACAGCGCCAGCGCCACAAACAGCACAAACGTCATGACCGGCTTCACGGTCAGGAGGGGATAGGCCCAGATCGGGATCTCGATCAGTCCCCGGGCCGAGCGCCCCTTGAGCACCATGCAGCCGACCTCGTAGCCGATGGGTATAAGCGCCATCAGGCGAAATAGTATGCGCGCCCTTCCCGTGAACACGCGGCGGGGGTTGTAGTTCAAAAAGAACATCGACAGCGCGCACAAAAACAGGTCCACGAAGATGTTGAAGGCCACGAAGCCGCCGGGCAGGGTCTGGGCGATGATCGTCTGGACCGTGGGCATGATCTCGCCGGAGTCCTCGAGGAAGGCCCCGATGCCGCCCACGATGTAGCGGTAGAACGCGATGTAGAACAGCGCGCATATGCCCGCCGTCGCTGCGGCGTTCTTGGCGATCTGCTTTATGTAGCCGTCCTCGGCATTGAGAAGCTGCGCGAAGACGGAGATGAGCAAAAACGGCAGCGACAGGTTGGCGACGCGCTGCAAAAACCCGAGCGCATTCATCGCGCCCGCCGCCGCGTCGGGATTGACGCGGCCCGCGAGCCGTATGAACAGCGCGACCTGGGAGAGCACGATGCACAGCCAGCCGAGGATCTGAAAGTGGAAATAGGAGAGGGGACCCCGGTATCGAATGTCGTTTTCGGCCGTGACCTCGTGAAGCTCCACGCGCTTTTTCCTGACCTTGTCCGTATCATCCCGCTTGCCGAACATGGGCCGCGCCTCCCGTCATATCGTTTCTTCGTCCCGGCATCTGAGGCGAACGGGCCTTGGCATCCTCCGCCGGATATCCCGCCGAGGTGGTCCCGGGGAACCGCAACGGCGTCATCATCGCCGTCCGCCTGCCGGCTTTTTGTTATTGTATACAACCTCTCCCGCCGTGTCAACCCCCCTCATGCGCCCCCTGTCAGCGCGGGCGGCGCTTCGGCGATGGCCCCGAATACCGACAGCGCGGCTTAATAGCCTCCCGTCCAGCCTCCCTCTTTGAGGGAGGTGGCTCGGCGAAGCCGAGACGGAGGGAGTCGTCATCCCACGAGTTTCCGTGATGAACCTAAAAACAGTCCTCCGGAAAACATGTTGTCGTTTTCCGGAGGACTTCTGTGATTCTGTTGTTTTTCACTGCCGCTCCTTCCGCCATATCAGGAGCAGGGCGGAGCACAGTATCAGGAGCATGCCGGACAGCCGGTAGATCTCCCTGCCGGGGCCGCCGGTGGAGGGGAGCCTCACGCCGGGGTTATTGCAGACGGTGATCTCCCAGATTATCCAGACGTCGTCCGCCTCATCGCCGTTCCGCTTTATCTGTTTGACCCGGTTCGGTTCGAGCTCCTGCGTGGCGGTCACGGCATCGTCCGCGACATGGATGCGCACCGCTTGCTTGAGCGGTTCAAAGCCCGGAGGCGCGACGGTCTCGACCAGGTAGTACACGCCGGGCGCGAGGCAGCCCAGCTCCAGCAGCCCCTCCTCGTCAACCTCGCCGGTGACGATGGGCACGCCGTCCTCCACAGGCTTTTCGCCTTTATCGTCGTAATTCGTCGCGTCGTAGAGCGCGAAGCTGGCGCCGGTCAGGGGCTTGAAGTCCATATCGGTTTTGAGTATCCTCACGAGGAATTTGGGGGTGTTCGGTATCTTTAGCTTATACTGGACCGCATCGCCCGCGGCGTCCTCTTCGAGGGTGACGTCGCCGCTGTTTTCCGCCAGGGTGATCCCGCCCAGCTTGCTGACGGTAAAGTGGACGTCCTCGGACCGCTTGTTGTAGCCTGACGGCGCGCTTGTCTCCTCCAGCTTGTAGGTGCCGGCGGGCAGGGCATTGTTCAGCCCCGGCAGGATGCCGTTTTCGCCCGTCGTGAGCGCATCATTCACCGGGCGGTAACTCGTCTGTTCGCCGACGACCACCTGCCGGTACAGCGAGAACACCGCGCCCTTCAACGGGTCGCCGGTCGTCGCGTCCACCTTGACGACCTCGAATGTCCACGGCCTGTCCCTGACGATCAGCCGCGGGATGCTCTCCTCCGCCACGCCCTCTTTGTCCACCTTGTAATACGGTTTGATATCGTCGGCATCGGGGGAGACGGTCACGGTTTCGTCCTTGATCTTTCCCGCTTCGTCGAGCGTCACATCCACCTTGAATTCCAGGGGCGCGCTCAGGCCGCGGTAGCCCGCGGGCGATTTGACCTCCGTCAGGACATAGGTGCTGCCCGGCTCGGGATAGGCGATGGTGATCAACCCGTTCGCGTCCGAGGTGTAGGTGATGGGCGCGTGCGTGTCGTCGCCCTTGAGGGCCAGCGTGAACACGGCGCCGGACAGCCACTCGCCCCCCCAGTCCTGCTTTCTCAGCACGATGCGCGGCCGCGCCGTGGAGGTGTTGGCGGCCCTGAATATGCGGACGTTGCCGCCGACCTTTTCCGGCCCGGTATAGGTGACCCGATAGTCGACCGTGGTCTCCTTGTCGAAGCCCTTCCGGACGATGTTCAGCTCCAGTCCGTAGCCGTCCGGTACGCGCTTGATGTCGTTATAGCCCGTCACATTGCCGCCGTCGTCGACGGTATACTCGCCGGTCAGCGTCACCTCATAGACCTTGTAGCTGTTAAAAACCTTTTCGGACAGCGTAGACGGGAAGTACCAGTACAGCGTCTGGGGATCGGCGTCGTAGGCCAGCGCACGCACGGTGCCGTCCACGAGGCTCCACACGTTTTCATCGTCCCTGGCGAACACTGCGAAATAGGCGGTATCGCGCAGGGTCACGAAGTCCGCGTCCGACCACGTCTTGTACAGGCGCAGCCCGTAGCCCTTCTCGTTCCAGACCTCCACGCTCGAGTGCTCGCGCGCCGCGATGATTCCGCTCACGCCGTCCCAGGCGTCGGTGGTCGGCTGGTCGTCGCCATCGAGGACGTACTTCCTGAACCGGTAGCCGTCCGGCGTCTCCGTCGGGCGCTCCTCCACCTTGAACCGCGTGCCCGCCGTGAGCTCCCGGACCTCGACGGTGTAATAAGCGGGAATCTCGGAGATGCCTCCGTACGGCGAGGTTTCAAAGAAGGCCATGTCCTTCTCCGCGTCGTTCATGTCCTCATAGCGCGTAAAGGTATCCTCGCCGCGCGTGATCGGCACGAATTTCCCGGTTTCTCTGTCCCGCTTGCAGTATTCGCCCTTCGGGTTTTTCACGTGATACCTGTACATGCGCGCGGGCTTCCACTTGTTCGGGAAATACTCCGAACCGAAGTAGAGGCGGAAATTGAAGGGCGCGTCGAGGGCGGGGTTTTCCGGATCAAGGGGATCGCCGTTGCCATAGTACAGCGTGATGTCGCCGCCCTCCGCGTCGCACAGCTTCTTCACGATGGTCAGCGTCTGCTTGGCGTTGACCTTGTTGACGTACTTGACCTTCGGGCGGTGATCGATCGAGTCCCAGCCGATCCCGAAGTCCTGTCGCGAGGCGCTGCCGCCCGTCGGCGCGACGCCTTTGATCTCGGTGCCGTTGACCGTCACGCGGTCATAGACGTCCGTGTCCACGCCGCACTCGACGATCCTGTATTCCGTGGCGTCCGAGGGGAAGTTGATCTCGGCGGTCTCGTCCGGCTTCAGGAAGAAAACGTGGTCGTAGACCTGTCCGTCGATCTCAAAGCCCTTGGAGATGTAGGTGACCGGCTTGTCGGAATCCTGGTAAAATACGTTGTCGGTGTATTCCTCCGAGCTTTCGGGGATGGCGTTGGTCATGTAATGCTCGGTATCATCGCCCTCCGTTTTGTACAGGATCTGGTACGGGAACTCCGCGAAGGTGGATTCCGACGCATCCACGCCCTCCAGCGCCTTGGTCAGCTGCACCGTGCCGGTCTTTGTGGAGGCCAGGTTGAAGCGTATGTGCAGGTTGGACGCGCTGGCGCCGCGCTCCATGTAGAAGATGCGCATGGTGTGGGGGCTGTCCGCCGGGAAGATGTAGTTGCCCTCCTCATTCAGCGTGAACAGGCTGTCGACGTAGGCCTGGGCATCCTCGGCGGTATGGCCGCGGCGTATATAGTTTTCATAAAACAGATCATAGAGCGACTTCGTATATCTGAACGCCTCATTTTTGCAGTGAGGGTTGACCTCCACCATGCCGGTACGGAAGTTGATCTTGCCGGGCACGGCGCTGTGGACGCCGCCGAGGTCGATGATCAGCTCATTGTCCACGTAGAGCCAGAAATCGTCGTCGCCGGAGAATTCGAATATGATGTCGTGCCCCCAGGCGTCCAGTCCGTTGGGCGTCTGGGTAAAATCGGCCTTCATCTCCATGGCGAAATAGGCGTCCGGGTCCTGGATCAGGTACAGCCGCTCATACTTGCGCGGGTCGCTGTCCGGCAGGTATTTATTATTGTGGGGATCGTAGGTGTTGAACCGGTTGGCGGAAGTAAACAGGCCCGCCTGCAGGTCGTTGTAGGGGAAGAACTGCCCGTGCTTCAGCGTATCCTTTACCGCCGTGTCGCTGGAGCCGAGCTCCTTGTAGACCACAAAGTCTCTTTCAACGTCCCCAGGATCGCCCTTCAGGGTCGCATAGTTCTGCGCGCTGTCGAACTCATAGTAGCCCGTGCCCTCGTAGGTGCTTTCGATGAACAGGTGGTTGACGACCCCGTCCCCCGCGTACAGATCTCCCAGGGAGCCGCCGGTTAACGTCGTCGGGAATCCGTCCTCATTCAGATCGGTGGACAGCAGTCCCGGCACGGTGTTCAGGGTGACGGCATTGTTGCCCTCATACAGGTTGCTGCCCAGACAAGCGCTCATCTCCTCGCGGGTTTCGATGTCGATCATCTTCATGACGATGCCGTGGGCGTTGTTGTCCAGCGTACTGACCGTATGCAGGGTGTCGTCCACGTACAGATCGTCCATGACGGCGAAGTAGAAGTCCATGGCCTCGGCCCGCGGGCCGATGGCGATGTGCTTGTCCTCGACCTTCAAGCCGACGTAGGCATAGGCCGGCTTGTCCCACGCGAGTATGGGCGTATAGTATTTCTGGTTGATCCTGCCGTCCAGTATGATGCCGATCGTGTCCTCCGACAGGATCTGATCGCCCGTGATCTGCGGCGCGAGGTAGCGCTCAGAGGACGGATTGAACAGCTCATAGTAGCCGTTCGGCGTGCCGTCCGCTTCTTTGTACTCCGTGAACTGCCAGAGCATGGTGTTGATCTCGTGGCCGACCCACTCGATGGAATCGCCGCTCTCATAGCAGCGCACCAGTTTGCCGTCCCCGTCGATGAGGTAGTAATCGTAGCGCTTGCGCTCGTCGTTCCACGCGCGGGTGTAGACGACGATCTTCGAGCCCGTCACGATCTCGGGGTCCGAAACGCCGACCATGCGGGCGGAGTATTTCATGAAGTATTCCTGCGTGAGGTTGGAGACCTCCGCCAGGTACAGCCATTCGTTGCCCACATCGCCGTTGACGGTGAAGCCGGCGTCCGCGTCGCCGCTGTAGGTCAGCGTGCTGTCGCCGGACTTTAAGCAGATCTGGCCCTCGTGGATGCCCGTGCCGGGAATGACCTGGATCTGCGTCGCGTAGGCCTCGCTGTCGGCCAGGGAGAGCCCTGACGACGTGATCACGAGGTATTTGGCGACGCCGTCGACCTCGCCGGACAGGCAGTAACGGTCGTCCCCGACCCAGTGGAAGCACCACAGCGTGATCTGGTCGTCGATGTCCCAGGGAACGTACAGCCTGTCGTCGCGGTCGTCCTGCCTGAGCATGACGGTGAGGGGCTTGACTTTGAGGCTGCCGCCGTTTTCCCTGGCCATCATCGCCTTGCCCATGGCGTTGTCGTTCCAGCTCATCAAGCCGTAAGCCTTGCCGTCGAGGCCGAAGGGCTCCTCGACGTTTTCGTCGAAGCGCCAGATGTACATGTTGTTGTTCTTGTCGCCGGACTTGTTATAGCAGCAGAAGCGCTTGCCATCCGCCGAGCCCTGCATGTTCCAGAACCATTCGCCGTTGTACAGATTGAAAACGCCCTCGGCGTTCACGGTCACGGTAAAGGCGGTCCTGTACGCCTCCGTCACAAATGAGAGGCAGTTGTCGCCGCCGTTATAAACGTATTTCCGTTCGCCGGACTGGCTGTCCTTGCAGTAGACGTAGAACTTATTCTCCGTCCCCGCGACCTTTTCAAACCAGTATTTCGCGGCTTCGCTGCCCGGGACGCCCTGGGCAGGCTTTGTCTTCGTGATGCCGGTGCGGTTGTTCTCGTCGTTGATGCCGTCCGTGAAGTAATAGCCTTCCGTGTGGCCGATGTACAGGCCGTCGACGTCCGGGCCGGTCAGCGCTTCGATGGAATCGAGCCGCACCCAGTACTCCGGGATATCCGAAGGACCCTTGGTAATGGCGTAGACGGAGAAACCGTCGGCGCTGAAGGACACGGTGTTCTCCAGCGTGCTGGCCGTCATCTGTTCGGCGTCCTCCGCCTCCCCGGCGAAATGGACCACGGAGAAATCCCCGTCGGATTCGGGCGAATCGGTCCCCTCCCCGGCGTCCATCAGCTCGATCGACACCTCCACGGGCACGGCGGGCTGGACCTTTTCCCCCGCCTCGTCCACGATGGAGATGTCGAACGCGCGGGCATAGCGAAACGCCGCGGCGTCCAGCAGCGCGGCCGCCCGGCCCACGTAATCCTCATACGCCTCCCCGTCGAGCTCCACGGCCTCCAGCCGCGCGCCGTCGGGCAGCAGGGCGTCCTCGGTGAAGGTGAGGGTGATATTATAGGTGTTGCCGTCGCCGGCCACGATCGTTTTTTCAAGGGTGAAGCCCGCCACGGCGTAGATCGAGAAACCGTCCGCCTCAAAGCGCACGGCTTGTCCCTCCGCCCCGGCTTCCACGGTCTCGGCCTCGAGCACGTCGCCCTCTTCGCGGCCTTCCGCGAAGTGCACGACGTCCAGGCGCTTCTCCTGCGCGTCGGCCAGCTCGATCGATACGTCCACCGCGGTGCCCTCCGCGGGCTGGTAGATGACCGTCGGGTCCTCGGGATCAACGATCTTGATGTCGAACAGCCGGATGTATTCCGCGGAGCCTTCCTCCCGCCCGAGCGCGTCCTCGGCGGAGGCCACGTATTCCTTGTAGCTGCGGTCATAGGCGGTTTCGTCCCGCAAAAGCTCCGTCACGGCCAGCGCGGCGTCCTCCGGGATGCCGGTTTCGCTGTCGTAGGTGACGGTGACGATGTACGTCTCCCCGCTGGCGGTGATGACGCTCGTCCTGATCTGGGCGTCGGTGACCTGTATGACGAACCGCTCGCCGTCGTCCATGGTGACGGTCAGCGCCTCCTCGGAGGTGAAGGGCTTAAGCGACTGGAGCGCCCACGCGCCGTCCTCATGAACCACCTGTATGAGCGTCGGGTCGGTGAACTCCACGTTCGTCACCCTGGCGACGAAGGCCGCGGCGTCCTCAAACGCGCCCGCGCGGGCGTCCTCGAGGATGTGCAGCATATCCACCAGGTCTGTAAGCGGTATGGCCTCGCCGCCGGGGATGCTGAATGCGTACACCTTGCCGTTGACGGCGTAGGCGAAGTCCACGGTGTAGACGATGCCGTACACCGAGAAGCCCTCGGCCTCGAAGGTCACGGCGCTGTCCTGCGCCTCGGCCTCGATGAGCGTGGGCTCGCCCTCGCCGAAGTGCACCGCCTGCACGTGATCGGCCTCGACGTCGTCCTCCAGCGTCACCCTGACCTCCACCGGCGCGGCGGGCTGGATCTCCTGCGCGCCGGACATGATGCTGATGTCGAAGTAGCGGGCCAGCCGGATGCCCCGGTCCTCGCCGATGGCCTCGGCGGTCAGGTCCAGGTAGGCTTCGTCGTCGGTGACCTCCTCCACCTTCAAAACGGCGTCCTCCGGGATGCCGGCGTCGGAGCCGTAGGTCAGCTGTATGGCGAAGCGCTGCCCGTCGGCGCTGATGTAGTGCTCGGTGACCACCACGGCGTACACGGAGAAGACCTCCGCGTCAAAGGCCGCCTCGTCGGGGGAGGCTTCCGCCTGCTCCAGCCTCTCGGCGTTGCCCGCGTCGTCCACGTGGACGACCACGGCGTCCTCGCGGGTGGCGGGTTCGGCCTCGTCCACGGTGATGGATACGGAGATGGGGATCAGCGGCTCGATTTCCTCGCCTGCCGCGTTGAAGAAGGTGATGTCCACGGCGTGGACCCGCTTGACGGCGGTGTTGTCCGCCTCCACGGCGCTGGCGATGCCGTCCAGGGTGGTCTCATCCGCCACGTCCGCCACGGCCATGGTGGTGCCCTCCGGGAACGCGCCCTCTTCGGCGGCGACCTTGACCGTCATGGTGCCGGTGTGCCCCTCGAAGCTCTGGGCGGGGTAGGGGACGGGCAGTGTGAAGTTAAACAGATTCAGGGTATAGCTGTCGCCGGCCTCGACGAGTATCGTCGCGGTCTCGAAGGATGCCGTGGGGGTGACGCGATAGTCCGCGCCGTCGAAATCCACAGTGAACAGCGTATCGTCATAGGTCAGCTGCCAGTCGGCGGGTTCGATAATAACCGGTGCCTCGGGCGCTTCGGGCGTTTCACCACCGGCGGCCCCGTCGGGCTCCGCGGGCGCGGCTGCCTCGGCGGCTTCGTCCGCTTCGGGAGCGTCGGGCGCGACGGCTTCGACCGCTTTTGAGGCATCCGTGGCGTCGGTCGCAACGGCTTCGGTCGATTCGGCTTCCAACTCCGGCGCGGCCTCGACCGGCGCGGTCTCGACCGGTGCGGCCATCGCCATCAGCTCGGTCAGGGACAGCGGCGCGACGACCTCCGTCAGGTCGATGTCGGCGACGTAAGCGCGGGCAGTATTATGGACCGTCGCCACGGCAGCCGCAGCGGCGTCATCCGCCGGTTCGTCGGCGTCCGCGGGTTCGTCGGCGTCCGCCGATTCTTCCGTATCCGTCTGTTCGTCGGTGTCTGTCTGCTCGTCCGTGCCTGTCAGTTCGTCGGTATCTGCCGTTTCGTCGGCGTCTGCCGTTTCGTCGGCGTCTGCCGTTTCGTCGGCGTCTGCCGTTTCGTCAGTATCCGTCTGTTCGTCTTTATCCGCCTGTTCGTCTTTATCCGCCTGTTCGTCGGTATCTGCCGGTTTGTCGGCGTCTGTCTGTTCGTCGATATCCGACACTTCGTCCGTATCCGTCTGTTCATCGGCGTCTGCCGGTTCGGATTCATACAACTCGGCGCCGTCGGCTTCTTCCATGTCCTCGGCGTCATCGGTTTCTTCTATCTCCTCGGAATCGCCGGGCTCTTCAACCGCTTCCACCTGTTCAGCCTCGGAGGCGGCAGTCTCCTGTTCCTCAACGACCTGCCCAGCCTCAGCGGCGACAGTCTCCTCTGTATCAACGGTCTGTTCGGTCTCGGAGGCGACAGGCACCTGTTCCTCAACGGCCTGCCCAGGCTCGGAATCGGTCAGATCCTCCTCCTCGCCAAGCGTCAGCTCCGTTTCGGGGATTTCGACCTCCTGCGTCTCAACGGCCTGCCCGGGTTCGGCGTCGTCGGCGGGCGCCTCGACCCCCGCCTCGGCTTCGGGCGCGGGGTCGCTGCCGTCGTCCGTTTCAAGGCCGCTGCCGTCGTCAAGCTCGAGGCCGTTGTCCGCGTCGGCCGGGTCCGCGTCAGCCGGGTCCGCGTCGGCCGGGTCGGGCCCGGAAGCCGCCTCGTATTCCACAACGCCGTTTTTCAGATTCACGATGTGCACGCCGCCGTCCGCGGTGCATATGGCCAGCTCCACCGTGTCGTCATCCAGGAAATCCCGGACGGGCCTGATGAAGTACTCCCAATCGACCTTCTCCACGCTGACTGACAGCGCCTGATCATCCGAGTAGAGGCTCTCGCCCACATTGGTGATGTCGGCGACGTTCAGCCCCACCGAGGCCAGTATATCGCTCAGGCTGGCGAAGCTGTTGCCCCTGAAATCATAGATGTATTCCGGGGCAGCGCTCTCCGCTTCATACGATCCGCCGTCCCCCGCGGCATCGGCTCCGGCATCGTCCGCCTCCAGGTCCATGGCGTCCGATTCCTGGACGTCCTGATCGACGTCATCGGCCTTCACCGGCGTCTCCTGATAGCAGGCGTCCGTATGGACGTGGTATTCCCTTCCGCAGATGAGCGCCCCGGTCTCGTCGCAGCAGCTCTCGTCGTGGACGTGCTCCTCGATGCCGCACATGGGGGTGTGCTCCATCGCCACGACCAGAAAGGTCAGCCGGTTGGCCGTGACCAGCACCGTCACGACGGAAAGCAGGGCCACGACCCTGCGCCATGCCCGCCCCTTCTTCATTCTATCCAATACTTCGCGTATGACGCGATTGCTGTTCCTTACCATATCATTCACCCATTTTGATGGGTCGGTCCTGATTACGTCTTTCCCTTGATTTATAAACCGCTCATTCCCCCGCGCCCGTACAGTACTCGCGCAGCAGCAGGTCCCTGAGGAACAGCAGCTCCTCCTCGGGCTCGATGCCGCTGTCGTACACCAGGCCCACCGCGTAGCGCGTCACGGCGGCCAGCATCAGGTGAAGCGTCTTGGAGAACATCTCGCGCTCGGGGACGTCCGTGCGCAGCGTGCCGTCCGCCTTGGCCATCTCATACATCCTATGAAACCGATCCGCCACAGTGTCCACGACGCTCAAAAAGGGCTTCATCCGCCTGGAGGGGATGCCCTCCCTTTGCGCGTATACGTTGAAGAACTGGTTATAGCGCAGCAGCTCCCGATGGTTGCGGTACAGGTCGATGAACGCGCCCAGGTACTTGTCGAGGATCTCGGCGGCGCTGTTGTTCCAGTCGATGCCGCGGAACCCTTCCTCGATGTATTGGTTCCATATCCAGGTGTTGATGTCCGCGACCAGCGCGGCCTTCGTGCTGAAGTGGCGGAACACCGTAGCGATGCCGATGCCCGCCGCGTCCGCGATTTCCTGGATGCTCGTCGCGTCGATCGTCTTTTCGCAAAATATCTTGAATCCCGTCTCGATTATCTTCTGTCGCGTCGCCGCTTTGCGCCGCGCGTCCGCCTTCGGATCAAAGCCCATGCCGCGCTCTCCCTGGCAGTAAAAACCATACTACCCCATCTTTGATGATATTGATTATATCATAAATGGATCGACGAGTCAATATGCGTAACAAAATATATGGTATTTCTTCTGCGTCATGACATATTGTTATTGGAAAGCGGGAGTTTTCGGTGGATAAAAAGAGCGCGCCATGAAAGACGCGCACCAAACTATAAGATTTTTTACTTCTTGAACTTGCCGATGCCGAGGTACTTGTTGGTCTCGGCGGTGCCCTCCTCGCGGGTGAGCTGCATCTTCATGGCGGCGCGGACGGCGTCCATGGTCTCGGGGATGGTGACGCTCTCCTGCGGGATGTTGATGGCGTACATGATGTCGTTGCCGGACTCCACGATGCTGTCCGCCCACAGGCCGATCTCGTACATGTCGCCGCGGCGGTTGCCGAGGTCGCGGGCG
>JAFRFY010000043.1 GCA_017434085.1 Clostridia bacterium
AGGGACAGGCCCTCCTTGATGTCGTCAAACACCTTGGGGGTGACGCGCTGCGGGGCGTCGGGGGGTATCCAGCGCTCCGGGACCGGGGCAGGTCGGCGGGGGCGGGCAGCGCGGGGGTGGCGGTGGGGGCGGCGGGATTCGTTTGCGCGGGGGCGGCGGAGTCAACCCCTCCGGCGCGTCGCGCCACCTCTCCTTGCCCAGGGGAGGCTTGGGGGCTGGGGGACGGGGACTCCCCTTGCACAGGGCAGGCTTGAGGGCTGGGGGAAGGGGAGGGGGTGGCGAGGGCGCTCTCGGGGACCATCACGGTGAGGTCGAAGGCGAGGCCGTCATAGAGCCTGCTGCCCTCGAAGCGGGGGTTCACCGGCTCGATGCTTTGGATGGAATCGAGGCGCCAGTCGTCGAAGCCCTGCTGCGACATCACGTCCCCGAGGGCGTCGGTGAGCATCTGGCGGAGCTTCCGGCTGTCCTCGCAGGTCGCGGTGAAGGTGAGGTCGTTTTGCAGGCTGGAGGGGTTCTCCAGGTCGTAGGGATCGTCGGTCATGGCCAGGTAGGCGTCGGCGTCGGAATTGCCCCAGAGCTGGCTGGCGAGGGCCGTCTGGCCGCCGTTGGAGGCGGTATAGTAGCAGGTGGCGTAGCCGCCCCGATACGTGCCCACCGTGCCGCGGGTGGCGGTGACGGCCAGGGCGACGTTTTCATACTCGGGGTCGGTGCCCTTGTAGACCTGGTCGGCGGTGGTGTCCACCAGGTCGTAGTCCCGCCGACCGGCGGCGCGCTTGCGGCCGAGGGCGTAGGTGCGGGCGGCCACAGCCTGGGCCTTGAGGGCCTCCAGGGGGAAGCTGTCGCTCATCTCATAGGCCACCACGCCGGGCAGGTATTCCTCCACCGGCAGGGTCAGCACCGCCCGCAGGCCGTCGCCGACGACGGTCAGGCTGAGATCGCCGGGGTAGAGGCCGTGCTTCTCCGATTCCGCGATGTAAAGGCCGTTCAGCGCGCCCTCGGGGGCGGCGTGGCGGGTGAGCGTGAGGGCGGGGCCGAGGTTGAGGGCGAGGGCGTCGGTCTTGAGCCAGATGTCGCCCGACGCCGCCGTCAGCGCCACCTGCGCGCCGCGCTCGAAGCGAAAGCCTGCGCTGTCTTCCAGCGTGTAGACGCCCTCGAAGGTCAGGTGCAGCGTCTGAGGCGCGTCCAGCGACTTGAGCCACACGGCGATGAGGCCGTCGTCCCTGAGCGGGGAAGGGGTCGCGGCGGGGGCGGGGGTCTCCGCGGCGGCGGAGAGGGCCAGCAGGGTCAGGATGAGGATAAACGCGATAAATCTATGTTTCATGTTGCCTCCGGTTTTTATGGGATGACATTGGTATTGACGGGGTTGGGGGGATTTATTCAATATTAGGGAACATTCCCCATTTCCCATTATACCATTTCCCGGTCGCAAATTCATGGTAAAAATGGCGCAATTTGTCGAATTATTGAACCATTTTGACAATACAGGGGCGATTGGGGTGGTTGAAAGATGGATTCGGGGAAGGTATAATGGAAGCAACAAGTCGAGAGGGGGACGGGGCATGAGCCAGAGCGTGTACGAGCTCATGGCGCTGGCGGCGCGGTATGTGTTCGCGGCGCTGATGGTGCTGATCGTGCTGCGGGCGTGGCGGCTGACCATCGTGGACAGCCGCAGGGCGCAGACGCTCCGGCGGCTGTCCCCCGAAACGGGGCTGAGCGGCGAGCTGATCGTGCTGGAGGGGGACGGGCAGGCCCGGCGGGGTATGCGGTATCCCGTGATCCGGGAGGGCATGATCGGGTCGTCCCGGGGGGCCGACGTGCGGGTGCGCAACGGCTCCGTGCGGCGGCGGCACGCCTGGTTCCAGCTCACCCCCGAGGGGCTCGAGGTGCGCGCCCACGCCGGCGCGAGCATGCGGGACAGGCGGGGAAGGCCCGTTAAGGATCTGCTGCTCCGGGACGGCGGGGTGTTTTCCGTCGGGCGCGTGCGGCTGATGCTTGTGCTGTCGGAGGGCGGCGGAGAGGAAGATTTTGACGGGGACGACGCTTTCGACGGGGACGAGCTGTTTGATGTGGAGGAGTTTGAGTAGGGAGTAGGGAGTATCATGTCGAGACAACGGACGGACGCTATGAAGCGGGCGCTGATGCGGTCGAACACGCGGCTATTGCTGACGGCGGTGATGCTGTTTCAGTTTGCGGCGATGGCGCTGATCGCGTTTCAATCGGGGACGGTGAACCGTCAGGCGCTGATACTGGCGGTGGCGCTGCCGGCGGTGACGGCGCTGACCGCGGGCGTCATGGGCAGGATCTGGCCGGTGGACCGGGCGATACTGATCATGGTGCTGTTTCTGTGCTCCCTGGGGATCGTGACGCTGTCGGACATCGCCCGCGCCGACGTGACCCCGCGCACCCAGGCGATCTACGCGCTGGGGGGGATATTCGCCATGTTCGTGGGGGCGGCGCTGATACGGCGCTTCACGGGGTGGCACAGGTACTACAGGGCGCTGATGGCGCTGTGCGTGATGGCGCTGTTGAGCCCGTACCTGCCGGTGGTGGGCATCGTGAAGAACGGGGCGCGCAACTGGGTGGGGTTCAAGAGCCTGTCGGTGCAGCCCAGCGAGTTCATGAAGCCGGTGATGATACTGTGCCTCGCGGCGGGGTTCGCCAACCGGCCGCGGTTTGTGCAGTGCATACCGACCATCGCCTTCGCGGCGGTGTGCTGCGCGATACTGCTGGTGCAGCGGGACCTGGGGGCGGTGCTTCTGTACTTCCTGACCACGGTTTTGATGTACTACGCGGCGACCTCCAACGCCTTTATCACGCTGTCGGGGCTCGGCATGGGCGCGGGGGCGGCGGTGGTGGCCTACAGGTTCATACCGCTGGTGCAGACCCGGGTGGCGCTGTGGAAGAACCCCTGGTCCGACCCCACCGACAAGGGCCTGCAGCTGGTGCAGGCGCTGATCGCCATAGGCTCCGGCGGGCTGTTCGGCATGGGCCTGGGGCTGGGCCGGCCCAGGAGCATACCGCTTTACTACTCCGACTTCATATTCGCCGCCATCACCGAGGAGTTCGGGCTGATATTCGCCATAGGGGTGCTGACGGTGTACGTGCTGATCATCATGCGCGGGCTGATCGTGGCCTTCAACGCCCGGACGAGCTTTCATTCGCTGTCGTCGCTGGGGCTGGTGGTCATACTCGGCTTGCAGACCATGCTGATCGTCGGCGGGAATACCAAGCTGATTCCCCTGACCGGCGTCACGCTGCCGCTGGTGTGCTACGGCGGGTCGTCGCTGGTGAGCACGTTCTTCTCGATGGGCGTGCTGCTGGGGATTTCGTCGATGAACGCCGAGGATGAGGCGCGGGATATTGAGAGGATTGAGATAAGCGAGGAACTGTCATGAAGGAGCTTCGCCGCAACATGCGGCTGATCGGGGCGCTGGTGGTGGTGATGTTCATCGCGCTGGCGGGATGGTTCGCCATGACGGCGTACACGCAGGGTGCGATCTGGGCGTCGGACGCGCACAACACGCGGCTGGCGGCGTCGAACACGCTGCGGGGCGACATCACGGACCGGCACGGGAACCTGCTGGCCACGACCGCCTCGGACGGGTCCCGGCAGTACACCCAGAACGAACAGGCGCGCCGGGCGCTGTCGCAGACGGTGGGGGACATCGCGGGCATGTCGGGCGTGGGGGTGGAGACCTTCCACTCCTCGGAGCTGATGGACATTTCGACCTCGCTGCTGGACCGGCTGAGCGAGCTTTTCCACGGGGCCGATCACATGGGGTCGAGCATACAGATCACCGTGGACGGGCGCTTGCAGGCCACCATCGCGGGGCGGTTTCCCGCGGGGTACAAGGGCGCGGTGTGCGTGATCAACTACCGCACCGGGGAGATATTGGCGATGGTGTCCAAGCCGGACTACGATCCCTACGACATCATGTCGCGCTCGGACGCGCAGGTGGAGGACACGGCCTTTCTGAACCGGTGCCTGCAGGGGCTGTACACGCCGGGGTCGGTGTTCAAGATCGTCACGCTGGCGTCGGCCATCGCCGCGGACCCGAACGTGATCGGCCAGCCCTTTACCTGCGCGGGCGTGTGGGAGTACCAGGGCGGGCGCGTGGTGTGCGCCGGGGGGAACGCCCACGGGGACGTGGATCTGAAGACCGCGTTCAAGAAGAGCTGCAACGTGACCTTCGGCAAGCTGGCGTACCAGCTGGGGCTGGAGCGGCTGCGGGCCACCGCGGAGGCGTTCGGGTTCAACGAGAACTTCAAGTTCGGGGACTTCGTGGTGTACAACTCGTCGTTTCCGAAGGACGTGGGCGGCATGTCCGAGCTGGTGTGGGCCGGCATCGGGCAGGGCCAGGTGCTGGTGACGCCGCTGCACATGGCCATGATCGCCGGGACCGTGGCCAATCGCGGGGTGATGATGAAGCCCATGCTGATCGGGAAGGTGGTCAACTCGCTGGGGGTCAACACCGCCGTGGGACAGTCCGCCGCGTACCGGCAGGTGCTGAGCGAGGCCGTGGCCGGGAAGATCGCGGAGTATATGTACGAGACCGTGCAGTCCGGCACCGCCACCCGCGCGAAGGTGCAGGGGTACGCGGTGTGCGGCAAGACCGGGTCCGCGGAGGTGTCCGACGACAAGACCGTGGAGACCAACGCCTGGTTTACCGGGTTTATCTATGACGACGCGCATCCCTACGCCATCGCCGTGGTCATCGAGGGCGGCGGCGCGGGGGCGAGGATGCCCAGCCAGCTCGCCTCGGAGGCGCTGGAGTGGACGATCAAATATGTGGGATGATCCATACGAAGGGGTGGTGGACGATGAAGAAGCCTATCGTCGCGCTGATCTATGATTTTGACAAGACGCTGTCCCCGCGGGACATGGAGGAGTATTCCTTCATGCCGGGGATCGGCGTGGAGCCGGCGGATTTCTGGGGGATGTGCGCCGAGTTCGCGCGGGAGCACCAGATGGACGGCATACTGACGTACATGTACCTGATGCAGAAGATGGCCCGGGGGCGCATGGAATTGAACCGCGAGGCCATGGAGAGGCTGGGCACGGCGGTGGAGTTCTTCCCGGGGGTGGAGACGTGGTTCGACCGGATCAACGCCATCGGCCGGGAGATCGGCGTGGAGGTGGAGCACTACATCATCTCCTCCGGGCTCGAGGAGATCATCCGCGGGTCCGCCATCGGGGACAAGTTCAAGGCGGTGTTCGCGGCGTCGTTCTGCTACGACGAGAGCGACCATCCGGTGTGGGCCTCCACCGCGGTCAACTACACCAGCAAGACGCAGTACCTCTTCCGCATCAACAAGGGCATATTCGACGTGACCAACGACAGGGACCTGAACGCCTTTACGCCCGAGTACAAGCGGCGGGTGCCGTTTTCAAACATGATCTACGTGGGGGACGGGCTGACCGATGTGCCCTGCATGAAGATGACCAAGCAGAAGGGCGGGTATTCCGTCGCCGTGCACGCGCCGGGACAGACGGAGCTTGCGGACGATATGCTGCTGCAGGGGCGGGCGGATTTTTCCGTCGAGG
The DNA here is from genome assembly GCA_017434085.1 of Clostridia bacterium. Lineage (GTDB taxonomy): Bacteria > Bacillota > Clostridia > Christensenellales > Aristaeellaceae > UBA2862. The sequence continues at coordinate 5,546 of JAFRFY010000043.1, forward strand.
CCGATTACAGCGCGGGCAGCGAGATCGAGGAGATCGTCGCCATGCTGATGCGCAGGATACGCGCCTCCCATGAGCTGAGCCTGCGCCACGCCGAGCAGGTGCAGCGCGCCCACGCCCGGCGGGGGAATCATGTGCCGCTGGACATCCCGATGCGCGGCGGGATGGAGGACGAGGACGACGTGGAGTAGAGAGAGGTAATTTGGTATAAAATGCCCCCCGGTCGATGTCATTCGGGGATGAATGACGTCGACCGGGGGGCGTTTTTTGGTTTTTCATATTTTGTTGTGGGATGGCGGACACCTCATCCGCCCCCTGCGGGGGCACCTTCCCCTCAAGGCAACTTCGAAAAACCTCACTTTGCCGCAAACCTTACTTCGGAAAACCCTGTAAAACAAGGATTCCTTGCGAAGTATTGTTTGCGAAAACAGGGTTTTTCGAAGTTGCCTCAAGGGGAAGGCAGGGGTTATTTAGGCGGGATCATCGCCATCGTAGAACTCGGGATTGGTGGCCTTCATGGCGTCGAGGAGGGAGACCATCTGGCGGACCTGGGCGGCGGTGCCGTTTTTGGCGAGGCTGAACAGCACGCGGCGGTCGGGGTCGCGGCGCACGGCCTCGCGGAGCTCCCAGAGCTCGCGGGCCTCGTCGGAATCCAGGGTCTCGGGGACGCTCGACGGGATGGGCTCCATCGCCAGGATCACGCCGGTGGACACGTTGAACAGCTTCGCCAGCTTCTTCAGGCGCTCGCCCGTCGGGTCCTTCTTCTGATGCTCCCATTCGCTGACCGTCGGGCGCGAAACCCCCACGGCTAACGCGACCTCCTTCTGCTGCATGCCCGCGCGCAGGCGCAATGATTTGACCGCGTTCATCTCTGTCACCTTCTTTTTCTTATTTTATCATATGAAAATTAGCTATTCAATGCAAAAAAATTTGCTAAATGTCAAATTGGGGGTTGACAAACGGCTAATCATGGTATATAATTAGCTAAAAGTTGGATGCGGGACGACAATAAACGAATCGGGGAGGCGCTATGGAACGGGAGGTGTGCGAGGCGCGGCTGCTGGCGCTGCTGGCGGCGGCGGAGGAGGTCTATCGGGCCTACGCGCCCGGGGGCCGGGGGCTGTGCCTGATCGCCAACGGGGGGCAGATGGACGTCATAGGGTTCGGCACGGACATCGGCGTGACGCGGTTTGCCGACGGCACGACTGAGCGGACGGCGGACGGGGCGTAATCGCGGGCGGGCCGGGGGCTCCGGTTTTTCCCAGGATCAAAGGCGGGTGATGGATTGTCTCGGAAGGACAGAAGCGAGGTGTGGCGGGATGAGGACGGCCTGCTTCGCATAGAGGGCTGGGCGCGGGAGGGCATGACCGACGCCCGGCTGGCGGAGCGGATGGGCGTGGGGGCGTCCACGCTGCGGCGGTGGAAGAAGCGGTTTACGGAGATCGCGGAGGCGATGTCAAGGGGGCGCGCGCCGGTGGACGTGCAGGCGGAGAACGCGCTGTTGAAGGCCGCGCTGGGGTACACGGTGAAGGTGAAAAAGCCCTTCAAGGTCAAGCGGGTCACCACGCGGCCCGGGGAGGGGCGCGTGGAGGAGGAGCGCATCGAGTACGCCGAGGAGGAGATACACGTGCCCCCGAAGTCCAATGTGCTGCTGTTTGTCAACAAGAACCTCAGGCCCGACAGGTGGCGGGACCGGCCCGGCGCGGATGACGCGGGCGGCGACGAGGTGCTGGAGGAAGTGCTGAGGAAGTGGGATGAGGAGAGTGAGGAGTGAATTTTGCAGGCGAGTGAGAAGCAGATGCGTTTTTGGCGCGAGGCGACGCACCGGTGGAACATCAAGGTGGGGGCGACGCGATCGGGCAAGACGTACATGGACTATTTCTTGATCCCGAGGCGGCTGCTGGCGGGGGCGGGGAAGCCGGGGCTGAACGTCATCATGGGCAATACCCGGGATACGGTGCGGCGCAACATACTGCTGCCGATGCAGGACATCTTCGGGGCGCGGCGCGTGGGCGACATGAAGGCGGACGGCAGCGTGACGATGTTCGGGGAGAAGGTCTTCGTGCTGGGGGCGGACAGGGTGTCGCACGCCAACCGGCTGCGGGGGGCGTCGATCAAATACTGCTACGGCGACGAGATCGTGACCTGGAACAGGGACGTGTTCGAGATGCTCAAGAGTCGGCTGGACCGGCCGTACAGCGTGTTCGACGGCACCTGCAACCCGGACAGCCCGACCCACTGGTTCTACGGGTTCTTGCAGTCCGGGGCGGACATCTACCGGCAGGACTACTGCATCGACGACAACCCGTTTCTCGACAGGGCGTTCGTGGAGAACCTCAAGCGGGAGTACGCCGGGACGGTGCTGTACGACCGGTACATCTGCGGGCTGTGGGTGGCGGCGGAGGGGGCGCTGTTTACCACGTACCCGAAATACACGTCCGACGCGGGGGCGCTGAGGGACGGCATCGCGCACATCGACGCGGCCTACGGGGGCGCGGACTACACCGCGTTCACCTGCGCCCGGCGGCGGGGCGAGACGATCTTCCTGTACGGGCGGCTGTGGGCGCGCCACGTGGATACGGTGCTGGATCAGTGCCTGGAGGAGGCAAAGAGGCTCATGTGCGCGCCGGTGTTCTGCGAGGAGAACGCTGACAAGGGGTTTTTGGCCCGGGAGATCCGCGCGCGGGGGTATCCGGCGCGGGGGTACCGGGAGTATGAGAACAAGTACGTGAAGATCAGTTCGTATTTGCGGAAGTGGTGGCCGAACGTCGTGTTCCTGGAGGGGACCGACAAGAGCTATGTGGCGCAGATCCTGGCGTACACCGGGCAGGGCGGCCACGACGACGCGCCGGACGGTGCGGCGTGCGCGTGCCGGTATTACGACGCGCGGGAAGGGGAATGAGGGATATTTCCCATGAATGAGAAAAGGGGTGTGAAAAATGCTTACTTATCAGGATTACGAGGCCGCCGTGGCGGCGGGGGAGATCGGCGGGTTCATTGCCAAGGCGGTCCGGGAGCACACGCGGAGCGCGGCGTACCGGGAGGCGCTGGTGGCGGACGAGTACGATCATCAGCGCAATCCGACGGTGAACAACTACACGAAGTTCATCGCGGAGCACAGCGCGAACCCGCTGGTGAACCTGTCGGCGGCGAACAACCGGATCCCGTCGAACTTCTTCCACCAGCTGACGGTGCAGCGCTGCGCGTACCTGCTGGGCAACGGCGTGAGCTTCGCGGGGTCGGGGGAGGTGAAGGCGCGGCTGGGGGCGCGGTTTGACCGGGATTTCTACCAGATGGCACGGCTGGCGCTGATCCACGGAGAATCCTTCGCGCTGTGGAGCGGCGAGCGGCTGCACGTGTTTCCGCTGACGCAGTTCGTGCCGTTCTACGACGTCCACACGGGGGCGCTGCGGGCCGGGGTGCGGTTCTGGCGGCTGAACGGGGCGCGGCCGCTGTCGGCGGTGCTGTACGCTGAGGACGGGGTGACGGATTATCAGATCCCCGACGGCGACGCGGCGGCAGTGGTCGTGTCGGAGAAGCGGCCCTATCTGACCCTCGGCATCGAGACCGGCGACGGCGGGTTCGAGGCCATCGGGCGGGAGAACTTCGGCGCGCTGCCGGTCATCCACATGTACGGGTCGGGGCTGAAGCAGTCGGCGCTGTGCGGCATGCGGCCCAAGATCGACGCCTACGACCTGATACAGTCCGGGTTCGCCAACGACCTGATGGACTGCGCGCAGATCTACTGGATCGTGGAGAACTGCGGGGGCATGCGGGAGAGCGACCTGCGCGACTTCCTGAACCGGCTGACCCGGGATCACGTGGCCGTGGCCGATACCCGGGGCATGGGCTCGGAGGGCGGCGGGGTGAAGCCGTATGTGCAGGAGGTGCCCTTCGAGAGCCGCATGGCGTGGCTGCAGTTCATACGCGCGTCGATCTACGAGGGGTTCGGCGGGCTGGACGTGCGGGCGCTGTCCGCAGGGAAGCGCACCGCGACCGAGATCGACGCGGCCTACCAGCCGCTGGACGAGGCCGCGGACGACTTCGAGGCCCAGTGTACCGACGCCATACAGCAGCTGCTGGGCATCCTCGGGCTGGAGGGGGAACCGGTGTACAAGCGCAACCGCGTGGCCAATGTGCTGGAGCAGACCAGGACCGTGATGATGGCCGCGGGGCTGCTGGACCGGGAGACGATACTCAGGCATCTGCCGTGGGTGACGGTGGACGAGGTGGAGGAGATTTTGAAGCGGGACGAGGGAGTAGGGAGTAGGGAGTAGGGGTGACGGGGGGCACATAATTCCCCATTCCCAATTCCCAATTCCAAATTATAAAGAAGGAGGTTTTATCATGGAACAGCAACAGGAACAGAGGACCGACTACGAGGCGCTGCTGGAGGAATTCGAGCAGCTGAAGCGGGAGTACCAGGACTACCGGGCGGCGGTGGAGAGCCGGGAGGCGCTCTCGGCGCGCAGGGCGGCGTTTTGCCGTCTGCTCAGGCAGGAGCGGGTGCCGGAGCGCTACTGGGAGCTGATACTGCGCATGACCGATCTCAACGCCCTGGAGATGGACGGCAACCGGCTGGCCGACGAGGAGGGCGAGCGGGCGCGTCTTAAGGAGACGTGGCCGGAGTTCGTCGGCAGGGACTGCGTGCGCGGGCTGCCCGTGGACGAGCCGCCCGTCATGGCCAGGCCCAGGCGCATGACCGTGGAGGAGATCATGGCCATACAGGACGACGCGCGCCGGGAGCGCGAGATCGCGGCGAATCACGACATGTTTGGGTTTTGATGACCGAGTCAATCGAGGAAAGGAGCATATCATCATGAGCAACAACTTCAATCTGAACCTGCAGCTCTTCGGCGAGGAGGCCGGGGAGAACGGCATTTCCGCGCAGCAGCTGGTGAAGGCGCGGGAGGTGGACTTCGTGACGCGCTTCGAGGGCGGGGTCATGAAGGACCTGATGGACGCGCTGGGCGTCGCCCGCAAGGTGCCGATGATGGAGGGCACCACGCTGTACGTGTACAAGACCGACGGGGAGCTCCAGAGCGGCGCGGTGGCCGAGGGCGAGGTGATCCCGCTGTCGAGCTACGTGCGCCACAGGGAGGCCGTGGGCGACATCACGCTCAAGAAGTGGCGCAAGGCCACCACGGCGGAGTCCATCAAGCAGTGCGGCTACGCCCAGGCAGTGCGGGAGACCGACAAGAGCCTGATGTCCGACGTGCAGAAGGGCGTGCGCGCCGACTTCTTCACCTTCCTGACCGGCGTCGTGCAGCCCGCCTCCGGCACCGAGGGCCAGGAGGGCTACGTGCCCGCGGTGGGCACCACCGTGACCGGCGATACCCTGCAGGCGGTGCTGGCGAAGTCCTGGGGTCAGCTCCAGGTGCTGTTTGAGGACGACGCCGTGCAGGCCGTGCACTTCATCAATCCCCTGACCATCGCCGACTACCTGGCTACCGCGCAGATCAGCATGCAGACGGCCTTTGGCATGAACTACGTGCAGAACTTCCTCGGGCTGGGCACCGTGGTCATGAGCAGCAACATCCCCGAGGACGAGGTGTACTCCACCGCCAAGGAGAACCTGGTGCTGTACTACCTCACCATGAACGGCGACGTGGCCGACGCCTTCGAGCTCACCGCCGACGAGACCGGTTTCATCGGCATCAAGTCCGGCCGCGCCAACGATTCCCGCGCCCAGGTGGAGAGCCTGGTGATGAGCGGCATCAAGTGGCTGGTGGAGAACGCCGACGGCGTGGTGAAGGGAACGATCGCGTAAGGAATTGGGAATTGGGAATGGGGAATTGGGAATTATAGGGTGCTGCTGCCGCCGATTCTATTGGGATCTCCGGGGATTGGGAGCGCGGCAATCTCAATTCCTAATTCCTCGCTCCTAATTCCTCATTGAAAGGGGGGTGAGTTTGTGATCGAAATCATCTGCAACCACATCCACAACGACTTTGAGGTTGCACGGCGGGCGGGGCGGTTTGAGGTGTCGGACGGGGGGATCGCGCTGCCGGGGCTCCAGGCGGGGGAATATTTCCGCGTGATCGGCAGCCGGTTCAACGACGGCATCTACCGCTATCCGGCGGAGGGGATGACCGACGAGGTGTTCGACGGGGAGATCGCCGAGCTCAGGCCGCCGAAGGCGTTTTTGAGCCTGGTGGCGGAGATCACCGCCTGGCGCGGCCGATACGGCAGCGCGGCGGAGGGGCCCTACAAGTCCGAGAGCGTGCTGGGCGTGTACTCGTACACCAAGGGCGGCGCGGCGTGGCAGGAGGCCTTCGCCGACAGGCTGGACACGTGGAGGAGGATTTCATGAACCTGCTGAACAGTATGCGCTGCCGGTGCGCGCGGCTTCAAAAGACCGAGACACCCGACGGGCTGGGCGGCTACCGGGCCGTCTGGACGGAGGGGGAGACCTTCGACGCCGTGCTGATCAAGAAAAGCGCGGGCCTTGAGGGCGAGGCGCAGCGGAAGGCGCTCAGGGAGACGTTTGCGGTGCTGACCGCGCCGGAGGTGGGGCTTTCTCACCCGGACGTGTTCAGGCGGCTGTCGGACGGGGCGACGTTCAGGGTGACGACCGCCAACGGCGACGCGGCCACGCCCGAGGGGGCGTCGATCCGCGCCGCGAAGGCGGTCTGCGAAAGGTGGGATCTGACGTGACGGACATCGCGCGGGCCTTACAGCAATTCTTCGGCGGGTTCGGGCTGCCCGCCTACGGTAAAAACGACGTGCCCGACGGGGCCGAGGGGCCTTATATCACCTATGAGATCGTCGGCCCCGCGCCCTTTACGCGCGCGCCGCTGACGGCGTGGGTGTGGAGCCGGGGCAACGACCTGAGCGCCGCCTTCGGGGTGTGCGACCGGATGCGCGCCGCGCTCGCGGAGGGCGGGGCGGCCGTCGGGGGCGCGCATATCTTCGCGGAAAGCCCGTTTATCCGGGAGGAGGGCAGCGGCGATACGCGCTCGGTGGCGGTGCGCGTGAGCGTGCTGGCGATGCCGGAGGACGCGGAGGAGACGGAGGAGACAGAGGAGACGGAACAGGAACAATGAGGGAAGGGAGGGGTTCGCAATGCCGACGCCGTATGCGTTACAGCCGCGGAACGTCCGGCACAATATGGGCATCAACGCGGGCGTGCTGTTGAGGGCGTTCGACGTGGCCGGCGGCGCGGCGCGCCGGGAGGACATCATCGGGGCGACGGACGGGCCGGTGCGGTTCGTCGCAAAGCCGCGGTTCACCGACCTGGGCGCGGACGTCGGGAACTGTCCCCGCAACGTGCGGGAGATGAAGCTGTTGAAGGACTGGGAGGTGCGGCTCACCGGGGCGTTCATCAGCGCGGACAGCGGGGCGTCCCGCGGGCTCATCGCGCTGTGCGACGCGCAAGAGGGACAGCTCACGCCGCGGACATGGGTCGATCTCCGGGATTTTGACGATCTCTGGCTGGTGTTCGACTACGGTCCCGCCCCCGGTCACTACGCCATTCACATGCGCAACGCGCTGTCCACCGGCGGGCTCCAGGTGCGCGTGCAGGATCGGGAGAACGCGCGCTGGCCCTTTGAGTTTACCGCGCATTATTCGGTGGAGCATGTGAACGAGGCGCCGTTTGAGGTGTGGATCGGGGGGAGTTAGGAGTTAGGAATGAGGAGTTAGGAATGGGAAATGGGGAATTGGGAATTGGGGTTACGGCGGAGGGGGTGTGGCGATGAGCGGTGTGAAGGCGTGCGGAGTGACGTGCGGGTCGATGTGCGGGGCGGGTTGTGAGGCGTGTCGGCGGGAGGAGATATATCGGGTTTATGTGACGGATGCGTTATATGCGTTATGCGGGTTTGCGGGGATTCGGTTGAAGGGGCGGTACTGCGATTTGGTGAGGGCGGAAGGGCCCGGGAACAGGGAGCATTCGGGCGGGGGCATGGGGACGGCCCTTGAACGGCTCAGGGAGATGGATATCGAGGTGGTGAGATGATGGATTACTACGAGGGCGGATTTGTGCGCGGGGTGCCGGGGGACGGCGCTTGAACGGTTAAGGAGATGGATATCGAGGTGGTGAGATGATGGATTACTACGAGGGCGACTTTACACGGGGCGTGCTGGACGACGGCGCGGAGGGGGTGTCGCTTAAAGGCATGATCGAGGCCGCCGTGCGGGGCGCGCAGGCGGGGCGGGAGGTGGAGGCGCCTCTGGAGCAGGGGCGGGATATCCACATCACGTTGGAACTGGACCGGCAGCAGTTCGCCCGGACGGTGTACCGTTTAGGCGGCGAGGAGGCCCGGCGCGTGGGGACGGACCTATCGGGAGGTGAGGCGTAATGTTTTACGTGGACGGCGTGGAGTGGCGCTGGCCGTGCGACATCGAGCGGGCCGCGGAGATGACGCCCAGTCAGATCAGCGGGCTGATGCTGGACGGCAGCGTGTTCAACGACGTGCTGGGCACGTATATGCGCTATACCGTCACCGTGGTGGTGCCGCTGACGTGCCGGGACGAATACGCGGCGCTCTACGAGATACTGACACAGCCCGTGGACGGGCACCGCTTTCTGCTGCCCTACAACAACGGGTGGGTGGAGGTCACCGGCAGGGTGGCGCGGGTCGGCGACGTGTACGTGCGCATGCCCGACGGCGGGAGCTGCTGGAAGGGCGCGCGGTTTACCGTCGAGGGGAACCATCCCACCAAGGCCATGAGCCTGGGCGAGGTGATCGCCGCGGGACGCGCGCCGCTGCCGGAGGTGGCCGCGCCGGAGGAGGGGGCATGTTATGCGTTCCACGACGGGGCGTGGGTCGAGACGGTGTTTGAGGATGGGGATGAGAGGGAGTATTGAGGAATGTATATCACGATCAACGGTACGGAGTACGGGCGGGTCAGGGCGCTGTCGTTTGCGCCGGAGGTGGATCCGGCGGGGATGACGCTGCCGATCAGCGGGTTTGAGGCGGACATCTATACGCCGGACGCGGCGGAGGCGGGGCAGTACGCGCTGCTCAGGGACGATCTGGGGCAGTTGTGGGCAAAATACTACATCACCCGGGCGGTGCGGGTGGACGCGGACATACTGCGCATCCGGGCGGAGTCGCCGCTCGTACTGATCGCCCGGGACGTGCTCCCGGCCACGTACTACAACGCCGCGCCCATCGCCGACGTGCTGGTGGACGTGTTCCGCAACACGGGCTCGGGGCTGGGGGCGTACATCTATCGACTGGACCAGGCGTTTTCCGGGGCGGTCATCACGGGGTTCGCGCCGCGGCAGAGCGCCCGGGAGCGGCTGCTGTGGGCGTGCTTCGCCATCGGGGCGCAGGTCAGGAGCTGCTTTGACGACGAGGTCGAGATCATGCCGGCGGATGCGGGGAACGCGCTGATACCGATGCGCGACACCTTCTGGCGGCCCGCGGCCTCGGAGGGGGACTGTGTCACGGCCATACGCGCCTTTGCGTACAGCTTCGCGTCGGGGGCGCCCGCATCCACGGACAAGTGGGTGCAGGACGACGGCGGGGCGACCTACATCGTCACGGCCCGGGCGTTCGAGCTGCAAAACCCGAACGCCCCGTCGGACGCGCCGGAGAACGTGGTCAGCCTGGAGGGGATGTATTTCCTGAACGAGGGAAACGTGGCGGCGGCGATGTCCCGGCTGGCGGCCTGGCGGTTCAATCCCCGGGAGCTGACGCTGGATTGCGTCGACAACGCCGACTACCGCCCCGGCATGCGGGTGACGGCCTGCGACGGGCTGGGCGGCATGATGACGGGGGTCGTCCGCCGGGCGGCGTTTCGATTTGGCGTGCAGGCCCGCGCGCGGCTTCAGCTGGCCGGGGCGTCGGCGGTGGCGTCGGCGGTGCTGGTGATACGCTATCGCTATGGGGGGATACAGGTCGGGCGGTCCGAGTTCCGGTTCCCGGTGGGGTACGGTTACGCGGTCGCCAATCCGTACATCGACACGCAGATGAACGGCCACCGCTACATACTGCGCCCGCTGGCGGCGGCGACGACGGGCACGATGCCCCAGGGGGGCGCGACCGTGGACGTGTCCTGCGCCGCGGCGCTGGATCTCTGCGGGGGCGTGCTGCATGTGATCTCCGTCGACGGGGCGGAGGAATCGAACGATAAAGGGGTGATTTCATGAGCAAGGTACTGGTGACGGAATCCAGCCTGGAAAGCATCGCGGACGCCATACGCGCCAAGAACGGCACGGAGAACACCTACAGGCCGGGCCAGATGGCCGCGGCGATCGCGGCGATCGAGACGCCTGACCTGGAGGCGCTGACCGCGACGCAGAACGGGACGTATGCGCCGTCGGCGGGGAAGAACGGCTTTTCGGGCGCGGTGGTGAACGTGCCCAACAGCTACGCCGCCGGGGACGAGGGCAAGGTTGTATCGAACGGTGAGCTGGTCGCCCAGACCGCGCGGGCGTCGGAGATCACGGCCAACGGAACGTATGACACCACGACCAATGACGAGGTGACGGTCAACGTCGCCGCGGGCGGCAGCGATCTTTACCCGCTCTGGACGGATATATACGATAATCTTCCGTCAGGCGTATCAGTGTCCACGCCATCAATAACTGCGCATGTTCTGACCCCGGCGTGGGTCGCTTCCATGTCGCAAAACGTCAAGGATTTCATTGACAACGAGTGCAGGCTCAGCACCCGTTCATCGGCGACGGGTACGACGGTGTCGACGAATATTACAAAGGAAAAGGCCCAAAGAAGCCTGAGCCAGGTAACGGCAGACCCGAGCTATTTCGGCGGATTGATCGAATATTACGGCAATCTGTACGGCAGTGCACTTTTGACGACATACAACATGGTTCTTTTGGGCGATTTTTCTCAGGGCGGCAGTGCGGGCAGTAATGCTCTTTCGGACGCTATAACGAATTACAGCGCGGTGGCGCTGCAAGGAATCTATAGAAAGAGCAGAACGTCGGAGTACAACACGACGATAATCTATCCTCTGGACTTGGACATCTGGAGGTGGACAGGCATGAAGGATCGCAATAACAGCTATAACTGCACTGTTAAATTTATCAATGCGCAAGCGGTCAGCCTTAGTGACACCAGGCAAGTGATCATCTACGGCATACCGTAATGGGGGTGTGAAAATGAGCAGGAACATTACGATCCAGGAGGGCGGCGTCGGCAAGCAGCTGACCGTCGACAAGCTCAAAACCAACCTCGTCGGCGGCGGGACCTGCCTGTGGGTGCCGGAGGACGATGTGGCGCTGGGCAGTAAGCGAATCACCGAAAACGGCACCTACAGGGCCAGCGACGACGGATTTTACGGCTATTCCCAGGTGACGGTCACGGGCATCGGAGTGGCCACCGGTAAAAAGCAGGACGGGAAAGAGTATACCGTCATGACCGACGCGAACGGCAATCTCGTCGAAAAATCCGTGCCGACGTCCATCGCCATTACGACCAATCCGACAAAAACGGCGTATGACGACGGCGAGCAGATCGATTATACCGGGATGGTCGTGACCGCATACGACGCGAACGGCGATGTATGGGACAACGACGGGGCTTACCCGAACGGCGTCATCCCCATCGCGGATTTGAATCTGCCTGAGACCGTAGCGGATGCGTCCAAGGTGGAAAAAGAAGTATGGGCGAACGGCGGCGGCATAATCGCATGGAAGTTGACATCTGAAAAATACAGGGGTTCAAGATATTACATCATCGATACGCCCCTCGGGGAAAGAAACGGCAACGTTTATACTATCGGAACAGGTGACGAAGCAGACAGCGAAGCCACACTTCTGCTTACAAGGTATAACGGTGAGTTATACGTCGCACGCATCGAAGGCAACGGTGCCCATTTCGGCCTATGGAGGGATGAAAACGGCCAGTGGAATTTTTCTGGTGGGTCAAGCTACCGGACAAAGTGGCAACGGTTCGACAGCGCCGTCTGGCACAACGATATTACTTATCCCCCAAACAGCGCTGTCGACCCGGGCGGACATTCAACCGGCGACATGCGTTTTGCCAGCGGCGGGCAGACGATACCCGTTGAGTTCTACCGCCCGGGCGGGGACAAGCTGGAAACGCACTTCATGATAACGGTCACGGTATCGGAAACGCCGCAGGGCGAGATCACCCGCGCCGAGGTGGAACAGGCGATCACCACGGCCCAGCTTCTGGGGCTGGATGTGGTTTATATCCGCGGCGTGGAGTACACCATGGCCGAGGCCATAGCGCTGCGAAATTCGTTGAGTTAAGGAGGGGTATACCATGAAACCGAATTATGAACCCGAATACGAGGAGGAGGTCATGCGCGACACCGTCATGATGATGGTCGACGGCGAGCTGAGGGAGGTGACGGCGGATGATACTGAAGATCAACAGCGCGTCTAACAGCAAGCAGGCGGTGCGGGCGTGGAACCTGCTGATGGGCCTGGGCAACTACCAGACCTTCACCGCGAAGACAAAGACCGCCACCAAGGCCCTGCAGAAGCAGCTGGGCCTCACGGCGGACGGCGTGGCCGGGCCCGCGACCTTCGCAGCCTACATCCCGTACCTGCCCGAGGTCAGGTACGGCGACGAATCCGGCAGCACGTACGTGAAGGCCCTGCAGGCCCTCGTGGGCGCGTCCATCGACGGCAAGTACGGGAAGCAGACCCGCGCCAACGTGATGGCGTTCCAGGCCACGGCGGGCCTTGAAATGACCGGCAACGTCACCCGCAACGACTGGGCGGCGCTGTGGGACTGCCCCTACACCCGCACGGGCAAGGCCGCCGACACCGGCACCGTGCAGCCCGTGGACTACAAGCAGGGCGACAGGCGCTGGGGGAAGGTGGTCTATACGTCCTGCGGCAACAGGAACCAGACCATTGCCAACTCCGGCTGCGGGCCCACGTCCATGGCCGACATCATGGCCACCTGGATCAACGCGAAGATCACCCCGGTGGAGATGTGCCGGTATGCCGTCGAGCACGGATTCCGCACGAAGAACAGCGGCACGGCGTGGGGGTTCTTCAAGTCGATTGCGAAAGCCTACGGCTTTGGCGGCTTCGTGCAGACCAGGAGCATGGCGACGGCGCGCGAGGCCATCCGCAACGGCGCGCTGGTGGTGGCCTCCATGGGGCCGGGGTACTGGACCAAGGGGGGCCATTACATCTGCCTGTGGAAGTGCGACGATACCCACATGTACGCCAACGACCCCGCCTCCTCGAAGCGCAAGCGGCAGAAGCTGGGCCAGTTCGAGCGGGAGCGCAAGCAGTTTTTCATATTCTATCGGCCCGGGAGGGCGGCGTGATGAACACCACGCAGATCCAGGCCGCCGTCGCCTGGGCGGATATCATCGTCTGCGCGGTGGCGAGGGCGGCGGGGTATGTCGTTGCGGGGGTGGTGATTTACGGTGTGGGGAAGAAATAGGGATGGGGAATAGGCAATAGGGAATAGGCAATAGGAATAGCCGGGGAGGGAACAGGGAACAGGGAACAGGAATAGCCGGGCTGCCCTTACGGTGGGGAAGGCAAAGCGGGTGCCGCATTGGCGCCCCTACGGGGGATATGGGAGCGCGGATGTCGAGTATGGCGTTCCAACGGGGGCAGGGGATATGTGGACGCCATGAATGGCGTCCCTACGGGGGCAGGGGATATGCGGACGCCATGAATGATGTTCCAACGGGGGCCCAGGCTAATTATAATTCCTAATTCCCAATTCCCCATTCCCAATTAATATGAAAGGGGTTTTTCGATGAGCAACAAGGTTGTACGAATTGCGGCCCTTGCCGCGGGGGGAATCGCGGCGCTGTTCGGCGGGTGGACGCCGGGGCTGACGATACTGTCGGTGATGATGGCCGTGGACTATCTGACCGGCGTGCTGGTGGCGATCACGGGCAAGAGCCCTAAATCGATAAGCGGCGGGCTGTCGTCGAAGGCGGGGTTCGCGGGCATCGCCCGCAAGGGCTTCATCATGCTGATCGTGCTGGTCGCCACGCAGCTGGATAAGGCCATCGGCAGGGAGCTGTTCAAGTCCCTCACGGTGTTCTATTACATCGCCAACGAGGGGCTGTCCATCCTCGAAAACGCCGAGCGCATGGGCGTGCCCACGCCCGCCGCCCTGAAAAAGCGGCTGGAGACGATGCGCGACGGGGAACGCAAGCCGGATGGGGAAATTTAAACATATGTTCGATTTACAAAAGCGGGGCGGGTTGCTATAATGGGTGCATGACATGACACGACAGGAGGCACGGACATGGCTGCTGAAAAGAAGACGGACAAGAAGCTGCGCGTCGGCGATGAGGATAAAAAGCGGGCGCTGGAAAACGCGCTGGGCAAGATCGAGAAGGATTTCGGCAAGGGCTCGGTGATGAAGCTGGGCAAGGCGGTGGAGAATATGCAGGTGGAGGCCATTCCCACGGGCAGCCTGCAGCTGGATTTCGCGCTGGGCGTGGGCGGACTGCCGAAGGGCCGCATCGTGGAGATCTACGGGCCGGAATCCTCGGGCAAGACCACCGTGGCGCTGCACTGCGTCGCCCAGGCGCAGAAGGCCGGCGGCACCGCGGCGTTCATCGACGCTGAGCACGCGCTGGATCCGGTGTACGCCCGGAAGGTGGGCGTGGACATCGACGAGCTCTACGTCTCCCAGCCCGACAACGGCGAGCAGGCGCTGGACATCTGCGAGGCGCTGGTGCGCTCCGGGGCCATCGACATCGTGGTGGTGGACTCGGTGGCGGCGCTGACCCCCAGGGCCGAGATCGAGGGCGACATGGGCGACAGCCACGTGGGATTGCAGGCCAGGCTGATGAGCCAGGCGCTCCGCAAGCTCACCGGCGTCATCTCCAAGACCAACGCCGTCGTGATATTCATCAACCAGCTGCGCGAGAAGGTCGGCGTGATGTACGGCAACCCCGAGACCACCCCCGGCGGCAAGGCGCTGAAGTTCTACGCCTCCGTGCGCATCGACATCCGCAAGTCCGAGGCCATCAAGGACGGCAAGGACGTGGTGGGCAACCGGGTGAAGATCAAGATCGTCAAGAACAAGGTCGCCCCGCCCTTCAAGAGCTGCGTGGTGGACATGCTCTACGGCGAGGGCATCTCCCGGGAGGGCGAGCTGCTGGATCTGGCCGTGGAACAGGACATCGTCAAGAAGTCCGGCTCCTTCTATTCCTACAACGGCGAGCGCATCGGCCAGGGCCGCGACAACGCCCGGGTGTTCTTCAAGAACAATCCCGAGATCTACGACGAGGTGGAGGCCAAGCTCCGTGCCGCATTCCTGGGCGGCGAGATACAGAATCCCGCGGTCCTTCCCCCGACCGGTGCGGCCGGGGAGAACATCGACGGCGATGACGACGGCGATGACGACGGGGAGTTCGAGCTGGACTAAAGGAAGAATTGGGAATTGGGAATGGGGAATTGGGAATCGGATGGGTTCCCGGTTCCCTGTTCTGTTTCGCCGCTTCTCATTTTTAAATATTGCATGCTCATTTGTTGCCAACTTCTCAAAAATACCCCTCATTTCGTAACGAAAAGGGTTTACGTATGTTAAGAAATGTGCTATAATCGGTGCATACGGGTTAATAGCCCGAAAATGTTAAGGAGGATACCACCATGAAGAAACTGTTGACTCTGGTTCTGGCCCTGTGCCTGGTGCTGAGCCTCGCTGCCAGCGCCTCCGCCGTGACCATCGCGTTCTCCCAGATCGGCCAGGAGTCCGACTGGCGCACCGCGAACACCGACAGCGTCAATTCCGCCATCGAGGGACATGAGGGCTGGGAGCTCGTCTATTCCGACGGCCAGCAGAAGCAGGAGAACCAGATCCAGGCCCTGCGCAACTTCATCACCCAGGGCGTTGATTACATCCTGTTCACCGGCGTCGTGACCACCGGCTGGGACGAGGTCCTGGCGGAAGTCAACGAGAACGAGATCCCGCTGATCCTGCTCGACCGCATCCCGGATTGCGCGGACAAGATCGATTACGTGGCTGCCTTCGGCGGCGACTTCCCGCTTGAGGGCCGTCGTCAGGTGCAGTGGGCCGGCGAATATCTGAAGAGCCTGGGCCGCGACGGCGAGGACGTTGCCGTTGCCATCATGGAAGGCACCACCGGCGCTGACGCGCAGGTCGGCCGCACCGAGGGCAACCTGGCCGCGCTGGCGGACTATCCCTTCATGAAGGTCGTTGCGCAGCAGACCGGCAACTTCACCCGCGCCGAAGGCCAGGCCCTGATGGAGAGCTGGCTGAAGTCCGTGGATAAGATCGACGTGCTGATCGCTCAGAACGACGACATGGCCCTGGGCGCCATCGACGCCATCAAGGCCGCCGGCCTGGTTCCCGGCAAGGACATCATCATCGTGGGCTGCGACTCCGTTAAGGCCGCCTTCGAGTCCATCGTGGCGGGCGAGATGAACGCCACCATCGAGTGCACCCCCCTGTACGGCCCCTTCGTCGTGGATTGCATCGAGAAGCTGGAAGCCGGCGAGACCTTCGACAAGACCATCATCCATCCCGAAGAGGGCGTGTATGACTGCGTCGGCGGCATCGAGGTCGAGGGCACCACTTCCGTGCTGGCCTCTGACGTGATCGATCAGCGTCAGTATTAATGGTTATCGGCGTCACCCCATGGGCGCCGCCGATCCGCGAAACCGCTCCTGCGCGGTTTCGCTAACCAACATCATTGAAAAGGCTGCTGCTGCATAGTCAGTGACCTTTGCAGGGCGGTAGTTTTACCGCCCTGTTCTTTCTGTTTTCGTAACAATTCAGTCTGCCCGGAGAATTGGAAGCGCCCGGGATTCGCACGACGGCATCAAATTCTCCGCGCGGCCTGAAAGGTTACGGCCGTTGCAAAACACATAAGGAGTGATAGCTCTTGTCGGAAAAGGTCATTCTCGATATGAAGGGCATCGAGATCCAGTTCCCGGGCGTCAAGGCCCTGGACAAGGTGGATTTCACCCTTCGCGCGGGCGAGATCCACGCGCTGTTGGGCGAAAACGGCGCGGGCAAGTCCACGCTGATCAAGTGCCTGACGGGCGTGCATCACAAGGACGCGGGCACGATATTGCTGGACGGCAAGGAAATCACGCCCATCAGCCCCCAGCACGCCATACAGATGGGCATTTCCACGGTGTTCCAGGAGATCAACCTCTGTCCCAACCTGACCGTGGCGGAGAACATCTTCGTGGGCCGGAAGGAATTCAAGAAGAAGATCATCAATGCGCGGGCGCGGGAGCTGATGAAGCGCTTCCACCTGGATATCGACGTCACCCGCCCGCTGTCGTACTTCTCCACGGCGATGCAGCAGATGGTGTCCATCGCCCGCGCGGTGGACATCCAGGCGAAGATACTGATACTGGACAAGCCGACCTCGTCGCTGGATGAAAACGAGGTGCAGCTGCTGTTCGACGTCATGCGCGATCTCAAAAAGGAAGGCATGGGCATCATATTCATCACCCACTTCCTGGATCAGATCTACGCCGTGTCGGACCGCATGACCATCCTGAGAAACGGCAAGCTGGTGGGCAGCTACAACATCGACGAGCTGAACAAGCTGGAGCTGGTCACCAAGATGATCGGCAAGGACATGCAGGCCATATTCGACCTGCACCCCGCCGAGGTGGCCGCCGACGCCCCGGACATGCTGGAGGCGCAGCACCTGGGGGCCGTGGGCTATCCGGTGCAGGACATCTCGCTGAACCTCAAGAAGGGCGAGCTGATGGGCTTCGCGGGCCTGCTGGGCTCCGGCCGAACGGAGACCGCCTCGCTGGTCTTCGCCGCTACCCGGCCCACCTCCGGCACGCTGACCATCAAGGGTAAGACCGTCGCGGCCAAGAAGCCCTTTGACGCCATCATGAACGGCGTGGCCTTCTGCCCCGAGGACAGGAAGCGCGACGGCATCATCGGCGATCTGTCCATCCGCGAGAACATCATGCTGGCGGTGCAGGCCAAGCGGGGCTTCATGCACCCGCTCAGCCGGCAGGAGCAGAACGAGCTGGCGGACAAGTACATCAAGGCGCTGTCCATCGCCACGCCGGACGCCGAGAAGAAGATCGGCGAGCTGTCCGGCGGCAACCAGCAGAAGGTCATCGTGGCCCGCTGGATGGCCACCAACCCCGACCTGCTGATACTGGACGAGCCCACCCGCGGCATCGACGTGGGCGCGAAGGCCGAGATCCAGAGGCTGATGATCGAGATGTGCAAGGACGGCGTGTCCGTCATATTCATCTCCTCGGAGCTGGAGGAGGTCATCCGCTGCTCCAACCGCATCGTCATCATGCGCGACGGGAGCAAGGCCGCGGAGCTGGAGGGGCCGTTTGACGGCAACACCCAGAGCCGCATACTGTCGATCATCGCCGGAGAGGAGGTCAGTGCGTGATGCGCAAGAAGAGCTTATTACCGTCCATCGCGCTGCTGGTGCTGGCGGCCGTGTGCCTGCTGGTGGGCACGGGCGTCATCGGCTTCGGCGCGGGGGCTGAGGGCTTCCTTTCCAAGCAGCGCCCGGCGTTCGTGGTGGACGCCATCATATTCGTGGTTGCCGCCGTGGTGATGGCCATGCTGTCCACGGGCCGGATCACCGTGCCCGAGAAGCTGGCCCGGTCCAAGGTGACCTGGGCCGTGGTGGCGGAGCTTTTGATACTGTTGGTGTGCCTGAACATGCGCATCGACTTCTTCTCCATCAGCATACAGCCCTCCACGGGCATGCTGTACGGCAGCCTGATCGACATCATCAACCGCTCGGCGGAGATCACCATCATCGGCATGGGCATGACGCTGGTCATCGCCCTGGGCGGCACGGACCTGTCCGTGGGCGCGCTGGTGGCGGTGTCGGGCGCCATGGCGCTCAAGATGCTGCGCTGGGATCCCACCAATCCGCTGTACCAGACCCCCGGCGACTACACCGTTTACCCCTTCATACTGGTCATACTGGTGCCTCTGCTGGTGTGCCTCGTGATGGGCACGTTCAACGGCTTCCTGGTGGGCCAGCTGGGGCTCCAGCCCATCATCGCCACGCTGATACTGATGGTGTCCGGCCGCGGCATCGCGCAGATCACCACCAACGGCAAGCAGTACACCACCATGTACTCGCCCTTCCGCTGGATCGGCCAGGGCAGCTGCCTGTGGCTGCCGACGCCCATCATACTCACGATCATCATCGTGGCGGCGGTGATGATATTCGTCCGCAAGACCGCCTTCGGCACCTTCGTGGAATCCGTGGGCATCAACCGGTCGGCCTCCCGCCTGTCGGGCATCAACGCCAAGCTGGTCATATTCATCGTGTTCGCGCTGACCGGCCTGCTCTCCGGCATATCGGGCCTGATCTACTCCAGCCGCATCATGTCCAACGACTCCAACAACGCAGGCATCAACTACGAGACCGACGCCATACTCTCCGTGGTCATCGGCGGCACGTCGATGTCCGGCGGCAAGTTCTCGCTGTCGGGCACCATCGTGGGCTCCATCATCATCCGCACGATCGTGACCTTCGTGTACTACTTCGGCGTGTCGCCTGAATCCACCATGGCGTTCAAGGCGATGATCATCGCGGTCATCATCGTGCTTCAGTCCGAGCCCGTGCGCAACTGGATGGCCAAGCGCGCCGCTTCCCGCAGCAAAGCCAAGGCCATGATGAAGGGAGGCATCGCGTAATGCAGAACACGAAGAGCTCCCGGCAGAGCCTGCTCAGCCGCATCATGAACCCCAAGTACATCATGGTGTACGCCACGGTGGCGATCTTCCTGATCATCTACGCATACGGCGCCATCAAGTATTCGTCCATAGGCTTCACCACGCTGCGCACCTTCGTCAACTTCTTCACCGACAACGCCTACTACGGCATCTCCGCCGTGGGCATGACCATGGTGCTCATCACCGGCGGCATCGACCTGTCCGTGGCCTCGGTGGCCTCGCTGACCGGCATGCTGATCGCCTACGGCTACACCAAGCTGGGCATCTCCCCGGTGATCACCATGGCGCTGTCGATCGTCATCGGCGTGGGCCTGGGCACCCTGATGGGCGCGGCCATACACTACCTGAACGTGCCGCCGTTCATCACCACGCTGACGGGCAACTTCCTGGCCCGCGGCGTGTGCAGCCTGATCTCCCGCGAGTCCATCTCCATCGACCATCCGCTGATCAACGACCTGGCGAGCTTCAAGATCACGCTGTACCACCTGGTCGACGGCGAGTGGGTGAAGATCAAGCCCATCACGTCCATCAACCTGAACGTGCTGATATTCATCGTGATGATCATACTGGGCGTGATCGTGCTGCAGCACACCCGCTTCGGGCGCAATGTGTACGCCATCGGCGGCAGCGAGCAGTCCGCCAAGCTGATGGGCCTGCCCGTGGGCAAGACCAAGGTGGCCGTGTACGCCATCAACGGCTTCTGCTCCGCGCTGGCCGGTATCGCCTACCTGCTGATGGTCAAGTCCGGCTGGAACATGGCGCTGCAGGGCGGCGAGCTGGAGGTCATCTCCTGCGCCGTCATCGGCGGCACGCTTTTGACCGGCGGCGTGGGCTACATGATCGGCACCATGTTCGGCGTGCTGCTGAAGTCCGTCATACCGGCGCTGATCTCCTTCAACGGCAACCTCTCCTCCTGGTGGGGCAAGATCGCCACGGGCGCCCTGCTCCTGCTGTTCATCGTCATACAGCGGGCGGTGGTGTCCTATACCGCCAGGAAGAAGCGGTAAGCGATTGGGATACGATAAACCGGGCATGCGACATCGTCGCATGCCCGGTTTGTGTTATTCCTAATGTGATACTAATTTCAGTCTAAAAATCAACCATCCTGCGGTGGCTTTTCCGCCATGGCTTCGTTGTCGGCCCTTGACTTGCCGCCAGCAAGCCTGCGGACCTCCGCCTTGCCATGACAAAAAATCCCCTCGCAGTCTGTCTAACT
>JAFRFY010000044.1 GCA_017434085.1 Clostridia bacterium
CAGGTCGTACTGCGTCCTGCGGCGTATGACGTCCTCCTGGTGGTCCAGGTAATGGCGGATGATCTGGTGCAGCGACAGTATCTTAGGCTCGCCGTCCACCAGCGCCAGCATGATGGCCCCGAAGGTATCCTGCAGCTGGGTGTGCTTGTAGAGCGTGTTCAGCACCACGTTGGCGTTGACGTCGCGCTTCAACTCTATGACGATGCGCATGCCCTGCCGGTCGGACTCGTCGCGGATGTCGGAGATGCCCTCGATGGCCTTCTCGTGGACCATCTCGGCGATCTTCTCGATCAGCTTGGCCTTGTTGACCATGTAGGGGATCTCTGTGACCACGATGCGCTGGCGGTTCTGGGGCATCTCCTCGATCTCGGACTTCGCCCGCACCACGATGCGCCCGCGGCCCTCGTGGTAGGCGTCGTAGATGCCGCGCCGGCCCAGAATCACGCCGCCGGTGGGGAAATCCGGGCCCTTGATGTGCTGCATCAGGTCGTCGGTGGTGCAGTCGGGGTTGTCGATCATGCACACCACGCCGTCGATGACCTCCCCCAGGTTGTGGGGCGGTATGTTGGTGGCCATGCCCACGGCGATGCCCGCGGAGCCGTTGACCAACAGGTTCGGGAAGCGGCTGGGCATCACGGCGGGCTGCATCAGCGTCTCGTCAAAGTTCGGGTAGAAGTCCACCGTCTCCTTGTCGATGTCCCGCACCAGCTCCAGCGCCAGCTTCGAGAGCCGCGCCTCGGTGTAACGCATGGCCGCCGCGCCGTCGCCGTCCACGGAGCCGAAGTTGCCCTGGCCCTCCACCAGCAGCGCTCGGGTGGAGAAGTCCTGCGCCAGGCGCACCATGGCGTCGTACACCGAGCTGTCGCCGTGGGGATGGTACTTGCCCAGCACGTCGCCCACGATGCGCGCCGACTTCCTGAACGGCTTGTCCGGCGTGATGCCCATCTCGTTCATCGAGTACAGTATCCGCCGGTGCACGGGCTTCAAGCCGTCCCGCACGTCGGGCAGCGCCCGCGTCACGATGACGGCCATGGCGTAGCTGATAAATGATTTCTTTAACTCGTCCTCAATGTTGAGGGGCGTGAGTTTGCCGATGTTGAATTCGTCGGGCATTGAGTTATCCTCCGTTTCTGATAGAGGTCAATCGGAGGGAACAGGGAGCAGGGAACAGGGAACAGGAATAGCTGCTACCGCACGGCATTCATAACCATGCTATTGATCCTGGAGTTTTTGCAGAATTCGTGTCAGCATTCTGGCGATCTCCTTGCACATCGCAAGCGCGTTTTGTGCGTCATTCTCCGAAATGTAACCGAGGTCAATACTCAGAAGAATCTGCGTCTCCAACTCATAGCTCGATCCACGGGCCATTGAGAGAAAGCGTGCGTAATCCTTTGAACTGCTTCGGCCATAGCCCTCCGCGATGTTGGAGGGTATGGAAACCGATGACCGTCTGATCTGATCCGCCAGGGCGTAGTTCTCTTCCCTCGGCAGCTTGTGGGACAGAAGGTAGGCGCTTTTGGCCATCTCCATTCCGCGTTTCCACACTACTAAATCCTTGTAATCGCCAACCCTGTAATCTGTCATACTCTTTCTCCACACGTCATCAAATACAGGCGGCAGCAGCTATTCCTGTTCCCTGTTCCCTGTTCCCTGTTCCCTGTTCCCTGTTCCCTCTCACAAAACTAAATATCGAGATCAGCCACCAACTTCGCATTCTGCTCGATAAACTCCCGCCTCGGCTCGACCTGATCGCCCATGAGCAGGGTGAACAGCTCGTCGGCGGCGATGGCGTCCTTCATCTCGACGCGGTACATCTGGCGGGTCTCGGGGTTCATGGTGGTATCCCAGAGCTGCTGGTAGCTCATCTCGCCCAGGCCCTTATAGCGCTGGATCTCTGGCTTGGCGTCGCGGCCCATCTCGTCGAGCAGCTTCTGCAGCTGATCGTCGGAGTACACGTACTGCTCGGTCTTGCCACGGGTGACCTTGTACAGCGGCGGCTGGGCGGCGTAGACGTAGCCGTCCTCGATGAGCTTGGGCATGAAGCGGTAGAAGAAGGTCAACAGCAGTATGCGGATGTGGCTTCCGTCCACGTCGGCGTCGGTCATGCACACGATGCGGTGGTAGCGCAGCTTGGCGGGGTCAAAGTCGTTGCCAAAGCCCGCGCCGAAGGCGGTGATCATGGCCTTGATCTCGGCGTTGCCCAGGGCCTTGTCCATGCGGGTCTTTTCGACGTTCAATATCTTGCCGCGCAGGGGCAGTATGGCCTGGAAGTGCCTGTCGCGGCCCTGCTTGGCGCTGCCGCCGGCGGAATCGCCCTCGACGATAAATATCTCGCACTTGGCCGGGTCGCGCTCAGAGCAGTCCGCCAGCTTGCCGGGCAGCGAGGCCGACTCCAGCGCGGTCTTGCGGCGGGTCAGGTCGCGGGCCTTGCGGGCGGCCTCCCGGGCGCGGGCGGCGGAGAGGCACTTGTCCATCACGGCGCGGGCTGCGGCGGGGTTTTCCTCCAGGAAGGTGGAGAGCTTGTCGGACACCATGGAATCCACCAGCGGGCGGATCTCGCTGTTGCCCAGCTTGGTCTTGGTCTGGCCCTCGAACTG
>JAFRFY010000045.1 GCA_017434085.1 Clostridia bacterium
CCACGGCGGCTCCGGCGGCCCGATGGGCCCCGGCGGCGGGCGGAGAGGATAATAAAACAGACCGAAGTCGTTTACCGGCTTCGGTCTGTTTATGTATGGCGATCAATCCAGGTTCGCGTCCTTCAGCACGTCGCAGAAGTCGAAGGTGGCGAAGTAATCCCGGAGGGTCTCGGCGCGGCGGATCATGTCGAATGAGCCGTCGGGGTGGAGCAGTATCTCGGCGGACTTCAATTTGCCGTTGTAGTTGTAGCCCATGGAGTAGCCGTGGGCGCCGGTGTCGTGGATCACGATCAAATCGCCGTCGTGGATCTCCGGCAGCGCCCGGTCGATGGCGAACTTGTCGTTGTTCTCGCACAGGGAGCCCACCACGTCGTACACATGATCGCACAGCGCGTCCTCCTTGCCGGAGACGGTGATGTGGTGGTAGGCGTCGTAGATGGCGGGGCGCATCAGGTTCACCGCGCAGGCGTCCAGGCCGATGTACTCCTTGTAGATGTGCTTCTTGTGGATGGCCGTGGCCACCAGGCAGCCGTGGGGGCCGGTCATAAACCGACCGAGTTCGGTACTCAGCGCCACGTTGCCCAGCCGGGCGGAGGTCATCACGTCGAAGGATTCCTCGATGGCGCGGCCGATCTTTTTGATGTCCGGCATCTCCTGCTCGGGCTGGTAGGCGATGCCTACGCCGCCGGAGAGGTTGATCATGAAGATCTTCGCGCCCAGCTTCTGGTTGAGCTCGATGGCCAGCTCGAAGAGTATCATGGCGTTGGCGGGGTAGTAGTTGTTGTCGGCGGCGTTGGAGGCCAGCAGCGCGTGCAGGCCGAACTCCTTGACGCCCAGGTTTTGCAGGTGCTGCACCGCGTGGAAGATCTGCTGCTTGGTCATGCCGAACTTGGAGCCGCTGGGCTGGCCCATGTACACCGAGCCCACCAGCAATTCGCCGCCGGGATTGTAGCGCAGACAGATGCGCTCCGGGATGCCGCCGTGCTTCTTTAAAAAGTCGATGTGGGTGATGTCGTCCAGGTTGATGATGGCGTTCAGCTTCCGGGCGTATTCAAACTCCTCGCCGGGGGTCTCGTTGGAGGAGAACATGATCTCGTCGCCGGAAAAGCCCAGCGCCTCGGCCAGCCGGAGCTCGGCCATGGAGGCGCAGTCCAGCCCGCAGCCCTCTTCCTTGAGTATTTTGAGGATGAAGGGGTTCGGGCAGGCCTTCACCGCGAAGTACTCCCGAAAGCCGTGGTTCCAGGCGAAGGCCTCTTTAAGGTCGCGGGCGGTGCGGCGGATGCCGGCCTCGTCGTACAGGTGGAACGGCGTGGGGTATTTTTCGGTGATTTCAACCAGCTTTTCATGCGAAACAAAGGGCAGCTTTTGCATAAATATTCACTCCTGTCTGCTAAAACAAATCATATACGCTTTTAGGGGTACAGTCAAGCGCAATTGCGTTGCATTTCCTCAAATGTCAAATTCTTTAACAATTTGAAGTTGAAGATTTGCGCGTTTAGTGATAAAGTATTATTGAAATAATATGGGCAATTGTGCATTGGAGGCATTGCTTTGACCCTTTCCGACCGCATAGAAAAGCTGTTCATGTCGGTGCAAAAGCCGGTAAGATACATGGGCGGCGAATTCAACGCCGTGATGAAGGACCCGGAGGACGTGGCGGTGCGCTACGCCTTCCTGTTCCCGGATACCTACGAGGTGGGCATGAGCCACCTGGGCATGAAGATACTCTACCACGCCATCAACGCCCGCGACGACGCCTGGTGCGAGCGGGTGTTTTCGCCGTGGGTGGATATGGCCGATTTGATGCGGCAGAACGATATCCCGCTTTTCACGCTGGAATCCCGCACGCCTGTTAAGGACTTTGACCTCTTGGGCGTGACGCTCCAGTACGAGATGAGCTTCACCAACATCCTCGAGGCGCTGGACCTGGCGGGCATACCGTTGAGGCGCGAGGACCGGGCGGACGGCCCGTTCGTGATCTGCGGCGGGCCCTGCGCCTTCAACCCCGAGCCGCTTGAACCATTCGTGGACCTGATCGCCCTGGGCGACGGCGAGGTGGAGACCGGCCAGACCATCGACATGTATAAAAAATGGAAGGCCGCGGGGTTTCCCCGGGAGGACTATCTGCGCATGTGCGCCCAGATCCCGGGCATCTACGTGCCTTCCTTGTACGACGTTTCTTATAACGACGACGGCACGGTGCGCGCCGTGACGACAAAGCCCGGCAGCGGTGCGCCGGAGGTGGTCATGAAGGCCATGGTGCCGAAGCTGGACGAGGCCGTTTACCCTGATAAGCTGATCGTACCCTACGGGGAGATCGTGCACAACCGCATCATGCTGGAGATCTTCCGCGGCTGCACCCGGGGCTGCCGGTTCTGCCAGGCGGGCATGATCTACCGGCCCGTGCGGGAGCGGAGCATGGCGCACCTCATGGCGATGGCGGAAAAGCTGGTGGCCGCCACCGGCTACGACGAGATATCGCTGATGAGCCTGTCCTCCGGCAATTACTCCTGCCTGCCGGAGCTCGCCCGGGCGATGGTTCAGAAGTTCGCCGAGCGGCGGGTGCGCATCGCGCTGCCCTCCCAGCGCATCGACAACGTGCTGACCGACACCCTCAGGGAAACCCAGAAGGTCAAGAAGACCGCGCTGACCCTCGCTCCCGAGGCGGGTACCCAGCGGCTTCGGGACGTGATCAACAAGGGCGTCACCGAGGCGGACCTGATGCGCTCGGTGACCGACGCCTTCGAGCAGGGCTGGTCGGCGGTGAAGCTGGACTTCATGCTGGGCCTGCCCACCGAGACCGTCGAGGACGTGCTGGGCATCGCTGATCTGGCCGCGAAGGTGCGGCGGTGCTACTTTTCCGTGCCCAGGGAGCGCCGCGCGCCGGGGCTTCGCATCACCGTGTCGGCCTCCGTGTTCGTGCCGAAGAACTTTACGCCGTTTCAGTGGGCGCCGCAGCTGGACTACGACAGCGTGGTGCGCCGGCAGCGGCTGCTCAAACAGGCGCTCAATCAGATCAAGGGCGTGGATTTCAAGTACCACGCGCCGGACGTGAGCTACATCGAGGCCGTGTTCGCCCGGGGCGACCGGCGGCTGGCCGACGCGCTGGAGCGGGCCTGGCGGCTGGGCTGCCGGTTCGACGGCTGGTCGGACCAGTTCCGCTACGACCTGTGGCTTAAAGCCTTTGAGGAGTGCGGCATCGACCCGGATTTCTACGCAAACCGACCGAGGTCGGAAACGGAGGTGTTCCCCTGGGACCACCTGGACTGCGGCGTGACCAAGGCCTACCTGCTCTCGGAATGGCACAAGGCACAGGCGGCCGAGTGCACCCGCGACTGCCGCAAGGGCTGCACCGGCTGCGGCATGAAGCGCTATGAGGGGGCGTGCGTATGAGGGCGCTGATACGTTTCGGCAAGCGGGAGCGGCTGCGGTTCATCTCCCATCTGGACCTGCAGCGCTTCTTCCAGCGCGCCGTGAACCGCACGGGCCTGCCCGTGGCGTGGTCGCAGGGCTTCAACCCCCACCCGGTGATGTCCTTCGGCTCGGCGCTGGCGCTGGGCTGGACCAGCGAATACGAGGTCATCGACATCAAGCTCTCCGCGCCCATGGGCAGAAAGCGCACCGAGGACGCCGTGCGCGCCGCGCTGCCGGAGGATCTGCCGGTGCTGGAGGTGCGCATGATCGACGACAAACACCCCGCGCCCATGGCGCTGGTGAGGATGTCGGACTATCGTATTACCCTTGAAGGGGCAGACGCGCAGAGGGTGTACGACCAGGCGCCCGGGTTTCTTGAACGGGAGCACATCATGGGGGTAAAAAAGACCAAGTCCGGTGAAAAGGAGATCGACATCCGCCCGCTGGCGATTGGATTAAATAAAACCGACGACGGTCTGTATGCCCGGCTGATGCTGACGGAGCAGAACACATTAAAGCCCGACCTGCTGGTGAAGGCGCTCGCGGACATGGCGGGGGTTGAGGCCCCGGAGACGCGCATCCACCGCCTCATGCTGCTGGGCGCGGACGCGGCGGGGGACATCCACCCGCTGATGGAGCTATGAAGCAAACGATATTGATGGAGGCCCTCCGCGGGGAGACGCGCATGGCGGTGATCGAGGACGACCGGCTGTGCGAGCTGTACGTGGACCGGCCCGGCGCGGACGACGCCATCGGCTCCATCTACCTGGGCCGGGTGGAGAACGTGCTGCCCGGCATGAACGCCGCGTTCGTGGACATCGGCATGGAGAAGAACGGCTTTCTGTACGCCGGGGACATCCACGCGGGCGACCCGGCGCTTCAAAGGCGGCTGGACGGCCTGCGCATCGAAGGGCTGGTTCGCCCGGGGCAGGAGCTCCTGGTGCAGGTGGTGAAGGCCCAGAGCGGGCAGAAGGGGCACCGGGTGTCCAGCCACCTGACCCTGCCCGGGCGCACGCTGGTGCTGCTGCCGGAGGTCAGATACGTGGGCGTGTCCCGAAAGATTGCCGACGCCGACGAGCGCCAGAGGCTGCGCGCCGCCGCCGACGCGCTGGTCAGGGATACCGGCATGGGGCTGATCGTCCGCACGGCGGCGGCGGGCCTGCCGGAGGGCGCGCTAAAGCGCGAGTTTGACGCGCTGTGCGCCCAGTGGCGGGACATCAGGACCCGCGCCGCCGTCGCCACCGCCCCGAAGAAGGTGTTCTCGAACACCAATCTCATACTGAAATGCGTGCGGGACCGTTTGAACGGCGACGTGGACGCGGTGTGGGCGGACGGCGGCGGGCTGTACGATGATCTGAGGGCCTGCGCGGAGGCGCTCGCTCCGGAATGGGCGGACAGCATACGCCGATACGACGGGGAGATGCCGCTTTTCGACCTGTACCGGGTGGACGCCCAACTGGACAAGGCGCTCAGGAAGTACGTGTGGCTCAAAAGCGGCGGCTCGCTGGTGATCGAGGAGACCGAGGCCATGACGGTCATCGACGTCAACACCGGCAAGTTCACCGGCAAGCGCGACCTGGAGGAGACGCTGTTCAGGCTGAACTGCGAGGCGGCGGAGGAGATCGTGCGGCAGCTGAGGCTTCGGGACGTCGGGGGCATCGTGATCGTGGACTTCATCGACATGAAGGACCCCGCCGACAACGAGCGACTGCTGGAGCTGCTGCGGGCGCTGGCGAAAACCGACCAAAGTCGTTTAAGCGTGGTGGGCATGACCGGGCTGGGGCTTATAGAGCTGACGCGCAAGAAGGCGCGCCGGCCGCTGTCGAAGCAGCTTTTGCACACCTGCCCGGCGTGCGGCGGCGACGGCATGACGCCCTCCCACGAGACCACCGCCCGGCGCGTCGTGCGGGAGGTCTGGCGGCGCCGGCGCAGGGGGGAGATGAACCCGGTGCTGATCACCGCCGAAGCGCCGGTGGTGAAGCGGCTCAAAGCCATCGGCATGCCGGAGGGCGGCGCGGTGTACGCCGTAAAGGGCGAGCAAAAGCCCGGGGAATACGACATCTCCCCGGCGGACGAGGCGCGTCTTCCGGAACAATGCAAGCGATTGAAGTGAGGATGGAACCATGAAGGAAAGGCCGATTGTGCCCGAGAGCGAGATACTGCGTCAGCGGGAGTTCATGAAGCTGGTCAAAGCGATGGAGCGCCGCCCGCAGAGCTACCACATCGTGTCGATGGGCTGCCAGATGAACGAGCGGGACTCCGAATCCATCGCCGGCATGCTGGAGGAGATGGGCATGGTCCGCGCCGACGCGCGGGAGGACGCCGATCTCATACTCTACAACACCTGCTGCGTCAGGGAAAGCGCCGAGAACAAGGCGCTGGGCAACGTCATATGGCTCAAGGAGCTCAAGAAGGACAAGCCCGACCTGATGATCTGCGTGGGCGGCTGCATGACCCAGGAAAAGGGCATGGCGGCGATGATGAAGAAGAACTACCCCTTTATCGACCTGGTGTACGGCACCCACAACCTGTACAGGCTGCCGGAGTACGTCTGGCGCGTGCTGACAGAAAGGCGGCCGGTCGTGGAGGTCATGGACACCGACGGCGAGGTGGTGGAGGGCCTGCCCGAGGCGCGCAGGTCGAAGTTCATGGCGTTTGTGAACATCATGTACGGCTGCGACAACTTCTGCACCTACTGCATCGTGCCCCACGTGCGGGGCCGGGAGCGCTCCAGGACGCCGGAGGCGATACTGGAGGAGTGCGTGCGGCTGCAGGATCAGGGGGTCAGGGAGATCATGCTGCTGGGGCAGAATGTCAACTCCTACCGCGGCGGCGGGGCTGGATTTGCCGATCTGCTGTACCGCGTGGACAAACTGGGCATCCCCCGCATACGCTTCATGACCAGCCACCCGAAGGACCTGTCGGACGAATTGATCCACGCCTTCGGGGAGTTAAAGCACCTGATGCCGCAATTGCACCTGCCCGTGCAGGCGGGCAACGACGAGGTGCTTAGGCGCATGAACCGGCGCTACACCCGGGAGCACTACCTCGACCTCGTAAAGCGACTTCGGTCTGTTTGCCCGGACATCGGCCTGACCAGCGACATCATCGTGGGCTTCCCCGGGGAGACGCTTACACAATTCGAGGACACCATGAGCCTGGTGCGCGCGGCGCGCTTCGACGCGGCCTACACCTTCATCTATTCGCCGAGAAAGGGCACCCGCGCGGCGGAATACCCGGACGATACCCCCTACGCGGTCAAGAGCGAACGGATACAGAAGCTGATCGAGCTTCAGCAGGCCATCGCCCTCGAGGCGCTCGAGGCGCAGGTGGGCAAAAAAGAACAGGTGCTGGTGGAGGCGGTCTCCACGCGGGATATATCATCGGTCGGCGGCAAGACCCCCCGGGGACACATGGTCAACTTCCCCGGCGACAGCGGCCTGATCGGGCAGTTTGTGGACGTAGAAATTACCTCCGCGGGGCGCAACACCCTGCGGGGCAGGAGGATAGAAGGATGAGCGGCAATATGGACAATGTTTTCAAGAAGACCCGGGAGCTGGGGGAGGCCCTGCTCGAGTGCGATGTATACCTCAGGATGAAGGACGCCGAGGACGCGGCAATGGCCAACCCCGAGGCGGCGCAGACCATGGCGGCGTTTCTGGAAAAGCGCGGCGCGCTGCAGGCCATGATGCAGTCCGACAACCCCGACCCCGGCGCCATGAAGCGGCTGTCGGAGGAGATGGACGATCTGCAGGACAGGCTCCAGATGGTCGACGACATCGTGGCTTTAAACGACGCCCGCAACGAGTTCAACAGCCTGATCGGCCAGATCAACCAGGTGCTCCAGTTCATCGTCACCGGCCGCATGGAGGAAGCAGGCTGTGGCGGAGACTGCGGCGCCTGTTCGGGATGCCATTGAGAATGAGGAATGAGGAATTAGGAATGAGGAATGATTGCTTGCCCAATTCCTAATTCCTAATTCCTAACTCCTAATTGATAGCGAGGTGCGTTTCCATGCCCGTTACGCCGATGATGCAGCAATATCTGAACATCAAGGAGCAGTACCCCGGCGTCATACTGTTTTTCCGGCTGGGGGACTTCTACGAGATGTTCTTCGACGACGCGAAGCTGGTTTCGCGGGAGCTGGAGCTGACGCTGACGGGCAAGGACTGCGGCCTGAGCGAGCGCGCGCCCATGTGCGGCGTGCCCTACCACGCGGTGGACACCTACCTGCAGAAGCTCATCGAGAAGGGCTACAAGGTGGCCATCTGCGAGCAGATGGAGGACCCCGCCACCGCCAAGGGGCTGGTGGCGCGGGAGGTCATACGGGTGGTGACGCCGGGCACGGTGATCGAGTCCAACATGCTGGAGGACAAGAAGGCCAACTACATCGCGGCGCTGTGCCTCAGGAGGAACCAGGCGGGGTGCGCGTTCTGCGACGTGTCCACCGGCGAGTTCTGCCTTTATCAGATCATGGACGCCCGCGCCAACCTGTCCGACGAGCTGGCGCGGCTCAACCCCAGCGAGCTGATCGTCAACGACGCCGACGCCCTCGCGCAGTTCGAGCCCGAGCGCGCCGGGGCCGCGGAGACGCTGGAGGAGGAGCGCTTCACCTACGCCTTCGCCGCCAAGGCGCTCAGCGCCCACTTCGGGAAGTCTATCGCCGATATGGGCTTTGAGGATCAGCGGCTGGCGGTGTGCGCGGCGGGGGCCCTGCTTTCCTACCTCACGCAGACCCAGAAGAACGCCTTGAAGCACATCATCACCGCGAAGCAGTACGAGTCACAGCGCTACATGGCCCTGGACCGCGTGGCGCTTCGCAACCTGGAGCTTACACAGACCGCCCGGGGCAAGAGCCGGCGGGGGTCGCTTCTGTGGATACTGGACAAAACCGGCACCGCCATGGGCAGCCGCCTGCTGCGTAACTGGATCGAGCATCCCCTCCGGGAGAAGGACGCCATCGAGGCCCGGCTTGACGCCGTGGAGGCGCTGATGCAAGGCCCCATGGCCGCCGACGGGCTGAGGAGCCTGTTCGACGAGGTCTACGACGTGGAGCGCCTGTTGAGCCGCATCGCCTACGACGCCGTGAACGCCAGGGAGTGCCTGAGCCTGTCCCACACGCTGTCGGTGATCCCCCGGATACAGGAGATCGGCGGGGAGTTCGACGCCGACCTGATCCGCCGCCTGCTTGCGCAGATGGACCCCATGCCGGAACTGCAGGCGAAGCTGGAGGCCGCCATCGACCCGGAGGCGCCGCTTTCCGTGAAGGACGGTGGCATCATCAAAAAGGACTACAACGCCGAACTGGACGAGCTTCGCGCCATCTCCGACAACGGCATGGGCTACATTGCCGCCATGGAGGCCCGGGAGCGGGAGCGCACCGGCATCAAGAACCTGAAAATCGGCTACAACCGGGTGTTCGGCTACTACATAGAGGTCACCAAGTCCTTCTACGACCACGTGCCCTACGACTACACGCGCAAGCAGACGCTGGCCAACGCCGAGCGCTTCATCACCGAGGAGCTCAAGAACCTGGAGGGCCGCATACTGGGCGCGCGGGAGAACGCCACCCGGCTGGAGTACGACCTGTTTACGGAGATCCGCGACGCCCTCAAGGAGGCCCTGCCCGCGCTGCAGGCCACGGTGGGGGCGCTGAAGGCGCTGGACGCGCT
This sequence comes from Clostridia bacterium, assembly GCA_017434085.1. Lineage (GTDB taxonomy): Bacteria > Bacillota > Clostridia > Christensenellales > Aristaeellaceae > UBA2862. The sequence goes on from JAFRFY010000045.1 coordinate 9,087, forward strand.
GCTGTCGCTTTCGCGCGTGGCGTCGGAGTACGGCTACGTGCGCCCGGGCATCAACGACGAGGGCCGCTACGCGATCACCAACGGCCGCCACCCGGTGGTGGAGGATTCCATCGGCCGGGAGCGCTTCGTGCCCAACGACACCGCGCTGACCCGGGAGGAGCGGGTGATGATCATCACCGGCCCCAACATGGCGGGCAAGTCCACCTACATGCGGCAGGTGGCGCTGATCGTGCTGATGGCGCACATGGGGTCCTTCGTGCCCGCGGACGCTGCGGACATCGCGCTCACGGACCGCATATTCACGCGCATTGGGGCCTCCGACGACCTGAACGGCGGACAGTCCACCTTCATGGTGGAGATGAGCGAGATGGCCACCATATTGATATTCGCCACTCCCGAAAGCCTGCTGATACTCGACGAGGTGGGGCGCGGGACCTCCACCTTCGACGGGCTGTCCATCGCCTGGGCGGCGGTGGAGTACATCGCCTCGGAGAAGTGCGGCGCGCGCACGCTGTTCGCCACCCACTACCACGAGCTGTCGGAGCTGGAGGGCCAGCTAGACGGCGTGGTCAACTTCCGCATCACCGCGCGGGAGCAGGGCGAGGACGTCATATTCTTAAGGAAGATCGTGCGCGGCGGCGCGGACAAGAGCTTCGGCGTGTCCGTGGCGCGGCTGGCGGGGCTGCCGAAGTCGCTGATCGCCCGGGCGCGGCAGATCATGGCGCGGCTGGAGGTGGACGACCAGCAGCGGGGCAACCTCGGGCAGAATATCTTAAAGGAGCACAAGGCCAAGGACCGCCAGCTGGGCATGATGGACTTCAAGCCCATGGAGCTCGCCCAGGAGATCGCCGGGCTGGACGTGGTCAGCATGACCCCGCTGGACGCGCTCAACAAGCTGTATGAACTGAACGAGAAGGCCAAGAGGATATAAATCGGGAGGTATAGGATGCCCATTCGCATACTGGACGCCGCCACCATCGGGCGCATCGCGGCGGGAGAGGTCGTCGAGCGCCCCAGCTCCGTGGTCAAGGAGCTGATGGAGAACTCCATCGACGCCGGAGCCACCGCCATCACCGTGGAGATCAGGGGCGGCGGCATCGACTATCTGAGGGTGACGGACAACGGCTGCGGCATCGCGCCCAATCAGGTCAGGCTGGCCTTTGAAAACCACGCCACCTCGAAGCTGCAGACCGCCGAGCAGTTGGACGACATCCGCACCCTGGGTTTTCGCGGCGAGGCGCTGCCGTCCATCGCGTCGGTGTCCCGCGTGGAGATGACCACGCGCGCGAAGGGGCAGGAGACCGGCGTTAAACTGAACATCGACGGCGGGCAGGACCTGCGCGTGCAGGAGGTCGGCTGCCCGGAGGGCACCACCTTCGTGATGAAGGACCTGTTCTACAACCTGCCGGTGCGCCGGGCATTTTTGAAGAAGCCCGGCTACGAGGGCGGGCTGGTGGCGGATACCGTGGCCCGCATGCTGATGGGCAACCCGAACATATCCGTGCGCTACATCAGCAACGGCCAGACGGTGTACCACAGCTTCGGCGACGGCAAGCTCAGGCACGCGGTGTTTGCGGTGTACGGCAAGCAGACCGCCGAGCAGATGGTGCCGGTGGACGCCGCCGAGGGGGGCGTGCGCGTCTACGGGTTGATCGGCGTGGGGGAGCTGGCGAAGGCCTCGCGGGCGCACCAGGCGTTCTTCATCAACGGACGCGCCGTGCGCTGCGCCGCGCTGACCCGGGCGCTGGAGGAGGTCTGCCGCACCCGCGTGACCATCGGGCTGTACCCCATGTGCGCGCTGAACGTGGTGCTGCCGCCGTCCGCCGTGAACGTAAACGTGCACCCCAACAAGCTGGAGGTGCGCTTCAAGGATGAAATCGCCATGCGCCAGACGGCGGAGCGGCTGATGGCGGCGGCCTTCGAGGGAGAGCACGTATTACAGCTGGGCGAAGAGCGCCCGCAGACGCCCCGGGTGGAGCGGGTCGCCGCCGTGCGGGAGATCGTCCCGCCGCCCGCGGAGGCGGAAAAACCGGCGCCCGCGAAGGCGGAAAAACCGGCGCCCGTGAAGCCGGACGGGCCGTCCGACGCGTTGGCGGCGCAGGCGGAGTACCTGCGGGCCGTCCGCGCCGAGCAGG
>JAFRFY010000046.1 GCA_017434085.1 Clostridia bacterium
CCGTCGAATTATCCGCTTCATGTGCCTCACCTCATAGGTTATATTCGACGTCTACCACCTGTTTTCCTTTTGGTTTTAATAGACTAACTGTATATTTCTTCAGCTTTTTCTTGGATTTATGCTTTTGGAAACACACTCTAGCGCAACAGCTCCGTACTATTTTTCAATGGTTTTGTGCATCTTTATGTTAATGCAACAGCCCCCTACGCCGGAAACCCTATAATTCCTAATTAGTACGAGAAAGGAGACGCCAGCTATGTCGGATACCATCGCCGCGATTGCCACCGCGCGGGGCGCGGGGTGTATATCCATCGTGCGCCTCAGCGGCAAGAAGGCGGGCGTAATCATGAGCGGTATGTTCCGCCCCGCGGTGAAGCGCGAAAAGTACGATTCCCACCGGCTGATGTACGGCTGGGCGATCGACGGCGACGGCAACACCCTGGACGAGGTGCTGGCGGTGATCATGCGCGCGCCCTTCACCTACACCCGGGAGGAAGTGGTGGAGATCCACTGCCACGGTGGGCGCCTGTGCGCCGAGGCGGTGCTGGGGCGCGCGCTGGAGCTGGGCGCCCGCATGGCGGAGCCCGGCGAGTTCACGCGCCGCGCCTTTTTGAACGGGCGCATCGACTTAAGCCGCGCGGAGGCCGTCATGCAGCTCATCGGCGCCAATGCCCAGGCGGCGGCGAGGGCGTCGCTTCGGCAGCTGGAGGGCGGGGTGTCCGGCTTCGTGGACCAGGTCTCCAGGGAGCTCATCGGCCTGCTGGCGCTCATCGAGGCCTCTGACGACTTCCCCGACGAGGTGGAGGAGGAGGCAGCCTCCGATCAGGTAGTCGCCGACCTCGAGGCCCTCATACGGGACATCCGCGGCAGATGCGACGTCCGGCACGCCCGGCTGCTGCGCGAGGGCGCGAGCATCGTGCTGGCGGGGCGGCCCAACGTGGGCAAGTCGTCGCTGATGAACGCGCTTCTGAACCGGGAGCGCGCCATCGTGACGGATATCCCCGGCACCACCCGGGACGTGCTGACCGAGCGGCTGATGATCGGTGGCGTGCTGGCGGAGCTTTCAGACACCGCGGGCCGCCGCGACACGCAGGACCCCATCGAGAAGATCGGCGTGGACCGTGCGATTCGCGCCACGGAGGCGGCGGACGTGCTGCTGATCGTGATCGACACCGCCGAGGCGCTGGCCCCCGAGGACGAGGCGCTGATTGGCGGCGCGGACGATCGCGCGATCATCTGCCTGAATAAGTCCGACCTGCCCAGCGTCGTCACCCTCGAGGCGCTGCAGGCCATGACCGGCGTGACGGTCTGCGAGGTGTCCGCCCAGACGGGGCAGGGCATGGAGGCCCTGACAAATGAAATCGCCCGCCGGATATCGGCGGACGACGAGCAGGACGGCCTGCTGATGGCGCAGCGGCACATCGACCTGGCGCAGCGCGCGGCGGACCGGCTCCAGGCCGCCGTGGACGCCATACGCTCCGGCATGCCGCTGGACACCGCGGCCATCGATCTGAGGGAGGCCATGGCCACGCTGGGCCAGATCACCGGCCAGGACGTCACCGAGGAGGTCATCGACAGCATATTCTCCAACTTCTGCGTGGGGAAGTGATTTGAGGGAGTAGGGGCTGTGTCATACCCCCTACTCCCTTCTCCATATCCCCCCGTACATCCCAAAGCCGCACACCGCGGCGACAGCGATCATGACCCCTGCGGCGGGGACCTCATGGCTCCATTTTCTAATATAATTGAATAAGTAGCCCTGTGCTCCGGGCACATAGTGTAAGGACGCTATTCCGACGCCCAGCAGGGCGATGATCAGCATGGCGATGTTGAAGCCCTTCGACTCCCTGCCGTCCCGCCTAAACGGCGTCCGGGACAATTCATACACCGTCAGCCCCGCGAAGAAGGGTACGGCGGTGAGGGCATCGAACATCACCGGCCTCAGGAGCATCAGCGCCATCATCCACATCAGCGGATAGATGGCGCTTTGCACGATGGCCGGCGGCGCGCACCTCAGCACGCGGTCGTTGACCCTGCCCCTGAGCCGGCCGCCCACGCCCCTGCCGATGACCGCCGCCACCATAGCCGCCATCGCCGCGCCGCCCAGCAGCCATTCCAGCGCGTAGGGCAGCGCGCCGTCGCCGGAGGCGGGCGAGGTCATCATGATCCCCGCAGCGGCGAGCGCGGCGGTGATGACCCGCACCCGGACGGCGGAGGCGTCGTCGCCGGTGGCGAACAGATATTCATAGAACACATGTTCGATATTTAACAGCATGCCCACGGCGATGAAGATCGCGTTGGACAGCACGAACTGCCCGCGATTGCGTATGAGATCCAGCACAAGAAAGGCCTGGGCGCCTATGAACTGCAGCGCCAGCGCCAGCTTGACCGAGCCCGCCGCCTTGCGCATGGAGGGCTGCTCGCTGAATGCGATGCGCAGTCCCCGGGCGGAGGCCAGCGCGAACAGCGCCGGGAACAGAGTGCTCAGGTAGACCTTTTCGGCGACGCTGGACCTGCCCAGCGCCGAGACCAGTATGAACACCAGCGGCAGTAGGCCGTCGGTGGGGCGCATAAGCCGCGCCCGTCGCACAATGCGTCTTTTTTTCATGAATACCTCATTTCCTGTAGCTCCGCGGTCACGCTGAACATGCCGCAGTTGCCGTCGCGGGAGGCCACCATAACCCGCACGTCGCTCTCTATATCCACGCCCGCCAGCTTCATGGCGGTCAGCGTGCACTGCAGCGCCAGCTCCGGGTAGTTGTTTTCCTTGCTGAGATGGCCCAGTATGATCTGCCGCGTGCCGTTTCTCGCCAGCTCCGCGGCCACCTCCCCCGCGTCGTCGTTGGAGAGATGCCCGTGCCTGCCCATGATGCGCTTCTTGAGATCGTAGGGATACGGCCCGGTCTCCAGCATGCCGGGGTCGTAGTTCGATTCGAGGATCACCGCGTCGGACCCCTTGACGTACTTGAACCAGCTGTCCCGCACGCTGCCCAGGTCCGTGGCGATGGCCAGCTTCGCGCCGCCGATCTCAAAGGTGTAGCCCACCGGCTGGCCGGCGTCGTGGGGCGTTGAAAAGGGGGTCACGTCGATCGATCCGATGTAAAAATCCTGCCCCGGCTCGAATATCCGCATATTTCTGGGGGAAATGGCCCCGATTTTGCCGTACATCTCCCGCCAGGTGCCCTCCGTGGCGAACACCGGCAGGTCGAACTTGCGGGACAGTATGCCGATGCCCTTGATGTGGTCGCTGTGCTCGTGGGTGACCAGTATCGCGCTAAGCATCCCGGGGTTGACCCCGACCCGAATCAGCTCCTGCGACACCCGGGTGCCGGACAGCCCGGCGTCCACCAGTATGTGGGCGTCGTCGCAGCCGACGTAGGTCGCATTGCCGCTCGAACCGCTGAAAAGCGGCGAAAAGCGCAGTTCCATTTGCTGTCCTCCGTTGCCTTAGTATGATACTTATGTTTCACGTGAAACATTATAACCGATTCACCCCGGTCAGGTCAAATGAGGGGATGTATTTTTCATCCGACGACGACAGCTCCTGCACGAAGCCGTCCTCCAGACCCAGCGCCATCAGATGCTCGACCACGCCGTCGTATTCTTCCTGCGTCAGCCGCCGGTTCAGCGCGTCGACGCCCTCCACCTCGCCGAAGGGCAGGTACTGCGCCATGAGGCTGACCCACGCGCCGGGGAGATTGTCGGCGATCCAGTCCAGTATGCGCATGGATTCCTCCGCGCACCCGGGCAGTATCAGATGCCGCACGATGACTCCGGAGCGTATAATGCCTTCATCGTCCAGCACAACCGGCCCGGTCTGCCGGAGCATCTCCCTGATGGCGGCTGAGGCGTATTCAAAGTAATTGCCCGCCGCCGAGTATCGCCTTGCGGAATATTCATCAATATACTTGAGATCAGGCAGGTACACCTGCACGCGCCCTTCCAGCCTTCGTATCGTCTCCACGCGCTCGTAGCCGCCGGTGTTCCACACCACAGGCACGGGCAGGCCGTCCCGCAGCGATTCTATGATCGCGTGGGTGAAGTGGGTAGGGTTGACCAGGTTGATGTTGTGCACGCCCTGCCCGATTAGTTCAAAGTAGATTTCCCGCAGGCGTTCGACGCTGACCTTTTGCCCGAAGTTATCGTGGGAGATGCCGTAATTCTGGCAAAACCGGCAGCGCAGGCTGCACCCGGAGAAGAACACCGCCCCGGACCCCCGCGTGCCGCTGATGACGGGTTCCTCGTCGTAGTGGGGTGCGGCGCGGGCAATCACGGGCTCCGCGCCCATGCGGCAGAAGCCCCTCCCGGTATCGCCGCGCTCGGCGTGGCACATCCTCGGACAGTCGTCACAGATATAGCTTTGCATATATACCCTCTATATGTTTCACGTGAAACATTTATGCCGTCGGTTGCGATGTCAGTGTGATCAGCCAGACCTCTGCCTGGGTGTTCAGCCGCATATTGATGCCCTCGCAGCCCATGCCGGAGGTCACCAGCATCGGCACGCCGGTCTCCCGGTTCCAGCCGCAGGTAAACTGCTGCTCTATGGTGTCCATGGAGAGCATGCTGCGCCCGAACACGCGGATCTGCCCGCCGTGGGTGTGGCCCGCCAGCGCCAGGTCCACCCAGTGGCCGCTGTCGGAGGCCTCCGTGGTCATGAGGGCGGGAAACTGGTTGGGGGAGGAGGTCACGGCGACGACGGTGTCCCCGCTTCTGAACTGCCCGGCCAGCTTGGAGATGCCGGAGATATCCTCGCCCAGTCCCACCAGCCACAGTCGGTCGCCGCCGGATACGATCTCCGCCCGGTCGCTGTCGAGCAGGCGAAACCCGGCCTCCTCCGCCAGCGCGCGGATGTCGCCCGTCAGCCGGTCCTCCGGCGAGGCGATCATGTACCTGCCAAGGGGCGCGGAAAAATCATATATATAATGGAAGAAATCCCCGCGCCAGTTGCCGGTGTTGGAGGCGTAGCGCGTCGCGTCGGACTGGTTGATCAGTTCCATGAGGGTGGGGGCGGTGTAGTCGCCGCCGAGCAGCAGTATGTCCGGCTGAAGCGCCTGCAGGCGGTCAAAGACGTCCGCGGCGCGCTTCGGCGTGTTGATGCCGCCCAGGTCGATGTCCGAGGCGTACAGTATCGTCTTTTCCTCAAAGGCGCCCGGCAGGTCCGGTATGTACACCGTGGCGCGCCTCAGGTGAATGATCGAGGCGTTCACGGCCATCCATCCCGCGAAGCCGGCGATCAAAACCGTGATAATCAGGGCGATGATCCATCCAAAGCCCCTTTTTTTAGCCTTCTTGCGCTTCATTGTGTCCTCATTTGGGCAAAAATCCGACTTTGATAAACGTATTTTACCCGGTTTTATCACATAAGTGCCGTTGAATCCGAATGTATATTCTATTATAATATGAATTGATATGGCATACAAGGGGTACATGTCTTTTATGTGTATGCCTTGTCCTAAGGGAGGATTGCATGGAACAAAAGCGCAACGAGCGCCTTCCGGGTGCAATCGCCTTGCTGATCGTTGTGTTTACGTGCGTCATCGCGCTGGTGGGCGGGCGGATCATCGTCGGTGCCACGCGGCGCAATGCGTATGATTATAAATCCGTCAGCATCCCCTCCAATCTCGCGCTGGAGGTGGTGGACGACGGCTTTATCTACTATGACGGCAGCTCCATCGCCGCCGTCACCACGGAGGCCAAGGTCAAGTGGAGCTATCTGATCGGCAAAAACGCCGATTTTGACGTCACGGAATACGGCGTGGCGGGCTGGACGGGCGATTCGCTGACGCTGATCGACCTATCCAACGGCACCACCACCTTCTCGGGCAGCATGGAGACCGACATACTCTCCGCGCGCATCGGCGAAAAATACACCGCCGTGCTGCTGGGCCCGGAACACGACAGCACGATTGTACTGATGGAGCGCGGCGGGCGACGGGTGAACAGCATCACCCTCACCAGCCAGACGGTCATCGATTACGGTTTTTTCTCAAAGGGTTCGCTATTGTGGGTGATGAGCCTGGATTCCAGCGGCACGGTGCCCAGCTGCACCATCAACACCTACCGCCCCGGCAAGGAGCGCGTGGGCATGATCCACGACAATGAGCAGCTGGTGTACGGCGTGGTCTTCCAGAGCTCCTACTTCTGCTGTCCGGGCGACACCTACCTGAAGGTGTACGACTACACCGGCAGCGAGGATAAATCCAAGCGCAAGCTGGTGTACGGCTGGTACATGGCCGCGCTGGACGCCGCGGATGACCCCATGATGGCCTTCGTGCCCAACGACCAGTTCGATTCCCGCGACGGCATGCGAGATCTGCGCATGATCCGCGCCAACCTCGACCAGCAGGTGCGCCTGCCCTACGGCTGCCAGTCGCTGATCGCCCGCGGCAACCGGGTCTACGGCTTCTCGACGGAGGGCTACGTGGTCATCGCGGAGCAGGGCAAGAGCCTCGTCAGCGCCTACCGCCTGCCGATGCAGTTTGAGAAGATCTACGGCGTCACCGCCAACAGCTACGCCGTGCTGGGCAACGGGTCCACGATCTACATGCTGTACCTGGCATAATCGCCGGCGCGCTGGAAATAATAGGATTCAGCCGGATGGATGCGACATTCGGGTTATCCACACCATAACGGAGGAGCAAACCATGAATCTGTTGGACATTGTCATACTCGCCATACTTGCCTTTTATTTGATATCGGGCATGTATCGCGGGTCGATCACGTCGTTTCTGGGCACGGCGGGCTTCATCGCGGCCTGGTTCGGCGCGATAAGGTTCTACCCGCAGGTGGCCCACATGGCGCTGTCAAACCAGACGCTGATGGCGGTGCTGAACCAGTACCTGGAGCCGGAATCCTTCTTCACCAGCCACCAGATCGCCACGACCAGCGTGGCGGAGGTGATCTCCGGCGGCGAGACGGCCATACAGACCGCCATCGCCTCGGTCTCAAAGCAGCTTTCGGTGATCTCCCGGGCTTTCGAGGCCAACGTGCGCTCCCAGGTGTTCCAGAACCTGGGCATCACCACGCTGGCGGACTACCTGGACCAGACCATCTGGCAGGCCATATTCAACGTCGCCGCCTTCCTGCTGTGCTTCATCGCGCTGTACGTGCTGGCGATGCTGATCGTCAACCTGCTGGACCACGTGATCTCCTTCCCCCTCATCCGGGGCTTTGACTGGCTGGTGGGCGGCCTGCTGGGCCTGGTGCGCGGCGTGGTGGTCTGCATACTGGTGCTGTACCTGCTGCCCGCCGTGGCGCAGATCGTGTCCCCGGAATTCGCGCAGAACCTCACCAGTACGTCGGTGTTGATGAACTTTGTGAAATCCTTCGACTTCGTCAACGTCGGACAGACCATCACCCGGCTCATCGGCGGCTGATCGCCGCGCGGTCCACAGCATGACCCATCCCTCTGCGAAATTCAGGCGGTCGGATGGGTCCTATGTGTGAATTGGGGAGGCCAAAAAGACATATATATCATCGGGAAGAGCCCTTAAGAGGTAAAAATGACAAGAGGAAGCATCAAAAACAGAAGGTATGAGGAGCGCGCGGCGGGCAGCAGCGCCCCGGCGCTGATTCTGACCGCCATCGCCATATTCGGCCTGGCGGTGCTGCTGATGTACATCGCCGTCGCGGAGCCCCAGGCGGGCACCGCCATGGGCGCGATCCGCGACGTCATGCGCGGCTTGGGCGGCAGCCTGTGCTACGCCCTGCCGCTGGTGCTGGCCTGGGCGGGCGTGCTGTGCATATTCGCCGCCCGGGGAAGGCGGGTGTCGATCATCAAGACCGTCGTGGACATACTGATGATACTCACCTTCTTCGCCGGCGTGCACGTGTTCTTCGCCCGGCGCATCGTGGTCGAGCGCATGACCATCTCCGGATTCTCGAACTTCGTGGCGAAGTCCTACAGCTACGGCCAGGGCGGCGGCGCCGTCGGCGCGCTGCTGGCGTGGCCGCTGTACCGCTATGCCGGCGAGGCGGGCGGCTTCATCGCCGCCGTGCTCATACTGCTGCTGTGCCTGACCGCCACGGGGCGTCTGGGGCGGCTGGCGGGGTTTATCTCCGACCGCGCGGAGGCCCGGAGCCAGGCGCAGGCCCAAAAACAAGAACATACGTTCGATGAATTGGCCCCCGATCCCCGTCCCCGGCGCAAAAACGCGAGCCGGGACCCCTTCAGCGAGGACATGCTGACGGGCCGCGGCGCCGCTCAGGGCAGGCAGCGCCCCGCCCGCGCGCCCCAGGGCGCGCCCCGGCGCGAGGCTGCGGCGGGCGTACCCCGCAAGCGCAGGCCGGAGGCCGCGGCGGAGCCGATGGTCCAGGCGGCGCAGACCAAGCGGAAGAGCCCGCCCAAGCGCAAGAAGCTTTACATCGAGGAGGTGCCGCAGGAGGCCCCCGACATTCCGGATGAGGCCGTCAATACCCCGCAGGACAGGGATGATTTCGACGAATACTTCGACAGCTTCGACGATTTTCAGTCGATGGAGGCCGAGGACATCCTGAAGGGCGCGGACGACAGCAAGCGGAAGTTCAAGCCGGACCGTCCCGGCGCCGCTGAAAAGTCGAAGGCCGCGGAGCCTGTGGCCGCGGAGGACGCCCACCTCAACGACGATTTGAAGATCGAACCGGAGCAGTACGAGACCCCGGACGACGACACCCCCTTCGAGATCCCCTCGCGCCAGAAGGTGAAGAAGGAGGACCTGCCGAAGATCCGGCGCGAGGAGATGAAGGTCCAGCTGGACGACGACGCGCCGGAGTACAACTATCCCCCGATCGACCTGCTGGAGCCGGGCGAGGCGGAGGACGTGTCGAAGCACGCCCGCCGGGACCGGGAGAAGGCCGAGCTGCTGGAGGAGACGCTGAGCAGCTTCGGCATACAGGCCAAGCTGACCGGCATCGCCCACGGCCCGGCGGTCACGCGCTTTGAGCTGCAGCCCGCTCCGGGCATCAAGGTGAGTCGCATCACCTCGCTGTCGGACGACATCGCGCTGAACCTGGCGGCGATGTCGGTGCGCATCGAGGCCCCCATCCCCGGCAAGGCCGCCGTGGGCGTGGAGATCCCCAACGACAAGGTGGAGATGGTGCGCCTCAGGGACGTGCTGGAGTCCCAGGAGGCGCGCAAGCACCCGAGCCGCATCGCGGTGGGCCTGGGCAAGGACAACTCGGGCCGCTACATCGTGGCGGACATCGCCAAGATGCCCCATGTGCTCATCGCCGGACAGACGGGTTCCGGTAAATCCGTCTGCATCAATTCCATCATCACGTCGATACTGTTCCGGGCCTCCCCCGAGGAGGTGCGGCTGATACTGATCGACCCGAAGGTGGTGGAGCTGTCCATCTACAACGACATCCCGCACCTGGTGTGCCCGGTGGTCACGGACCCGAAGAAGGCCGCCAGCGCGCTGGACTGGGCCGTGGCGGAGATGACCAAGCGCTACAAGCTGTTCGCCGAGAAGGGCGTTCGGGACATCAAGGGCTACAACAAGGCTCTCGCCGAGGGCGAGAAGGCCATGCCGCAGATGGTGATCATCATCGACGAGCTGGCCGACCTGATGATGGTCTCCCCCGGCGAGGTGGAGGACTCCATCTGCCGCATCGCCCAGCTGGCCCGCGCCTGCGGCATGCACCTGGTGATCGCCACACAGCGGCCGTCGGTGAACGTCATCACCGGCATCATCAAGGCCAACATCCCCACCCGCATCGCCTTCTCCGTGGCGTCCCAGGTGGACAGCCGCACCATGATCGACCACGGCGGCGCGGAAAAGCTGCTGGGCAACGGCGACATGCTGTTCGTGCCCAACGGCATGAAGTCCATGCGCGTGCAGGGCGCGTGGGTGTCCGACGAGGAGGTGCACGCCATCGTCGAGTACATCAAGCAGGGCGGCGTGGCCGAGTACGACCCGGACATGATCGAGCACATGGAGAACGCCACCCGGTCCGACGCTGAGAAGGAGGACTTCGCCGAGGATTACGATCCCAAGCTGGCCGAGGCGGTGGATATCGTGCTGGAGCTGGGCCAGGCGTCCATCTCTATGCTCCAGCGGCGCATGCGCATAGGCTACGCCCGCGCGGGGCGCATCATCGACGAGATGGCCCGCCGCGGCATCGTCTCCGAAGCCGACGGCGCCAAGCCCCGCACGGTGCTGATGTCCCGGGAGCAGATCAACGAGCTGTTTGAGGATGAAGGGGACGACTGAGGGGGGACGCTGTTCATGGCGTCCGCACGGGAGAAGTGAATCGACATGAATACGAAGAGAATCGAAAAGGTCATCCAAAACATGAAATCCCACGGCCTCGACCAGATCCTGGTCACGGGCACGGCGAACGTATACTACCTGACGGGCGTGTGGTGCGAGCCCTTTGAGCGCATGCTGGCGCTGCACGTGAAGGCGGACGGCGGCATGAAGCTGTACGCGAACCGCATGTTCGCGCTGCAGGGGCTTACGGACGTGCCGATGGTGGAGTACGAGGACACGGACGACTGCATCGCCGCGCTGGCCCCGGACATGCTGCCGGGCAAACTCGGCATCGACAAGACCTGGCACAGCCACTTCACCATCCGGCTGATGCAGGCCCGCCCGGACATCGTGCCGGCGCTGGGCAGCGCCCCGCTGGACGAGGCGCGGCTCATCAAGGACGACGAGGAGCTGGAGCTTATGCGCGTCAGCTCGCGGATGAACGTGGAGGTCTGCGGGCGCATCGCGGCGGCGCTTACAGAGGGCGTCACCGAGAAGGCCATACAGTCCCTGTACAACGAAATCGCGCTGGAGCTGGGCGCGTCCGGCCCCAGCTTCACCCCGCTGGTGTGCTTCGGCGCGAACGGCGCGGAGCCCCATCACGACAGCGACAGGACCCCGCTTAAGCAGGGCGACACCGTCATCATGGACGTGGGCCTGCTGTGGAAGCACTATTGCAGCGACATGACCCGCACCGTGCACTTCGGTGAAGTCAGCGACGAACAGAAGCGCGTGCGCGACATTGTCACCGCCGCCAACCGCGCCGGCATCGCCATGTGCCGCCCCGGGGTGAGGATGATGGACATCGACCGTGCCTCCCGGAAGGTCATCGAGGACGCGGGCTACGGAAAGTACTTCACCCACCGCACCGGCCACGGCATCGGCCTGGACGAGCACGAGTTCCCGGACGTGTCCTCCGTCAGCGACGTCGTCGCCCGCCCGGGCATGATATTCTCCGTGGAGCCCGGCATCTACCTGCCCGGCCGGTTCGGCGTGCGGGTGGAGGACCTGGTGGCCGTCACCGAGGACGGCTGCGAGGTGCTGACGCGCTACGATTGGGAATGACGGGATGCCGATACGGGCGATGAGGGCATCGCCCCTACGGAAAACCTCATTGCGAGGCGTAGGGGCGATGCCCTCATCGCCCGTCGTATAATATCGATTCCCGCCTATTTCGTCATCAGTATGAACACGATCACGCAGGTCACCACCACGAAGGCGGACACCAGCGTGGCGGTCAGGTTGAACTGCCGCCGGCCGCCCGCGGAATCGGAGGGCGCCAGCAGGTGGGCCTTGCGCAGGGCGCTCACCAGGGGCTTGTACACCAGCATGGTGATGCCGGCGTTCAGTCCGCCCTTGACCAGGTTGAAGGGCAGGAAGGTGGGGATCAGCATGCCCGCCACCACCTCGCGGGGCACGTGCATGTACAGCGGCGTGATGATGTAGTTCCACGCCAGCATCAGCGCGGTCATCAGTATGACGCCCAGCGTCAGGCCCAGCGCGGCGCTCTTCAGCCGGCGGTTTTTGTGGTACAGAAGCGACGCCGGCAGCGCGAAGGCGCAGGTGGAAAGCACGTTCATCAGAAGCCCGATGGGGCCGGTGGCGCTCACCGTCACCATTTCGATTAGCGAGACCGCCAGCGCGATCAGCATGGCCGGGCCGGTGCCCAGCACGAAGCCGGAGATCACGATCACCACGTCCTTGAGATCGTAGCTCAGAAAGCCCGCCACTTGGGGCAGCGGCCGGGTGATCAGCATGGCCACGTAGGCCATCGCGGCGAGCATCGCCATCAGCGTCAGCTTTTTCGTGTTGGATTGGATCGCCTGTGTCATGTTTTTTTACCTCCCCCAAAAATCATACGCGCCCGCGGGCAAAGTCCCGGGGCGCGGACGATTCCTGATAAGGCGCATGCCTCGTGTCTTCTACCATCCAGACTGTACTGTCGGTACCGGATTTGCACCGGTTCATGCCGCGCCGCGGCTCGCGGACTGAGGGGACGCGCCCCATCACCGCCGGTCGGGTATTTCACCCTGCCCCGAAGATCACAATTCAGTTATACACTATGCCACAATCCATGTCAATAGGTCGTGTGTTAATTTTTTAACCCGCATTGACAGGCGCGGGCCGGGGTGGTAAATTGGAATTTGTGAGGCAAATCCCGACGCGAAAGAAGGCTGCGACCATGAAGCAATCCCACCTCGGCGCGCTCCAGGTGGCGCTGGGCGCCCTGTTCTGGAGCTTCGCGGGCGTGCTGGGCAAGTGGCTTCCATGGAACGCGCTGACCATCAACGGCATACGGTCGCTGGTGGCGGTGATACTGCTGGGCATCGCGCGCAGGAGCTTCAAGGTGCGCCTGAGCCGGGGCACGGTGCTGGGTTCGCTGGCCGTGATGCTGACCAGCCTTCTGTACATGGCGGCCATCAAGCTGACCACCTCCGCCAACGCCATCGTGCTGCAATACGCCGCCCCGGCCTTCGTGATACTGTTCTGCTGGCTGTTCTACGGCCAGCGGCCCGACCTGCGCAGCGTGATCACCGCCGCGCTGATCATGCTGGGCGTGGTGCTGTGCTTCGCCGACAAGATGGGCGGGGGACGGCTGGCGGGCAACGTACTTGCGATACTCTCCGCCGTGACCTTCGCTATGGTGTTCTTCTGCGCCCGCATGCCGGACGCCAACCCCGCCGACTACTCCTATCTGGGGCTCGTGCTGTGCGTGCCGTCGATGCTGTTCGGCTTCTTCGACCCCGGCATGTCCGCCCGGCCGACCCAGTGGCTGGCGGTGCTGGGCCTGGGCGTGTGCCTGGCGGGGGGCTATTACTTCGTCTCCGCCGCCATGGGCCGGGTCTCCCCGGTATCCGCGGTGCTGCTGTCCAATCTGGAGCCGGTGCTCAACCCCATCTGGGTGGCGCTGTTTTTGCCGCAGCTGGGGGAGGTCCCCGGGGGACTGGCGCTGGTCGGCTCCGCCATCGTGCTGATCACCGCGGCGGTGTACGCGCTTACCGGGGAGAAGCCGGCGGCGCAATCGAAGGAATGCGCGGACGTCCGGCATGGATAGAGGTATGATTATGACGCGAATCGAAAAGATACTAAACAGGCTGGAATGGCTTCTGCTGTTTGTCTGGTATACGCTTTCGCTGCTGCAGAGAACCACCCTGAAGGCGGTAGAAGGCTCCGTGGCTCTCGGAACGGCAAAGCTCTTCTGCGTGATGGGGCTGATCCTCATAGCCCTGATCCTGTCGGTGAAGGCGCTGGCGGCGGGGACGGCCGCCGGGAATCGCGGAAGGGCTATGGGCCTGTTCCTGCTGCGCATGGGGGTCATACTGCTGGCCGTGGTTTCTTTCAACGTCAATGTGAGGAGCACCGATTCCTGGGTCCTGCTGGTCGTCGCCCTGACCTGCCTGGAGCAGCGGGAGGCATCGCTTTTCAGGACCGCGTTTCTCATCGGCGCCTTCGTCGTCGCCGTGTTTTTCTTCCTCTCCATGCTGGGCATCGTGCCCAACAACCGCGGGAATTCCTTCGGCTTCATCTATCGGACCCACTACGCCTGCTATCTTCTCAGCCTGGCGCTGTTCTACTGCCTTTTGAAAAACGGGGATCTGGGCTGGCGCGGGGAGCTGGGGCTTGCGCTGCTCGCGGTACTGGACGCGGCGTTCATCCGCGGAAAGACCCTGTTGGCTCTGCTGATACTGCTGATGTTCTTTACGTATTGGCGGCATTATCGCAGGTGTCGCGGCGTTCCTTATCAGGACGCGGAGCGCTATACCCTCCCTCTGAGGCTCGCCTTCCGGGCGCTGTATGCCCCCGTCGCGCTGGCGGATTGGGTCTATGAACGGTTGCGCCTGGGCAGGCATAAGCGCGCCGCCCTGAGGCTCGGCCTGTTCAGCTTCCTGCTGTGCGCCGCGCTGCTGCTCGTGTGCTCGCGGTTTTACAGGGTGCTCAAGCCCGCGACGGACCTGATTCCCGGAATGAACACCTTAAAGTCGAGGCTTTTACTCGGCCAGATGGCCTTTGAAGAATACCCCATCCGCCTGTTCGGGTTCGTCGTTCCGCAGCAAGGCCTGAGCAAAACGGAGGACATCGTCGATTTCTATTTTGCCTTGGACAGCGCCTATATCAAATTACTGATGGAGTACGGCCTGCTGTGCTTCACAGGCTTCATGGGACTGATGACCTGGGCGCAGCTCAGGCTCTACCGGGCGGGGCGCTATTACGCCATGCTCCTGCTGACGCTGTATGCCCTCGACGCCATCACCGAGTACTGGATGGTCTCGGTATCCAACAACATGTTCATACTCCTCGCCAGCTGTATACTGTCCCGGCCGGCGGCATTTGACGGCGGGGAGAAGGCCCCCGTGCCCGCCCGGAAGCGGGGGATGAAGCGCTGTCTGCCCGCCGTCGCGGGCGTCGCGGTGCTCGTGGCGTTCTGCGTGACGGCCTACCCCGTCAGCATGTGGCGGGGCTGGACGCCGGCCTACGGCGCGACCGTGGTGCTGCCGGGGCGCTTCATGGACGGCGTCGGCGGCGACAGGCTCCGGGAACAGAGGCTCTCCGCCGCCGCCGAATACCTGCTGGAGCATCCCGAGGCCCGCTGCATACTCGACGAGGCGGGCGATGCCGCCGCGCTGACCGCCAGCGGGATCGACGGCGGCCGCATATCCCTCTGCGCGCCGAGCTCGGACATCGACGAAATGCTGACCCGCGCCGCTGCGGTCATCAGCGCCGAGGGCCTGCCGGAGAGATTGACGGTCTGCACCTTCGACATGCAGCAGGCGCGGATCGCCCGCCACGCGAAGCGGCTGGGGATACCGGTCAACGCGCTGACCGCCGCCATGCCGCGGGCGCTCTATCTGCCGAACTACCTGATTGAGCAAGGAAGGGTGTTCAGATGAAACGTTGGGCTGTCGTTTTGCTGCTCGCGCTGCTGCTGGCCGGACACGCCGCGGCGGAGACCGGCATATCCGTCATGAGCTGCGTGGAGGCGGACGGGGAATACGGCGATCTCGTCAACGCGCCGATTAACGCCTTCGAGGAGCTCCTTGATCAGTGGCGGCAGGCACACGCCGAAGTGACCGTCAGCTATCAAACCCGCCCAATCGGTGAGATGAGTATACTGGCGCGGATGGATCACCTGCCGGATGTATTCATACTGGACGCCAAATCCGGCCGGATCTACGCCCGGGAAGGGCTGCTGTGCGATGTCACCGAGGCGCTCACGCAGTCCGAATATATCGACGCATATCGCCTCGATTCCCTGACGCCCTACGTCTATTACGGGTATATCGCCGCCTTCCCCGCGTTGGCGAAATACTGCCAAACCGTGATCTACGACAGGGACGTGTTTGAAGAATTTCCGTCCACGTGGGACGCGCTTTGCGGCTTCGACGCCCGTGGACGCGGCTATGAGGGCATCATAGCGTTCGGAAACGGTGGCGGCACGCCCGCGGTGTCGGCCCTGCTGAGCCCTGTGCTGTTGAACGGCGACGGCGTCGCGTGGCTGATGAGCATGGTCAACGGGGAGAAGGCGCATTCCTTCCGCGACGCGGCGTTCGTCGCGGCGGTGGACCGGGTCAAGGCCATGCTGGACGCCCCGGTATTCCTGAAATCGGCGCTCAGGGAATCTTCGGAGGCGGCCATCGCGGCGTTCGCGTCTCAAAAGACGCCCGCGATACTCGTCTCGGGAGACGACGTCTATCGGACGCTGGAGACGGTGAAGGCGAAGGCGCCGGAGCTGTACGACCGGCTGGGCTTTGCCGCGCTGCCGGGGGGACCGGCGGCGGCGGGATTCCGGTACGGCCTGTTTGTCAACGCGAAGCTGAAGGAGGACCCGGAGAAGCTGCGCCTGTGTGAGGACCTGTGCGTCTGGCTGACGGGCCGGAGGTACGCCGACGCGGTGGCGTCCGCCTGCGGACGGCAGGGCTTCACCGCCGCGGACCCGGCGGCCGTGGAGGCCTTCCGCTCCGAATGCGGCGACGAGACCCTGAAAAGGCTCGCGGAATACACCGACGGCGCGGATACGTGCATGGACCTCAACCAGTACCTCTATCACGCGGTCTGGAGCGGCTTCGGAGGCAATATCACGAAAAAAGACCCCGACGCGCCGAACGCCGAGATCATCGCAAACGGCATGCAGGATGTGTACGAGCAGTATTATCTGGATCGATAAAAAAACCGACGGGCGGTGGGGACACCGCCTGTCGCTTTACATATCGCTGATACAGTCCCTGTTTCTCCATATGTAGTCCGCGCCGCTGACGACGGTCAGCGCCAGGGCGACGTACATCAACACCACGGCGACGGTGGACAGCGGCCCACCCGGGCCCTCCACGGGCACGAACAGCATCAGCGCGACGGTGGAGACCATCTGGAACACGGTCTTGAGCTTGCCCAGCGGGCCCGCGGCGATCACCACGCCGTTCTCCACCGCCACCAGCCGAAACCCGGACACCAGGAACTCCCGGGCCAGCATCAGTATGCACACCCAGTCCGGCATGCGCCCCTGTGCTGTCAGCACGATCATGGCGGACATCACCAGCAGCTTGTCGGCGATGGGGTCCATGAACTTGCCGAAGTTGGTCACCAGCCCCCGGGAGCGGGCGATGTGCCCGTCCAGCGCGTCGGTGGCGCAGGCGACGACGTAGATCGCCACCGCGGCGACCTGCATGCCCGTGGACGGCAGCTTCACGCACAGCACGAAGAACGGTATCAGGCAGATCCTGAGGATCGTCAGCTTGTTCGGCAGATTCATTCCACGACCTCCCCTTCCAGGTCATAGGCGTCCGCCCCGGTGATCCGCACGTTGACGTAGTCGCCGGGGGTCAGCGCCGCGGCGCCATTGAGCCAGATGCAGCCGTCGCTCTCGGGGGCCTCCAGCAGGCTGCGCCCGTAGAAGCGGCCGATCTCCGCGTCGAAGCCGTCCACCAGCACCTCGCAGGTCGAGCCGATCCGGGCCTGGTTGATCTCCATGGAGATGGACTGCTGCAGCATCATCAGCTGGTCCAGCCGGTCCTGCTTGACGTCCTCGTCGATCTGGCCGGGCATGTCGGCGGCGGGGGTGCCCTCCTCCGCGGAGTAGGTGAACGCGCCCAGCCGGTCGAAGCGGGCCTCCTTGACGAAGTCCAGCAGGGTCTCAAACTGCTGGTCCGTCTCGCCGGGGAAGCCCACGATCATGGTGGTGCGCACCAGTATGCCCCGCCTGCGGCACGCCTGAATCCGGCTCTTGATCCATTCGGAGGAGCCGCGCCGGTTCATGCGCCGCAGAAGGTCGTCGTCGATGTGCTGCAGCGGCAGGTCGAGGTACGGGGCCACCTTGGGAAGCCTCTGTATGGTGTCCAGCAGCCGGTCCTCGGTGGAATCCGGGTAGCAGTACAGCACCCGCACCCAGTGCACGCCACCGATGGCGCTGACGGCCTCCAACAATTCGGGCAGCATGTAGTGCCGGTCCCCGAAGTCGCAGCCGTAGCGGCTGGTATCCTGGGCGATCAGCGTGATCTCCGTCACGCCGCCGTCCGCCAGCCTCCGGCACTCATCGACGATATCGTCGAAGGGCCGGGAGCTGTACCCGCCCCGGATCAGCGGTATGGCGCAGTAGGTGCAGCGGTTGTCGCAGCCGTCGGAGATCTTGACGTAGGCGCTGTAGCCCGGCGTGGTCAGCACCCGGGGGGTGTTCAGAAACCGCGCGCCGTTGGCGGTGTAGCAGGGCTTCATGCCCCTGTCCCCGGCGTCGAGCAGCTCGAACAGACGGGCATACTCCGCCACGCCCAGTATGCCGTCGATCTCCGGGATCTCGCTCATCAGCGCCTCCGGATACCGCTGGGCCAGGCAGCCCGTCACGTAGAGCTTCTTCGTCTTGTCCGCCTTCTTGTACTGCGCCATCTCGAATATCGCGTCGATGGATTCCTCCTTCGCCGATTCGATGAAGCCGCAGGTGTTCACGAACAGTATGTCCGCCTCCGCCGGGTCGCTGACGATCCCGTAGCCCTTTTCGCGCAGCATGCCCAGCATATTCTCCGAATCCACGCGATTCTTCGCGCAGCCCAGCGAAACCAGTCCAATCTTCCTCATAAGTTTCAGTTCCAACTCCCCATTGCCTATAACCTGTTCCCTGTTCCCTGTTCCCTATTCCCTATTCCCTATTGCCTATTGCCTATTGCCTATTACCTGTTGCCTATTCCCTAATCCTCAACAAACCGCTCCAGCTCCACGCCGCCCTCCGTGAGCATCTGCAGCGCGAACTCATCCGGGTAGCCCTCGCGGTAGACCACGCGCCTGATGCCGGCATTGACGATCATCTTGGCGCACAGCACGCAGGGCTGGTGGGTGCAGTAGAGCGTGGCGCCGTCGATGGAGCTGCCCAGCCGCGCGGCCTGTATGATGGCGTTCTGCTCGGCGTGCACGGCGTAGCAGATCTCGTGGCGGGTTCCGGAGGGGATGCCCAGCTTTTCCCGCAGGCACTCGCCCCGCTCCACGCAGGTCCTGATGCCCGCCGGAGCGCCGTTGTAGCCGGTGGTCACGATGCGCTTGTTCTTCACGATCACCGCGCCGATCTTGCGGTTGGCCTTGTAGCAGCTGGCCCATCCGGCGATCACGCCCGCCAGCTCCATGAACCGCCGATCCCATTTGTCCATGGGGACACCTCCTCAAAGCGTAGGGTGCTTTGCATTCATTATAATACGAACCCCCGATAAAAGCAAATGCTTTGTGCGTCCCGGAATGGGCAGGCAAATATCGTCTTTTTTGTGACATCCGGGATAAGATCCCTGTGTTTACCAATATTTAACCGTAATATGAGCCTTAACCCCCTTGATTTTCCCATATAAAATGGTTAAACTATCCTTTGCAAGGGTTAGCACTCAGATTTTAAGAGTGCTAACAAATCTGAACAATTATCATTACCTGGGAGGCACAAGCATATGAAGATCAAGCCTTTGGGCGATCGCGTGGTCATCAAGAACCTGGAAGCCGAGGAAACCACCCGCGGCGGCATCATACTGACGAACTCCGCCAAGGAGAAGCCGGTCATGGCCGAGGTGCTGGCGGTAGGTCCCGGCGGCAATGTGGACGGCAAGGAAATCACCATGAACGTATCCGTCGGCGAGAAGGTCATCTACTCCAAGTACGCCGGCACCGAGGTCAAGCTGGACGGCGAGGAGTACATCATCGTGCGCCAGTCGGACATCCTGGCCATCGTGGAATAAGCATCATCGCAGATATAACTGGAGGAAACGGATTATGGCTAAGCAGATCAAGTACGGCGAGGAAGCTCGCAAGGCATTGCAGACCGGTATCGACGCCCTGGCGGATACCGTAAAGATCACCCTGGGCCCCAAGGGCCGCAACGTTGTGCTGGACAAGAAGTTCGGCGCGCCGCTGATCACCAACGACGGCGTGACCATCGCCAAGGAAATCGAGCTGGAGGACCCCTTTGAGAACATGGGCGCGCAGCTGGTGCGCGAGGTTTCCGTCAAGACCAACGACGTGGCCGGCGACGGCACCACCACCGCCACGCTGCTGGCGCAGTCCATCGTGCACGAGGGCCTCAAGAACGTGGCCGCGGGCGCGAACCCGATGGTCGTGAAGAAGGGCATCGAGCTGGCCACCGAAGCGGCGGTCCAGAGCCTGGCGGCCCAGTCCAAGCCCATCGAGGGCAAGACCGAGATCGCGCAGGTCGCCTCCATCTCCTCCTCCGACGAGACCGTGGGCGCGCTGATCGCCGACGCCATGGAGAAGGTCGGCAAGGACGGCGTCATCACCGTCGAGGAATCCAAGACCATGAAGACCGAGCTGAACATCGTCGAGGGCATGCAGTTCGATCGCGGCTACGCCTCTTCCTACATGTGCACCGACATGGAGAAGATGGAAGCCGTTCTGGACAACCCCTATATCCTGATCACCGACAAGAAGATCTCCAACATCCAGGAGATCATCGGCCTGCTGGAGCAGGTGGTGCAGCAGGGCAAGAAGCTGCTGATCATCGC
>JAFRFY010000047.1 GCA_017434085.1 Clostridia bacterium
CCCGCCCTCAGGGTGTTTCCATTCAGCTTAACCACCAGATTGTCCTGCGTCTGCGCGGCGCCCGTATAGGTTTTATCCGTAACGCCTTCCACTACGACATCATCTTTCGACGCAGCTGTGATCGTGAACGTCTTTGCGCGTCGGTCGATGAAGTTCATGTACTTGTGTCCCTCTTCTGACTCACCTTCCCACGGTATAATGGTCATCGTCGCCGTGCCAACATCCCTGTTGTTATCGTATGTAACCTGGTAATTATTATAACTGGCATTGTTTATCACGGTATCGCCGATTTTCAACACAATATTCTGTTCGATAGGCGCGCCCGTGAACGTCATGGTTTCGCTGAAACCCGTCACTGTCAGCACCTTAAGGGAAGCAGGGTTGATCGTGAAAGCCTTTGATTGAGTTCCTATGTAGCTTCCGGTACCTGTAACGGTTACCGTTGCTTCACCGGCGTTGATGTTATCCATGTATTCCACGGTATAATCGGTGTTAAGCGTCAGCCTATTGCCATTCACGGTCACGACAACCTCCGGAGTTTGAGGGTTGCCGTTATAGGTCACGGGTTCGATAGCTGAAATGCAGTCATCCGTGATGGTGCCAATGATGCCGTCCCCGGAGAGCATCGCCGCTGCGCTGAACTGTTCCGTTTCGGGCTCCAGCGAAGCCGATAGCGGTTCGGCGGGAGCGGCGGGCTCCCCCGAAACGGGGGCGTCGTCAGAGAGGGGCGCCGCTTCCGCGTCGGATTCGGCGGGGGCATCGTCAGGCGCGGGCGCATCTCCCGCGCCGGATTCGACGGCGGCGGGAGTGTCGTCGGCCACGGGGGTGTCCCCGGCGGCATCCGCATTCCCATCGGAGGTTGCCTCGTGCGCGGGGTCGGCGGCGGGGGCGTCGACCGCGGTGAATTCCGGGAGCAGGGCGCTTTGATCGTCGACATCGCCCTGATCGTCGGAGTTACCCTGTCTGTCGGCGTCGCCCTGTTCGTCGGCGTCGCCCAAATCCATCGTGACCGCGTCGATGTCCTGATCGACGGCCTCCGCGGTGATCTCGTCCATGGGCTCCGGGATGATCTCATCCACGACTTCCGCGGAGATTTCGCCCAGGGATTCCATGCCGGTTTCGTCCGCCAGCGCTGTGAACGCGGGGAGCGCCAGCAGGCACAGCGCCAAAAGCGCCGCCAGCCATGTTTTGCGTTTCATGTCGATTCCCTCCACGGTTGTATTCTGTTTATATCATATTAAGAACGGCATGTTTTGTCAATAGGCAGCAATAGCAATCCGCCTCCTGCGCGCACAGGGGGCGGATGTTGATAATATGATATAGGTCATGCGGGCACAGCCCCGACATAACCCCTACTCCCTAATCGCCTAAGCCGGCTGGGCCTTGGCCATCTCCTCCTCGAGCACGCGGTAGGCGACCTTGCCGACGAGGGTCTTGGGGAGGTCGGGGCGGAACTCGATGTCATAGGGCATGGCGTACTTGGCGATGTGCTTGCGGCAGTAGTCCATGAGCATCTGGCGGGTGGCGTCGGAGGGCTCGTAGCCGGGCTTCAATACGATGTAAGCCTTGACCTTCTGCATCTTGTAGGGGTCGCGCACGCCGATGACGCAGCTCATGTGCACGGCCTCGTGGGCGTCGAGTATGTTCTCGATCTGGGAGGGGTAGACGTTGTAGCCGCTGGTGACGATCATGCGCTTGATGCGCTGGCGGAAGTAGATGAAGCCCTCCTCGTCCATCACGCCCAAGTCGCCGGTGTGTATCCAGGTGAGGCCGTCGGCGTGGACGCGGCGGGTCTGGGCGGTCTCCTGCGGGTGCTTGACGTACTCCAGCATCACCGTGGGCCCGGCCAGGCAGATCTCGCCCTCCTCGCCGTAGGGCACCTCCTCCTCGCCGCCCACCTTCACGATCTTGTAGTAGGTGTCCGGGAAGGGGATGCCGATGGAGCCCTCCTTGGCCTTCGTAAGCGGGGTGAGGCAGGAGGCGGTGACGCACTCGGTGGTGCCGTAGCCCTCGCGGATCTCGATCTTCGCGCCGTGGTCCTTCAGGAACTTGTCGAAGCGCTTCTTGAGTTCGGCGGGCAGGCTGTCGCCGCCGGAGAAAACGCCCTTGAGGCAGGAGAGGTCCAGGTTTTCAAGGTTGGGGATGCGCAGAAGCGCCTCATACAGCGTGGGCACGCCGGCGATCAGGTTCGGCCGGTACTTGCGCAGCAGCTCCGGGTAGGTCTGCGGCGTGAAGCGGGGCACCAGTATGCAGGTGCCGCCGTTGGCCAGCATCGAGTGCACGCACACGCCAAGCCCGAAGCCGTGGAACATGGGCATCAGCGCCAGCATCTTGTCGCCGACCTTCACGATGGGGTTGGTGGCGATGATCTGCGCCGCCAGGGCGTTGAAGTTCAGGTTGGACAGCAGTATGCCCTTGGTGATGCCGGTGGTGCCGCCAGAGTAGAGGATCACGGCGGGGTCGTCGGCCGCGCGCTTCACCCGGGGATCGCCGGAAAACGCCCTGCCGTCGGCGATGAACCGCTTCCACGGGAGGATGTCGGCGTCCTTCGGCACCTTCGGAATTTTGCGCCCGGCGGTGAGCCTGTAGCCCACGCGCATGAGGGGGTTGAGCGCGTCCGCCACGTCGGCGATGATCAGGTGCTTGAGATAGGGCGTGTTTTTGCGGATGCCGGCGAACTTGCCGTAGAACTGATTAAGCGTCAGCGCCGCCACGGACTCGGAATCGTTTAAGTAAAACTCGATCTCGCCCTCGGCGGACAGCGGGTGCACCATGTTGGCGATGGCGCCCACCATGTTCACCGCGTAGAACATCACCACGGTCTGGGGGGCGTTGGGCATGCAGATGGTCACCTTGTCGCCCTCCCGGATGCCGATCTGGCGAAGCGCCCGGGCGCACTCGTGGACCTGCGCCACGAGCTTCGGATAGGCGCAACGGCCGCCCATGAACTCATAGGCGGTCACGTCGGGGTATTTCCGGGCGACGCCCTCGACCATCTCGATCATGGAGCCCTGAAAGTAATCAAGGTGCATCGGCACCTCGCCCATCCAGGGTTCCCAGGGGGTTTTGACGGTTGGCATAGCTATGAACCTCCAATTAAATCAGTACTCCACCGGCTGATTCGCGGGCAGGTCGAGCAGCTCGGGGCACTCGATCAGCTTCTTGATCAGGCGGATGGTCTGGGCGTAGTAGTAGCCGTCGGCGATGCGTTCGTCCAGCGTGATGCCCACGGACAAAAGCTCGCGCATCTCATAGGTGCCGTCGGCGCGGAACACGGGCTTTATGCCCTTTTCGCCGATGATGACGAACAGCGAATTGGTGCCCCAGTTGCTCAGGTGGTGGTAGGCCGCGTTGAGCTTGATGGAGCCCAGGTTGGTGATGAACACGGAGGCGTAGTTGGGGTCGGCCTTGATGAGGTCGTAGGGCACGTGGCCGTAGAAGTCCAGCCGGTGAAGCCCCCACATTACGATGCGCATCAGCCAGCGCGGCAGGTGGGTGAACATCTCCATGCCCTGGGTGGAGTTGTCCTGCACGTCCTCCCGGCGGCACTGGAAGATCTCCTCCATGATGCGTTCGTGCAGGCTGTCGATGGTGGTGTCCTCCGGGAACTTGATGTAGGCCAGGCCCTCCCCGGCGTCGTCGGCGAATTGCTTCTTCACCACGAAGCCCAGGCTCAATTCGTCCCGCTGGTACAGGCGGCAGCCCTTGATGAAGCGGTTCATCTTGGGGCGCAGCGTCACGGCCTTCACGATGGCCGCCGCCACCGCGTGGAACACCGTGTAGCGGTGGGCGTGGTCCAGGCCCTCGTTCTTCTTCGCCAGGAAGGCGTTCAGGTGGGTCAGGTCAAACTCCTCGCGGATGAAGGCCTCGTTGTCCGCGCGGTTGGGGTATATGTACGGGAAAAACCAGTGGAGCGGGTCGATGTCGCGCACCAAAGTGGCGTCGAACCGGTCCCCGCGCCTGCGATGCTTCTTGTCCGGCATGTCGTGAACTCCCCTTCCTCTGTCTCCCCTCATGCTCCAAACTGGTTTATTCTATCATAGCAAAGCTAAGTTATCCATCACATACCCCCGGTCTCAAGCAAAAAATAACCCCTGCTTAATATTAAAAATGGTATGATAGGGGATGGAGCACAATTACGCGGGAAAGAGGAGCGATAATATGAAGCTGATGATCGCGTCGGACATCCACGGCAGCGCGAAGTGGTGCGGGAGGATGATCGAAGCCTGGCGGCGGGAGCGGCCCGACCGGCTCGTGCTGCTGGGGGATCTCTTGTACCACGGCCCCCGCAACGACCTGCCCGAGGACTACGCCCCCAAAAAGGTGATCGCCATGCTCAACGCGATTGCCCCGGCGCTTCTGTGCGTGCGGGGCAACTGCGAGGCCGAGGTGGACCAGATGGTGCTGGACTTCCCGGTGATGGCGGACTACGCGGCGCTGTTTTTTGGCGGGCGCGTGCTGTACATGACCCACGGCCACGTGTTCAACCCGGTGAACCCGCCCAAACTCATGCCCGGGGACGCGCTGTTCTTCGGCCACACCCACGTGCCCGGCCTTGAGCGGCGCGGGGAGACGGCGTTCGTCAACCCCGGCTCCACCTCCATCCCCAAGAACGGCTCCGCCCACAGCTACTGCGTGCTGGAGGACGGCGTCGTGACCTGGAAGGACCTGGGGAACGGGTGCTGGGAATATGATCGGCAGGGGCTATGACTTTGCATGCCGATCGACAAGGGCTATGATTTCGCGTGCGGCTTGAACAGCAGCGCGTTCAAAAGCCCGAACACCACGGCGGCGGTGATGCCCGCGGCGGTGCGGGTGACCCCGCCGACGAAGGCCCCGATGAGCCCGTACTTGTTCACCGCCTCGATGGCCCCCATGGCCAGCGAATAGCCGAAGCCCGTCAGCGGCACGGTGGCCCCCGCCCCGGCGAAGTCCACCAGCGGCTTGTAGAGGCCGAGCCCCGTCAGGAACACCCCCGAGACCACGAAGATCACCAGAATGCGCGCGTTGGTCAGCTTCGTGTTCATGATCAGCGCCTGCCCCACACAGCAGATCAGGCCGCCGGTGAGGAAAGCCTTTATGAAAGGTAACATATATTGTTTCCTCCTTTGGTTTTTAATTAGGAATTAGAGTGTGTTTCTAAAATGCCTGAAGCGCATTTTCGGCGTCTTTGGCTGCATTTCTGCGTTGATTTCCCTTGACTTAGCCCCACTAAGCCTGCGGGAAATCGCCTTGAAATGCAGCCAAATCCGCTCGAAACTGCATC
>JAFRFY010000048.1 GCA_017434085.1 Clostridia bacterium
CACGGCAAAATCAAAGATTTTGACGCGGCACCTTTTGGCTGCATTTCAAGGCGATTTCCCGCAGGCTTAGTGGGGCTAAGTCAAGGGAAATCAACGCAGAAATGCAGCCAAAGACGCCGAAAATGCGCTTCAGGCATTTTAGAAACACACTCTAATTCCTAACTCCTAATTCATCATTCACACGAACAGACTTCAATGAAAACGGAGGTTAGCTGTATGGGCAAGGACGTCATCGTGGCCTGCGACTTCGCTTCGGCGGCGCAGACCCTGCAATTCCTGGACCGATTCACAGGCCGCAAGCCCTTCGTGAAGATCGGCATGGAGCTCTACTACGCCGAGGGGCCGGAGATCGTCAGGCAGATCAAGGCCCGGGGGCACAGGATATTCCTCGACCTCAAGCTGCACGACATCCCCAACACGGTCAAGAAGGCCATGGCGGTGCTGTCGCGGCTGGACGTGGACATCGTCAACCTGCACGCCGCGGGCACCACGGCCATGATGCGGGCCGCGCTTGAGGGCCTGACCCGGCCCGACGGCACCCGGCCGCTGCTGATCGCCGTGACGCAGCTCACCTCCACCGACCAGCAGAGCATGGAGCGCGACCTGCTGATTCGTGAACCCATCGCCGACGTGGTGATGCACTACGCGCAGACCGCCAAGGCCGCGGGCCTCGACGGCGTGGTGTGCTCCCCGCTGGAGGCCGCGAGGGTGTACGACGCCTGCGGCGCGGAGTTTTTGACCGTCACCCCCGGCGTGCGCTTCGCCGACGGCGACGTGGGCGACCAGAAGCGCGTCATGACCCCCGCCCAGGCGAAGGCCGTGGGCTCCGACTACATCGTCGTCGGCCGCCCCATCACCGCCGCGAACGATCCGGTGGGGGCGTATGAGAGGTGTGTTGAGGAGTTTGTGGGATAAGCTCTTGGGATAATTAGGAATTAGGAATGAGGAATTAGGAATGAGAAAGTGTCTTCCCGATAAAACGCGGCAGCGGCTGACTTCAATTCCTCATTCCTCATTCCTAATTCCTCATTCTCGATGAATACGAAAGGGTGAATATCAATGAAGCATAGAATCGCAAAGGACCTCCTCTCCATCAAAGCCGTCTTCCTCCGCCCCGAACAGCCCTTCACCTGGGCGAGCGGGATCAAGTCTCCGATTTATTGCGACAACCGGCTGACGCTGACGGCGCCCGAGGTGCGGAACGACATTGAGAACGGGCTGGCGGCGCTGATCAAGGAGAGGTACCCGGAGGTCGAGGTGCTGATGGGCACCGCCACGGCGGGCATCGCCCACGCGGCCATCACCGCCCATATACTGGGCCTGCCGATGGGCTACGTGCGCTCCGGGGCGAAGGACCACGGGCGCCAGAACCGCATCGAGGGCCGCCTGGAGCCCGGTCAAAAGGTGGTGGTGGTGGAGGACCTGATCTCCACCGGCGGCAGCGTGATCGAGGTGGTGGACGCCCTGCGCGAGGCCGGGGCGGACGTGCTGGGCATCGTGTCCATATTCACCTACGGCATGAAAAAGGGCCTGGAGCGCCTGGCGGCGGCGAACATCGAAAACACCTCGCTGACCGACTTTGACGCGGTGGTGGCGACGGCCGCCGAGGACGGGGTTATCGCCCCCTCCGACGTGGCGCGCCTCATGGCGTTTCGGGACAATCCCTCGGACGAAAGCTGGATCGGAGGAAACGCATGATGAAGCGAAGCGTCATCGACATACTGGACCTGTCCCTCGAGGAGATCGAGGGCCTGCTCGCCACGGCCCAGGACATCATCGCCAACCCGGACAAGTACGCCCACGCCTGCGCCCGCAGGAAGCTGGCGACGCTGTTCTTCGAGCCCTCCACCCGCACGCGGCTGAGCTTTGAGGCCGCCATGTACGAGCTGGGCGGCAGCGTGCTGTCGGTGACGGACGCTGCCTCCTCCTCCGCCGCCAAGGGCGAGAGCGTGGCCGACACCGCCAAGACCGTCAGCTGCTACGCGGACATCATCGC
This sequence comes from Clostridia bacterium, assembly GCA_017434085.1. Taxonomy (GTDB): domain Bacteria; phylum Bacillota; class Clostridia; order Christensenellales; family Aristaeellaceae; genus UBA2862. The sequence continues at coordinate 1,997 of JAFRFY010000048.1, forward strand.
CATGCGCCACCCCAAGGAGGGCGCGGCGCTGGTGGCGGCCCACAGCGCCGCCATACCGGTGATCAACGCCGGCGACGGCGGCCACTGCCACCCCACGCAGACCATGGCGGACCTTCTGACCATCCGCCGGGAGAAGGGCGCGTTCAGCGACCTGACCATCGGGCTGTGCGGCGACCTCAAGTTCGGGCGCACGGTGCACAGCCTCATCAACGCCATGGCCCGCTACCCGGGCAACCGCTTCGTGCTGATCTCCCCGGAGGAATTGAAGCTGCCCAGCTACGTCAAGAAGGACGTGCTGGCCAAAAACGGCATCCCCTACGACCAGACCACCAGCCTGGAGAAGGCCATGCCCGAGCTGGACGTGCTGTACATGACCCGCGTGCAGCGGGAGCGCTTCTTCAACGAGGAGGACTACCTGCGCTTGAAGGACAGCTACATACTGGATATGGCGAAGCTCAGGGCCGCCAAGCCCGACCTGTGCGTGATGCACCCGCTGCCCCGCGTCAACGAGATCGCCTTGGAGGTGGACGACGACCCCCGCGCCTGCTACTTCAAGCAGGTGTTGAACGGCAAGTACATGCGCATGGCGCTGATATTGAAGCTGCTGGAGGTAGAAGTATGAACATTGACGCCATACAGAACGGCATCGTCATCGACCACATCACCGCCGGGCGGGGCATGCGCCTCTACGAGCTGTTGGGGCTGGACGCGCTGGACGTGTCCGTGGCGCTCATCAAGAACGCCGTCAGCCACCGCACCAGCGCGAAGAAGGACATCATCAAGATCGACTCCGACATCGCCATCAACTTCGACGTGCTGGGCTTCGTGGACCCCGGCGTCACCGTGAACATCATAAGAAACGGCGCGCTGGTGGAGAAGCGGCGCATCGACATGCCCGAAAGGCTCACCAACGTCATACGCTGCAAGAACCCCCGCTGCATCACCTCCACCGAGCGGGCCATCGACCACGTGTTCAAGCTCACCGACCGGAAGAACAAGGTGTATCGGTGCATCTACTGCGAGACCAAGGCGTAGGGACGCTTCCTTGACACGCCTCCCGTTTCTATGTATAATGCAGGCATGACATTTGTTGCGAGGAGATGGATGGACGATGGAACAGCACGAGACCCATCAGACCGACGCGGCGGCGCTCGGGGTCAGGAAGCGCCCCCCGCGGGCGGACCAGCTGCAGTTTCTGCGGTTTCTGGCGTTCTGCCTGGTGTTCGTCTGGCACGCGAACGACTGGAGCTTCAGCTTCTTTTCCGGGGGCGTCGGCGCCGCCTGCGCGGTGTCCTTCTTCTTCATGCTCAGCGGGCTGGCGACCGGGTACACCCACTTTGAGGACGACATCGCCGTCACCCCCTGCGCGATCGGCGCCTACATGTGGCGCAAGATCAAGAAGCTCTATCCGCTCTACATATTCACGATGCTGTTCGCCGTGACCAGCTCCAAGATCCCCAAGCTGGTGGCCCAGCACGATTTCGCCGGCCTCAAAGAGCCGCTTAAGCTGCTTCTGCGCAACGCGCTGATGATACAGTCCTGGTTTACCAGAGACTATTTCTCCTACAACGGCGTGGGCTGGTTCATCTCCGCGATGATATTCATGTACCTGCTCACGCTGCCGCTGTTGGCGCTGACGGGCAAAATCAGGCGCTCGAAGCGGCCCGCGGCGGGCTACTGCGGCATGATCGCGGGGTGCATGCTGGTCTCCACCCTCTACTGCTACCTGATGCCGGGCGAGGGGTGGGAGTTTACCGAGTACGTGTTTCCCGTGGCCCGCATGTGGGAGTACGCCATAGGCATCGGCCTGGGCTGCCTGACCCGCGTGATCATGGAGCGCCACCCCGAATCCGGTCCCTCCCGGCGGCGGCTTTTCACGCTGGCGGAGGTCGCGGTGTTCGCGCTGTGGATCGCCATGCCCTACACCCCCTACGAGCGGTGGTCCCTCACCATCGCGCGGTGGCTTGTGCCCAACGCGCTGCTTTTGCTGACCTTCGCCGTCGGCGAGGGCGGGCTGTCCCGCGTATTCAGGGCGCGGCCCCTGGTGGCGCTGGGGGATCTGTCCTTTGAGTGCTTCCTGCTGCACGGATTGATACTCACCCGCTACTCCAAGGAGCTTAACGCGCTGCAGGGCGGCAGGGCGGGCAACGCCTTGCGGCAGAGCCGCCAGGCGGGGGAGACCCTTTCGCAGAACAGCGCCCTGGGCAACGCCTTCAACCTGCTGCTGTGCCTGCTGCTCACGCTGATGCTGGCCCGGCTGATCCATGGGCCGACGCGGCCGGAGCGCCACGCCTCGCCCAAGTAACCATCGACCATCGTTTGCGATACGGAGGACGCGCCATGCCCGAAATCACCACCAGCGTGCAGATCGTGCTGCCCCAGCACTGCAACGGCTACAAGAAGCCCCGCCTGTTCGGCGGACAGATGATGGCCTGGATCGACATCGTGGGGGCGGTGGCCGCCCGGCGCTACACCCAGCGCGCGGTGACCACGGTGTGCATCGAAAACCTGACCTTCTTAAACCCCGCCTACCTCAACGACACCGTGGTGCAGGAGGCCCAGGTGACCTGGACCGGCAATACCTCCCTGGAGGTGCGCGTGGACAGCTACGTGGAGCAGCTCGACGGCGCGCGCAAGCGGGTCAACCGCGCCTACGCGGTGTTCGTGGCGCTGGACGACCAGGACAAACCCACGCCCGTGCCCCCCTTCACCCCCGAAACCGACGCCGAAAAGCAGGAATACGCCGCCGCTCTGGAGCGGCGACGGATGCGGCTGGGGAAGTGAAACAGGGAGTAGGGGCTGTGTAGGGGCGATGCCCTCATCGCCCGACATAACCCCTACTGCCTACTGCCTACTGCCTACTCCCTCAATCCCCACCCAAAGGAAGCGATCCCATGGCCTTGCGCGCCGCCTCGACCCGGGACATGACCCGGGGCCCCATCCTCCGGCAGATCATGCTGTTTTCGCTGCCGCTGATGCTGGGCAACGTGTTTCAGATGCTGTACAACACGGTGGACAGCGTGGTGGTGGGCAACTTCGTGGGCAAGGAGGCCCTGGCCGCGGTGGGCGCGACGGCGCTGATCGTGAACATGCTGGTGTTCTTCTTCAACGGCTTCTCCATCGGCGCGGGGGTGGTGATCGCCCGCCACTTCGGGGCCCGGGACCACCAGCGGCTGCACGTCGCCATAGAGACCACCATGGCCGTGACCTTCATACTCTGCGCGGCGTTCACGGCGCTGGGGCTTTTGCTGGTGCGGCCCATGCTCAGGCTGATGGCCACGCCGGAGGACGTGTTCGAGGACGCGGTGACCTACCTGACCATCTACTTCTACGGGTTCTCGGGGCTCTTGGTCTACAACATGGGCAGCGGCATACTGCGGGCCGTGGGCGACACCACCCGCCCGCTGATGTTTTTGATACTGACGAGCCTGTTGAACATCGTGCTGGACCTGGCCTTCGTGATCGGCCTCAAGGCCGGCATCGCGGGGGTGGCCTGGGCCACGATCATCTCCCAGCTGATCTCCGCCATACTGACCCTGCGGCTTTTGACCCGCTCGGACGACGTCTACCGGCTGGTGTGGGGGGACCTGTCCGTCGACCCCGCCGTGCTTAAACGCATCGTCGCCGTGGGGCTGCCGGCGGGGCTCCAGTCGGTCGTCACGGCGTTCTCCAACATATTTGTCCAGTCCTACATCAACTACTTCGGCTCCGGCTGCATGGCGGGCTGGAGCTGCTACAACAAGGTGGACCAGTTCATCATGCTGCCCATGCAGTCCACCGCCATGGCCGCCACCACCTTCGTCAGCCAGAACATCGGCGCGAAGCAGACCCGGCGGGCGCACCGCGGCACGCTGGCCGCCATCGGCCTGTCCATGGCCATCACCGGCGGGGTGGGGCTTTTAATCATGCTGTTCGCCGTGCCCGCGGTGAAGCTGTTCAGCCCCGATCCCGCCGTGATCGAGTACGGCGTGCTGTTCATACGCGCCAACACGCTGTTTCTGCTGTTCAACTGCGTCAACCACACGCTGGCCGGGGCGCTGCGGGGGATGGGGGATTCCCGGGGCCCCATGGCGATCATGCTGCTGTCCTTCGTGGCCATACGGCAGGTGTACCTGTTCGTGCTCACACGCTACATCGCCAACACCCCCTTCTGGGTGGGCTTCGGCTATCCGGTGGGGTGGATGTGCTGCTGCTTGATCGAGGTGGGGTATTACCTCCTCAAATGGGGGAGAAGGATGCGCGTTGAGGAAGGGACGTCGTAAAGGCGTCCCTTGACCTTTTGGGAAAACTGGCGTATACTGATAGCATACATCAGTTTATGGATAACGAGGTACCCAATGATTCCAATCGGCATATGCACCGATTTTGCCAACCTGCCCGACGCCCACGCGCTGGGCTACGATTTCGTGGAGATTCCGCTTAACGCGCTCTCGGCGCTGTCGGAGGCGTACTTTGAAGAGTTCGCCGCCTGGTGCGCGGGCGCCGGCGTGCGGGTGCAGGCGGTGAACCGCATGCTGCCGGAGGGCATGAACATCGTGGGGCCGGACGTGCGGGCCCCGGAGCTGCACGCCTACCTGTCCCGGGCCTTCGGGCGCTGCCGGCGGTTGAAGGTGCAGGTGGTGACGCTGGACGCCGCCGTCGCCCGCGCGGTGCCGGAGGGCTACGACTACCCCATGGCGTGGCGGCAGCTGGGCAACTTCCTGCGGCTGTGCCAGGGCCACGCGCGGGAGTGCGGCCTGGTGATCGCCGCGGAGCCCCTCAGAAAGACCGACTGCAACCTCATGAACCTGGTGTCCGAGGCCACGCTGCTGTCGGGGCTTTTGCAGCTGAACAACGTGGGCGTGGCGGCGAACACGGGCTCCATGGCCATGGCCGCCGAGCCGGTGACGGCGCTTGCGCAAACCGGCAACAGCCTCTGCCACGTGCACGTGGAGCACCCCCTCACCCGGCGCATGCCCCGGGAGGGCGACGGCGAGGACTACTTCAAGCTGATGCGCGTCCTAAAGAAACAGGGCTACGCGGGCGGGGTGAGCGTCGCGTGGGACAAGAGCGACGGTTTTGTCGGAGATGCGAGGGCGGCATTGATATGTCTGCGGGAAGCGCAGAGAACCTGATCAACCATCCCAAGGGAGGGTTCGTATTTGAACATCATCATCGTCGGAAACGGCAAGGTGGGCTACACCCTTGCGCAATACCTGTCGAAGGACGGCCACGACGTGACGGTCATGGACGTGAGCCAGCAGGCGCTTCTGCGGGCCAGCGAGACGCTGGACGTGATGTGCGTGCGGGGCAACGGCGCCAACGTGAAGGTGCTGATCGAGGCGGGCGTGGAGAACGCGGACGTCATCGTCGCCGTTACGGGCAACGACGAGCAGAACATGGTGTGCTGCCTGGCGGCGAAGCAGCTGGGCGCGAAGTACTCCATCGCCCGCATCCGCGATCCGGAGTACACCGAGAGCCTGACGCTTCTGCAAAAGAAGCTGGACATCGACATGGTCATCAACCCGGAGCGCGCCACGGCGCAGGAGATATCGCGGCTGCTGCGCTTCCCCTTCGCCATCAACATCGAATCCTTCGCCCACGGGCGGGTGGAGATGGTGGAGTTCCGGGCGGAGAACACCGACCCGATACTCAACATGCCCCTGTCCCGGCTGCACAACCGCTTCCCGCACATACAGTTCACGGCGGTGCAGCGCAACGGCACGGCCTTCATACCGGACGGCGCCAGCGTGCTGCTGCCCGGCGACCGGGTGTACGCCACCGGCGACCGGGAATCGGTCACCAAGTTCTTCAAGCACCTGGGCAAGGACACCCAGCGGTTGAAGTCCGCGCTCTTGATCGGCGGCGGCCACATCGCCTACTACCTGGCGAAGATCATCGCGGGCATGGGCGTGTACATGCGGCTCATCGAGATCGACGAAAAGAAGTGCCTCAGGCTGTCGGAGCAGCTGGACAACGTGATGGTGATCTGCGCCGACGGCACCGACCAGGAGGTGCTGGAATCGGAGAACGTGGCCGACTGCGGCGCGCTGATCTGCCTGACGGACCGGGACGAGGAAAACCTGATCACCGGCCTGTACGGCGCGCGGCGCGGCGTGCGCAAGGTGATCGTGAAGGTCAACCGCACCAACGCCATGGACGTGATGGGGGATCTGGGCATCGACTGCGCCGTCAGCCCCAAGCTGACCACCGCCAACGTGATCCTGCGCTCCGTGCGCGCGCTCAACAACTCCCGAAACTCCGTGGTGGAGAAGGTCTACTACATGCTGGGCGGGTCGGTCGAGGCCTACGAGTTCACCGCGCTGGAGGGCGCGCCCTACCTGAACATACCGTTGAACCAGTTGAAGATCCGCAAGGGCATACTGGTGTCCGTGCTGGTGCGGGACCGCAAGTCCATCATCCCCTTCGGCTCGGACCACATCGAGGCCGGGGACACGGTGATACTCACCGCCCGCGCCGGTACGGTCGTGAACCTGGAGGATGCGTTCGACATTGAGGGCTTGAAGAAATGAACAAGCGACTGACATTTCACCTGATCGGCAACGTGGTGCGCATGGCGGGGGCGCTGATGGCGCTGCCGCTGATCGTGTCGCTGATCTACGGCGGCTCGGACGCCATGCCGATACTGATCTCCATGGCCATCACCCTCGCGGCGGGCTTCGCGCTGGCGCTGATACGGCCCCGGCGGGACTTCCTGCGCGCCCGGGAGGGCTTTGCGGTGGTGGCGTTCAGCTGGATACTGGTGTCCTTCTTCGGAGGGCTGCCCTTCTATTTCAGCGGCTACATCCCCTCGCTGGTGGACTGCTTCTTCGAGACGGTGTCCGGCTTCACCACCACCGGCGCGACCATCATCAAGGATGTGGAGGCGCTGCCCAAAGGCCTTTTGTTCTGGCGCAGCTTTACCCACTGGGCCGGCGGCATGGGCGTGCTGGTGCTGTCGCTGGCGCTGATCCCCAAGATGGGCGCGCGCTCGATCCACCTGATGCGGGCGGAATCCCCGGGCCCCTCCACGGACAAGCTGGTGCCCCGGGTGGCCAACAACGCCAAGATACTCTACGCCATCTACGGCGGGCTGTCGGTATTGATGGTGATCGCTCTTCTGTGCTGCGGCCTCAACCTGTACGACGCGCTGGTGCACATGTTCGGCGCGGCGGGCACCGGCGGCTTCGGCACCTACGGCAACTCCATCGCCCACTGGAATTCGGCGGCGGTGGACGTGGTGGTCGGCATATTCATGGCGCTGTTCGGCGTGAACTTTTCGCTGTACTACTTCATCCTCAAGCGCAACTGGCGCGCCGCGCTGGGCAACAGTGAGCTCAGGCTCTACTGGTGCATACTGCTGGGCGCGACGGTGCTGATCGCCATCAACATCATGCCCCGGGCGGCGCAGGGCTTCTACTCCATCGCCGACGACGTGAAGCCGGGGGGCAATTTCCTCACGGCGCTGCGCTACAGCTTCTTCCAGGTGTCGTCGATCATGACCACCACCGGCTATGCCACCGCGGACTTCAACCGCTGGCCCCAGTTCTCCCGGGTGCTGCTGGTGGCCATCATGTTCATCGGCGCGTCGGCGGGCTCCACCGGCGGCGGCATCAAGGTCATCCGCGTGCAGCTCTTGATGAAGAGCATGATCCGCGACATCCGCCGCACCGTGCACCCCAAGTCCGTCAACACCGTCAAGCTCGACGGCCACACCGTGGACGAGGGCATACTCTCCGGCGTGCAGGGCTTCTTCTTCGCCTACATGTTCGTGCTGTTCGTGTCCACGATCATCGTGTCGCTGGACGGCTTCTCCTTTGAGACCAACTTCACCGCCGTGGTGGCCACGCTGTCCAACATCGGCCCCGGCCTGGGCATGGTGGGCCCCACCGGCAACTTCGCCGCGTTCTCCGACCTGTCCAAGATCGTGCTGTCCATGTGCATGCTGATCGGCAGGCTGGAGGTCTTCCCGATACTGATGCTGGTGGCGCCCAGCGCGTGGAGGAAATGAGGGAGTAGGGAGTAGGGAGTAGGGGTTATGTCAGTATCCCTTGGAGGAATGTCAATGGACGGATTGCCGAAGCTGATCGCGGTGGTGGGCACCAACGCCTCGGGCAAGAGCGGCCTGGGGGTTAAGCTGGCGGAGCGCTACGGCGGCGAGATCGTGTCGGCGGATTCGCGGCAGGTGTTTCGCGGGCTGGATCTGGGCAGCGGCAAGATCACCCCGGAAGAGACTCGGGGCGTGCCGCACCACCTGATCGACGTATGCGCGCCGGGCGACTTCTTCTCCATGCACGACTTCCAGCGCCTGGCGTATGAGGCCATCGACGGCATACTCGCCCGGGGTCGGCTGCCGTTTCTGGTGGGGGGCACGGGGCTCTACGTGGCCTCGGTCACCGAGGGCTACGTGATGAGCGACGCCGCGCCGGACCTTGCATACCGGGATTATCTGGAGACCTTCTCCACCCCGGCACTGTACGACATGCTGGTGAAGGCCGTGCCGGACATCGACATCGAGCGCAACAACCGAAACCGCGTGATGCGCGTGCTGGAGAAGCTGCACGCCGGGGACGACCACGTGCCCCACAACCGCCCCCGCTACGACTGCCTCAAGCTGGGCGTCACATGGGAGAGGGAGACCCTCAAATCCCGCATCGACGAGCGCCTGGAACGCAGGCTTGAACAGGGCATGGTGGCGGAGGTGCGGGGCCTCATGGACCAGGGCGTCAGCACGGAGTTTCTCTACAAGCTGGGCCTCGAGTACCGGTTCATCGCCCAGTACCTCACCGGTGAGATCCCCCGCTACGAGGACATGGTGGAGCAGCTGGGCAACGCCATCAAGAAGTTCGCCAAGCGGCAGATGACCTGGTTCAAGCGGGATAAGGACATCCTCTGGCTGGACATGACCGGCGACCCCGTCGCGCAGGCGGCGGAGGCCATCGACGGGTTTATCGAAGCATAAAACGACCGCGGGAGCGCATCGCTCCCGCGGTCGTCTGCGTCTACGGATCACCGCACCAGCGCCACGGCGACGTCGTTGACATTGGTGCCTGTGGGGCCGGTCATGATCAGCCCGCCCACGGCCTTGAGGGCGTGGTAGGCGTCGTTGTCCACGAGCACGGCGTCCACGTTCAGGCCCTGGGCCTTGAGCTCGGCCAGGGTCTCGCCGTCCGCGTAGCCGCCGGCGGCGTCGGTGGGGCCGTCGGTGCCGTCGCTGCCCACGGAGAACACCGCCGCGTTCAGCCCCGCGATGCCGGGGGCGGCGGCCAGCGCCAGCTCCTGGTTGCGCCCGCCCAGCCCGTGGCCGGTGAGCTTCACCACCGTCTCGCCGCCCGCGATGAACGCCAGGGGCTTGTCGGCGGCGGCGTGGGTCTTGACGATGGAGGCCAGGAAGCTGCCCGCCTCCTTTGCCTGGCAGCAGAGCTGGTCGGTCAGCACGATGGGCTCGTACCCCAGCCGGCGGCAGGTGACCTCGGCGGCGGCGCACAGCTCGCGCACGGAGCCGTTGATCCAGGTGGTCACGTTGTCCAGCGTCTTGGGGGTCTCGATCGCCAGCAGCTTCCGCGCCTCGTCGGACAGCTTGAGACCGTACTTCGCCGCGATGCGCTGCGCGTCCTCGGCGGTGGAGGTATCCGGGCAGGCGGGGCCGGAGGCGATCATGTCCAGCGGGTCGCCCAGTATGTCGGAGAGTATCACGGCCTCCACGTGGGCGGGCCAGCACAGCTGGGCGAAGCGGCCGCCCTTCACCCGGGAGAGGCGCTTGCGGATGGTGTTGATCTCCACGATGTCCGCGCCGCAGGCCAGCAGCTGGTTGGTGATGTCCTGCAGCTCCTCGCCCTTCACCAGCGGCGCCTCGAACAGCGCGCTGCCGCCGCCGGAGAGCAGGAAGAGCACCGTGTCCTTCTCCGTCAGGTCGTTCACGAGGTCGAGCGCGGCCTGGGTGCCCTTGAAGGAGTTTTCATCGGGCACGGGATGGCCCGCCTCGAAGCAGTCGAAATTGGCGATGGGGCCCATCACGTGGTCGTACTTGGTGACCACCACGCCCTTCTCGATGCGGTCCCCCCTGAAATCGGACGCGGCCTTGGCCATCTGCCACGCCGCCTTGCCCGTCGCCACCAGCAGAAGACGCCCGGGGTAGTGCCGCCCGCTGAGCGCGCGCTGC
>JAFRFY010000049.1 GCA_017434085.1 Clostridia bacterium
CAAGTTGTTGACCTCGACCCACACGTAGGTGCCGCGGGTCCAGGGGCCGTCGATGCCGCGGGCGTGGCCCAGCAGTATCGAATACTCGCCGTCGTCGCCGTCGAAGCGCACCAGGCTCATGGGGCCGTGCTTGGCCTCGGCGGACACCGCGCCGTTCTGGGGGAAGGCCACCGGCACGCAGATGGAGGGCTTCTCCTTCGCAACGCTGATCGGCCACGGGCCGCAGTGCTGCAGCAGCTCGCCGTTGTCGTTGTCGGGGTGGCGCACGGTCCAGTCGCTAAACATCACCCGGCGCTCGTTCATCGAGGCGGCCTCGGCGATCAGCTGGGAGATGGCCCCGTGGATGTCGGTCTCGCACACCACCGGGATGCCCTCTTCGTTGAGCAGCGCGTTGGCGGCGCAGGGCATGATGTGGATCTCGTCCTGCAGCGCGTTCCAGCACTGTATGGCGACGGCGTTGCAGCCGTACTTCGCCGCCAGCGCCTTCATGGCCACCTTGAGCTCGGCCACGTTGCGCAGGTAGTTGTCCTCGATTTTGCAGGTCATGTTCTCCTTGCAGTACGAGACGACCTTGTCCACCTCGGTCTTCTCCTCGCGCCACTTGCGCATCTCGGCGTACAGCTCCGGCAGCGGTATGGGGCTTAGCTGTATGTTGAACTTCTCCAGCAGCTCGCCCTCGTTGCACATGGTGGACCAGAAGTCGAAGGGCCGCGGGCCGATCTGCAATATGCGGGTGTGGCGGAACACCTTCACCACGTTGCACACCGCCAGGAAGTCCCTGACGCCGCGCTCGAATTCCTTGTCCTCGAGGTTGCAGTTGTTCATGTAGGTAAACGGCACCTTGAAGCGCCTCAGCACCTTGCCGGTGGCGAACAGGCCGCACTGGCTGTCGCGCAGGCGCATGCCGTTTTGATCCGGGCGCTCGTCCCGGGGGCCCCACAGCAGCACCGGCACGTTCAGCGCCTTCGCCAGCCGGGCGCACTCGTACTCGGTGCCGAAGTTGGCGTGCGGGATGAACAGGCCGTCCACCTTCTCCGAGCTGAACTTTTCGATGATCTTCTCAAGCCCCGCGTCGTCGAACAGCAATCCCTCGTCGTTGACGTCGTCGATGTCCACGAAGTCCACGTTCATTTCGCGCAGGCGGTTTGCGATCAGCCCGCGGAACTCCAGTGCCGCCGGAGCGCTGAATATCGAGCGCCGCGTGGGGGCGTAACCCAGCTTAATTTTAGCAGTCATGATATCTACCTCGTTTATTTGGATTCATTCCGCGCCTGCAGCGCCATCTTGGCCTGCAAATTGCGCTGGGTCTGGTCGATCACGACGGCGAGTATGATCACGACGCCGCGGATGATCTTCTGCCAGAACTCGCTGACGCCGCACATGGTCATGCCGTCGTTGATCACGCCGATGACGAACGCGCCCACGATGGTGCCCACGATGGTGCCGGAGCCGCCGGCCATGGAGGTGCCGCCCAGTACGGTGGCCGCGATGGCGTTCATCTCCCAGCCGTCGCCGGAGGCCGGATGCGCGGCGGAGAGCTGCGCGGTGTTGATCAGGCCGATCCACGCGGCGCAGAAGCCGGAGATGATGTACACCAGTATCTTCACCCGGTCGGCCTTGATGCCGGACAGCCGGGCGGACTTCTCATTGCCGCCGACGGCCAGTATGTGCCAGCCGATGTGGGTGCGGTTCAGAAGCACGGCGGAGAGTATCGCCAGCACCGCGAACACGTACACGCCCGCGGGGATGCCCAGCCAGTTGGTGCCCAGCGCCTTGAGGCCTACGTTGCCCAGGCCCTCAAAGCCCGCGATCTTGGAGAAGGTGGCGCCGTTGGAGCGCAGGTTCGCCATGCCGCGGCAGATGTACATGGTGCCCAGCGTGGCGATGAAGGCGGGCACGTTGAGCTTGGTGACGACCAGGCCGTTGATCAGGCCGATCAGGCAGCCCGTCAAAAGCATCAGTACGATGATGGCGGGCACCGAGAAGTAGACGGTCTTGTTGCCGACGGTCAGGCCCTCCTGGATCAGCCCGCCGGCCAGCATGCCGGTCAGGCCCAGCACGGAGCCCACCGACAGGTCGATGCCGCCGGTGATGATGACGAAGGTCATGCCCAGCGCCAGTATGCCGTAGAGCGACACGTGCTTGGCCACCATGGTCAGCGTGTTCACCGACAAGAAGGACGAAGAGGCGAAGCTGAAGAATATGACCAGTATGATCAGCACGATGAAGGTCCTGCCCTTGAGCAGTGTCATCATCAACTGGTTGTTGTTTTTTTTCATGTTAACATCACTCCTGTATTACTACGACGCGCTCTTGCCGGTGCCGAGCCCGGCGTAGGATGCCCGGACGAGGTTGTCCTCGGTGATCTCGCCGCCGCTCAATTCCGCGGTGCACTTGCCGTTGGACAGCACGTAGATGCGGTCCGCGATGGCCATGATCTCCTTGAGCTCCGAGGAGATCACGATGATCGACAGCCCGCGCTCCGAGAACTCGTGGATGATCTCGAACACCTCGGTCTTGGCACCGATGTCGATGCCGCGGGAGGGCTCGTCCATCAGCAGCACCGTGGGCTTGGTCATCAGGCCCTTGGCGATGACCACCTTCTGCTGGTTGCCGCCGGAGAGGGACAGTATCGGCAGGTGCTTGTCCGCCACCTTGATGTGCAAATCCTTGATCTGCGCGTCCACGGCCTTCTCCTCGGCGGGATAGTTCATCAAAAACCCGGTCAAAAAGTCGGTCAGCGAGGCCAGGGAGGCGTTCTTGCAGATGTCCAGGCTCTGCACCAGGCCCTGCCGCTGCCGGTCCTCCGGCACCAGCGCGAAGCCCGCGTTGAGCTGGTCGGCGATGTCCCCGATCTTCATGGGCTTGCCCTGGTAGATCACCTCGCCGGTGTGCTCCGGCCGCATGCCCATCAGGCACTCGAACAGCTCGCTGCGGCCCGCGCCCAGCAACCCGTAGATGCCCAGCACCTCGCCCTTTTTAAGGTACATGTTCACATCCTCCAGCAGCCAGCCGCCGCCGGGCTTGGGCAGATAGATGTGGTTGCACTCCAGCACACGCTCGGCCCTGTCCAGGTCGATGGACCGGGTGAAGCGGTGGTACTGGGTGTTCTTGCCCACCATGTTCTCCACGATCCAGGGCAGGTCGATGTCCTTGACGTCGGCGTCGGCCACGTACTTGCCGTCGCGCAGTATGGTCACGTGGTCGCCGATCTCCATGATCTCCTCCAGGCGGTGGGAGATGTAGACGATGGAGAGGCCCTGCTGCAAAAGCTCCCGCATGATCTTGAACAGCACCTTCACCTCCGCCGCCGAAAGCGACGAGGTGGGCTCGTCCATGATCAGCACCCGCAGGTCGTCCTCCACCAGGTTGCGGGCGATCTCCACCATCTGCTGCTGGCCCACGCGCAGATCCCCCACCATGGTGTCCGGGGGAATCTCGTGCTCCAGCCGCTTCAAAATGGCCCGCGCGCCCTCGACGTGCTTCTTGTCGTCCAGGAAGAGGCCCTTGCGCTTCTCGTGGCACATGTAGATGTTCTGGTAGACCGTCAGGTTCGGAAACAGCGACAGCTCCTGGTGGATGATGCCGATGCCCTTGGCCCGGGCGGCGCTGGTGTCCTTGAACACGACCTCCTCGCCGTCCATGTACATCTTGCCGGCGGAGGGCTGCTCGATGCCCGCGATCATCTTCATCAGCGTGGACTTGCCCGCGCCGTTTTCGCCGATCAGCACGTTGACCTTGCCCTTCAGGAGGTCGAAGGACACCTGGTCCAGCGCCTTGGTGCCGGGGTAGATCTTGTCGATTTTCTCACAATGGAGCACTACGTTCGGATCGTCGTACATATCAGACCCTCCCGTCTCATTCGATGGCAATGGCCACCGGCGTGATGTTGATGTCATTGCCGGAGCCCGTGGCCGCGCCGGTGACGGTCACGGTCTTGCCCTGGATGCCCTCGTCGATGTTCAGCGGCACGACCACCTGCTCGTGCATCTCGCTGTTGAGGGCCTTGGCGTAGGCGCTCCACTCGGTCTGGTTGGTGAAGTCCCCGAAGGCCTTCACGGTCTGCGTGTCGCGGATGGCGGTGCCGGAGTAGATGCTGCCCAGCTGCACGGTGAACACGGCGTCGCCGGTATAGCCCTCGGGCGCCACGGTGATGGTATTCTTCTTGCCGCTGGCCTTGGATTCATAGCCGGTGACCGTGCCCTTGAGCGTCACGGCCCTGCCGTCGCCCAGCGCGGCCAGGTCCACGGAGGCGATGTCCTCCGCCTTGCCGGTGATCTCACCGAGCACCGCGCTCCAGTCGTCGCCGGAGGAGGCGCTGGCGTCAAAGGCCACCTCGCCGGTGTACTGCCCCTCGGTGCCCTTGTCGATCACCTTCGCGGAGAGCGCCAGGAACACCACCAGCACCACGGCGAGTATGATCCATATAATCTTCTTTTTCATGAACGGGTATCTCCTTCATGGGTTCGTCGGGTAGAATTATGGCGGGGATGTCAGAGGCATCCCCGCCAAAAGGTATCAGGGGTGATTATTCGGTGTACACGAAGCCGGACAGGTTGTCCACGTTCTCGGCGGTGATCGCCATGCAGGGAACCAGCTGCTTCTCGCTCTCGGGCAGGGTGCCGTCCTTCAGGAAGGCGTCGGCCTGCTCGACGGCCATCTCGGTGATGCGGGCGATCTGCTGAAGCGCGGTGCCGACCATCTTGCCGTCCTTGATGTAGGCGGCCGCCTCGTCGGAGCCGTCCAGGCCGATGATCTTGATGTCGTCGCGGCCGGCGTCGATGCAAGCCTGGGCAGCGCCGCAGGCCATGGTGTCGTTGCCGCAGATGATGCCCTTGAGCTCGTCGCCGAACTCCTGCAGGATGGCTTCGGTCTTCTCATAGCCCTGGGTCTGATCCCAGTTGGCGGACTGCTGGGACACCATCACCAGATCGGGATACTCGTCGATCACGGCGTGATAGTTGTCGGAGCGGACGTGGCAGTTGGTGTCGGACTCCAGGCCCAGCAGCTCGGCGTACTTGCCCTCGTAGTCCATGGCCTCGACCCACTTCTCGGCGATGGCGGCGGCGCCCTGCGCGTTGTCGGCGACGATCTGGGCCTTGGCCAGGCCGGACTCGTTGATCTCGCGGTCGATCAGGAACACCGGGATGCCGGCCTCGTCGGCCTTCTTGACGGCCTCGATGGAGGCGTCCGCGCCGGCGTTGTCGCAGATGATGGCGGAGGCGCCGTCGTTGATGGCGGCCTCAAACATCTCCAGCTGCTTGGCAGCGTCGTCGTCATGGGACATGCACTTCACTTCGTAGCCCAGCTCCACGGCCTTGGCTTCGCCGACGACCTGCTCGGTCTTGAAGAAGGGGTTGGAGGCGGAGGGCGTGATGATGTAGATCAGCCCCTCGGCGGACGCTGCGACGCTCAGAAGCATCATCACAGCCAGGACAACAGACAGGATCTTCTTCATGGGGTATATCCTCCTTTTTATGTTCAGCCCTTTCGCGGGCTGAGGTCCGATTTCAGCGGCCTCCATCGCCGCTTGCAGGAACTATTATAGCCCCTTGATAACTAAATTTCAATAAATTATTGAGGGTATATTGACTAAATTCGCTAAATTATATATAATACGCTTGAGGTGAGGCGCATGTCCATCACGGGAAAGGAACTGGCGGCGATACTGGGGCTGTCCGAATCGGCGGTCTCGCTGGCATTGAACGACAAGCCGGGGGTCAGCCGCGCCACGCGGCAGCGGGTGATCGAGGCGGCCAAGCAGTACGGCTTCGACTTTTCCAGCAAGACCGTGACCGCCGTCGGCAAAAAGGGCACGATATGCTTTGTCATCTATAAAAAGAGCGGCGCCGTGGTCAACGACACGCCGTTCTTCTCCACGCTGACCGACGGCATCAGCATGGGCTGCCGACGCCGCCGCTACGACTGCGTGGTGCGGTATCTGTACGAGGACGACGAGATCGCCGACCAGATCTACACGCTGGGCAACTCCCGCTTCTCCGGCATCATACTGCTGGCCACGGAGATCGACGAGAGCGCCCTCAAGAGCTTCACGCAGGTGGACATCCCCCTGGTGGTGCTGGACGCCTATTTTGAAAAGCTGGATTTCAACTTCGTACTCATCAACAACATACAGGGCGCGTTCATGGCCACGGAATACCTCATCAAGAAGCGCCGCACCCAGCCGGGGTATTTGCGCTCGGACTACTGGATCAGCAACTTCGACCAGCGGGCCGACGGCTTCTACAAGGCCATACGCGCCGGGGGCATGTCCACCGCGAAATCCCAGGTGCTGCGGCTGACGCCCTCGCAGGAGGGGGCCTATGAGGACATGAAGCGGCTGCTGGCGGCCGGGGAGAAGCCCGTGGACTGCTATTTCGCCGACAACGACCTGATCGCCTTCGGCGCGATGATGGCCCTCAAGGAGGCGGGCTACCGCATCCCCGAGGACGTGGCCGTGGTGGGCTTCGACGATATCCCCGCCTGCGAGTACATGACCCCCCCGCTGAGCACCGTCGTGGTGCCCAAGCTGTTCATGGGCGAGACCGCCGCCATGCGCATCGTCCAGCTCATCGAGGGCGAGAATACCCAGCCGTTGAAGATCGAGGTGTCCACCAAGCTGGTCAAGCGCCGGAGCGTGTGATATATCTCCTCGACAGCTTACCATTGATCGACAGTACCGAACACTTACCTTATCTATATCAATTATAATCCGGCATATCGATCCCAAAATGCTCAGCCAGCGCCTGCCTCAGCGCCGCGTCGCCGTCGAGCTGTACCGTTTGGACCGCGCCGCCCCGGCGGACGGTCAGCTGATCGTCGGTAACGGACAGCGCGCCGTCCGCCGTGCGCAGGTTGACCAGCAGCTTGTTGACGAACAGGGACGCCGGGTCCAGCGCGCCCTTCATGTTGGCGGCCAGGAACTCCTGGGGCGTCTGGGGGAAGGTGTTGAACTGCAACACCGCCTCCCGCCGGCCGTCGGAGGCGTCCCGGGACACGGTCCACCAGTAGTCGTCATAGCGGTCGACGCGGAAATACTCGCCCCGCACCTCCCCGCCGACGCCGTCCCCGATGCGCAGCGCCCCCGCGGGCATGGGGCCGCCAAAGCCCACGTCGCAGAAGTACATATCCTCCCCGAACGCCGCCACGATGGCCTGATGGGCGCAGGGCGGCAGGAAGTCGCGCCCCCGCACCACCCGGCAGAACACCCTGCGGACGTCGAAGCCCAGATCCTGCAAAAGCCGGGTGAACAGCGCGTTCAGCTCGTAGCAGTAGCCGCCTCTGCGCCGCACGACCACCTTGTCGAACAGTGCGGGGAGCTCCAGCGACACGGGCCGCCGCGTAAAATAGACGTCCAGGTCTTCGAAGGGCACGTGGGTCTGATGCGCCAAGATCAGCGCGTTCAGCCCCGCCAAACTCACCTCCGGCGGCGCCGCCATGCCGATCCGCTCCAGATACGCCCCGACGTCGGGCAACGGTTGATTCATCGTTTCGTACATATTATTCCTCCGTAATGATAATCCCGCTTCACATCAGCTTCAGCGACACCGCGATATGGAACATCTCCCGGGCGTCGCTCAGGTCGATCCCGGTGAGCTCCTGCAGCCGCCGCAGCCGGTAAGCGAGGGTGGTGCGGTGGATGCCCAGCGCCTCGGCGGTCTCCAGCTGGTTGAAGGTGTGCTGGATCAGGGCCTGGAGGCTGCGGATGTACTCGGTGCCCTCCTCCCGGTCCAGCGCCGCCAGCCGGATCACGGCGGGGTGCATCAGGTCCTCGCGGCGGGCGTGGCTGCGCAGGTGGCGGAGCATCCGGGGGTAGCGGGCGTCCTCGTAGAAGCACACGCTCGCGTCCATGAGCTCCAGCGCCACCTGGGCCTGGCGGTAGAAGCGCGGGGTGTCCAGCAGGTCCTCGTAGACGTCGCTGACCCCCGCCCGCAGGGGATTGATGGCGCAGAAGCGGTCCACGGTCTCCAGCACCCGGGCGAAGCGGTCCGGGTCGGCGGCGGTGAGCAGTAGCCCGATGTGGGGCTCCGGCCGGTCGATCACGCAGGCCAGGCCGCTGAGCTTCAAAGCCGTCAGCCGGTCGTAGTAGCTGCGCCACTGCTCGCCGGTCAAAAAGGGCAGCCCCGCCCGCAGCACCACGAAGCGGAAGCTGTTCATCGCCTGCCAGTCCACGGCGATCAGCCGGGTGTTCAGAAGCTCCCGGGAGGCGATCTCGCCCTTCAACAGGTCCAGCATGAACTGACGGGGCACGGCGTCGGGCACGGGCCCGCCCACGTCCGAGCACTGCATGCCGATGGCGACGAACTCCGCGAAGAAGCCCAGCAGGTCCCGGCAGCCCTCGCTGAGGGGCCGGTGGTACTCCACCGCGTTCACCATGCCCCGGGGCCGCCCGCCCACCCGGACCGGCGCGGACCAGAAGGGCTCGCTCATGCCCTCGCCCTTGAAGCGGAAGGGGGCGTCGTGCTCCTCCACTTCATACAAAAAGCGCATGAGGTCCGCCGACAGGCTCTCCGAATCCGTCCGCGCCACGCCGTCGCGCACGGTGTCCGTCCACAGCGGGTCCCGGGCGCTGTCGTCGTCGGTGTAGGCCAGCACCCGCATGCTGCGGTTGTAGATGATCATGGGGTTGCCGATCACCCGGTGCCCTACCGAGAGCAGCTCGTACCAGTCCCCGCCCCGGCGGATCACGTCCAGAAGCGCCTCGTCCCAGGCGTTGTAGAAGGCGAAGCACTGCTCCATGGCCGACACCAGCCGCCTAAGCGACACCGTGTGGGGCAGCGCCACCAGCGTGCGCTCCCCCTCGCACTCCAGCAGGCCCGAGGCCTCCTCCGCCCGGGAGGCGATGTACACGCAGTGCTTCGCGCCGCAGGCCGAATACGGCCGCAGGCCGCCGGAATTGTCGTTGAGCCAGAGGATGTCCTGCCGCCGCCGGTCCCGGGTGGCCGACGAAAAGCCGTTGATGCGGGCCCCGGCGGCGTATTTTTGATACAGCGGCTCCACGCCCAGCAGCTCCAGCGCTTTTTCCACCACGATCGGCGCCGTGTAACGCACACAAACACCTCCTTCTAATTTCATTATACTACAATTTGCAGTATTGTCAATGTAAAATAACTGCATACTGCGCATTGACAACGCCTCAAAAAAAGCTAAACTATTAACATGGAGTTATCAATAAAGAGGGAATGTTTGTCATGCAAAAGCAAGGAAAAGGGCGTTTTCTGATACTCGCGGCGGCCTTGATCATACTGTCGAGCGTACTGCCCTGCCCCGAGGGGCTGACCCGGGCGGGCATGCAGTCGTTCGGCGTGATACTGGCCTCCATCGTGCTGTGGGTCACCGAGACGATGAACATGGCGGTCACGGGCATTTTCATGGCGACGCTTCTGGTGTTCATGAAGATACTGACCCCCGGCGACATGTTCAAGGGCTTCGGCGGATCGGTGTTCTTCTTCATGGTCGGCACCATGTCCATCACCACGGCCATGGCCTCCACCACCATCCCCACCCGCATCGCCGGTTTGATCATGACCTGGGCGAAGAAGTCGCCCCGCAAGCTGGTGGTGGGCTTCGCGGTGGGCACGGCGCTTCTGTCCTCCATCATGTCCAACATCCCCACGTGCGCGCTGTTCGCGTCGCTGGGGCTCGCGGTCTTGAAGGCCAACGGCGACCCGAAGCCGGGCACCTCCAACCTGGGCAAGTGCCTGATGATCGCCATACCGGCGGCCTCGGTGGTGGGCGGCTACATGACCCCCGCCGGCGGCCCCACCAACATCATCGCCATGAACACCCTGGCGGCCATGGACCGGCCCGTGACCTTCCTCAAGTGGATGATACAGGGCTACCCCATCGGCCTGCTGGTGACGGTGCTGGTGGCGCTGTGGATCACATTCGTCCACAAGCCGGAGAATATCTCCGACGACGCCATGAAGATCGCCGAGAACATGGTGCACGGCGCGGGCCCGCTGGACGCGCGCGAGAAGAAGGCGCTGGCGGTCATCGCGGCCATGTTCGTGGCGTGGATCGCCTCCTCCTGGATCCCGGTGCTCAACACCACCTGCGTGGCGCTGATGGGAACCTGCCTGTTCATGTTCCCCGGCATCGAGGTGCTGACCTGGGAGGAATACTCGCAAAAGGGCGGCTGGGACGCCACCTTCATGGTGGGCTCGGTGGGCGCGCTGGCGGACGCCACGCTGGTCACCGGCGCCGCCAAGTGGCTGATCACCGTCACGCTGGGCGGCGCGGCCAACTGGAGCCCCTTCGCGGTGTTCCTGCTGATCTCCTTCCTGGTGTGCATCATCCACATACTCATCCCCTCCGGCCCCGCGGTGGCGGGCCTGGCGGTGGTGCCCATCGTGGAGCTGGCGGTGCTGGCGGGCATCAATCCCGCGGGCGCGGCGATACTGGTGTCCTTCTGGTCGGCGGTGACCTTCGTGCTGCCCACCGACGCGGTGCCCATGTTCACCTACAAGTTCAAATACTACAAGTTCAGCGACATGGTCAAGACCGGCGTGCCCGCCTCCATCGCGGTGGCGGTGCTGGTGGCCATACTGATCCCCGCGGCGTGCAGCCTGCTGGGATGCTGAGCGCCTGACAATGCCCATGGCCGGGGAAGCGAAAATGCTTTCCCGGTTGTGCCGCGCCCGGGAGTACCAGCCCGGGCCGGCGGTCCGAAGTCGGCACAGCTTCGGGTCGATAGAGGGAACCACACATCAAATTGAAGGGGGATTGCACGACAGACCAATCGTTTACCACGGTATTGCTGTAAAGGAAGGGCTCCGCGGACGCGAAAGACGCGGATCGACCCACGACCGGGCTCCAGCCGCGCAGTCTGAGGGAGTCCACCACAAGTGATCATAATAAGGGGAGGAATATAACCATGAGTCAGAACAAGACACAGACCCAGAACAAGCCGCTCAGCAGCGCGCTGAAGAACTTCTTCGGTGTCGGCGACGCCGGCTTTGTGCTGATGAGCAACGTCGAGACCTTCTACTTCATGACATTCCTGACGAACTTCGCCAACTTCGCGCCCGCGGTGGCCGGCGTCATCAACTCGGTGTTCTCCATCATCGACGCCTGCCTGAGCTGGATCTACGGCGGCATACTGAACGGCACCAAGGCCAAGAAGTGGGGCCGCTACCGCTCCTGGCTGATACTGACGCCCTGGATCGTGCCCTTCATCTTCACCTTCCAGTTCATCCGCATCAGCGAGAATGAATGGCTGTCCGCCATCATCATCATCATCGCCGCCGTCGTGTCCCACGTGATCTGGAACATCGGCTACGTGGCCAACGCCACGCTGGTGTCCGTCGTGGGCAAGACCCCCGAGGACAAGGCCACCCTGTCCTCCTCCCGCGCGACCTGGAACAACATCGGCGGCCTGGTGTGGTCCTACGCCGGCCTGCCCTTCGCCACCGTGCTGGGCGGCATCGTGGGCGAGAAGAACCAGTGGGCGGCCGCGGCCTTCGTGCTGGGCTGGGTCATGGTGCTCGGCTACTATGCGCACTTCAAGATGACCGAGGGCTATGAGGAGATCGAGGACGAGGGTCATGCCAAGACCGCCAAGCAGAACAAGATCTCCATCGGCGACATGTTCAAGTCCCTGTTCCAGAACCCCCAGCTGATCATACTGATGCTGGCTGACCTGGCCAAGTGGTGCGTGAAGTTCGTCACCGCCGCCTCCGCCATCTACTACTTCCGC
>JAFRFY010000050.1 GCA_017434085.1 Clostridia bacterium
GGCTGCGTCACCGCGTCGCTATTGCTGACCGCCGCCATCGCCGCCCTCGCCGGGCGGTTCATCGGCGTGCCCTGGCTGTGCGCGGCGACCGTCCCCGCGGCGTGGGCGGCGTCGGACGCCGTCATCAACCGGGTCTTTCCCCTGTTTTTCAGGCCCGCCCGCCTTTTGAAGCTAAAGGTCGAGCGCCTGCCGGACGCCTGGCGGACGCTCATCGTCACGCCGGTGCTGCTGCCGGACGAGGCCCACGCCGACGCCGCCTGCGACAACCTTGAGGCGCTGGGCTGCCTGGAGGACGACCCCAACCTCGCCTGCCTGCTGCTGGGCGACTTCGCCGACGCCGACCGCGCCGAAATGCCCGGCGACGACGCCATCGTGGCGCGCGTCCGCGCCCGCATCGCCGCCATGAACCGCCGCGCCGGGCGGGAGAAGTACTTCTACCTGCACCGGCCCCGCACGCTGCTCCAAGCCGATCAGCGCTACATGGGCCGGGACCGCAAGCGCGGCGCGCTGATGGATTTAAACCGCCTGCTGTTGGGCGGGGCGTCGGCGTTCAGCGCAGAGGGCGCGGCGTCCGACGCCCTACGGGGGAAGTATGCTTACGTCGTCACCCTGGACGCCGACACCCGCATGCTCCCCGGCACGGCCCACGCGCTGGTGGGGGCGCTTGCCCACCCGATGAACCGCCGCTACGCCGTGCTGCAGCCCCGCATGGAAGTGGCCCCGGCCTCGGTGAACAACCGCTTCGCGCTGCTGACCTCCGGCGCGGGCGGGCTGGACACCTACGCCGCCTGCGCCGCTTCGCTGTGGATGGACCTCACCGGCGTCGGCATCTACGGCGGCAAGGGCGTTTACCGCGTGGCGGACTTCCAGCGCGCGGTGGAGGGCATGCTGCCCGAGGGCCGCGTACTCTCCCACGACCTGATCGAGGGCGCGCTGGCCGGGGCGGGCTATATGGGTGACGTGGCCCTGTTCGACGGCTGTCCCGCCACGCTGTCCGGCTGGATGAAGCGCCTGCACCGCTGGACCCGCGGCGACTGGCAGCTTCTGCCGCTGATATTCTCCCGAAAGCGCCCCTTGCGCGTGGCGGACCGGTTTCGCATGCTGGACAACCTGATGCGCAGCCTCCGTGCCCCGGCGATTTGGCTTTTGATGATGGCCGCCGCCTGGACCGGGCGCGTGGAGGGCGCGGCGGCGGGCATGCTGTTCCTGTTTGAGGACGCGCTTTTGCACCCCACGGACCCGGACAACTGGCGGCGAGGCCTGATCGGCCTGGCCACACTCCCCCTGACGGCGCACCGCATGGCGGACGCCGCGCTTCGCGCGCTCTGGCGGGTGTGCGTCAGCGGGCGGCGGCTGATGGACTGGGTGCCGTCCGCCGACGCGGAGCAGTCGCACGAGTGCGGCGGCCTCGGGGGCAGCGTCGCGGCGCTCCTGACCCTGCCCGGCCTGCTGGTGCCCGACGGCGCGCCGCTGGTGTTCGCGCTGTTCATGCTGTTCAAGGTCGGCACGGACTGGGTTCGGGACATGGAGGCGCAGGACGTCTGCCCGGAGCGGCCGCTGACCCCGGCGCAGCGCGACATGCTCCGGGCGTTGGCGCGGGACACCTGGCGCTTCTTCTCGGAGCGCGTGACGCCGGAGGGGCCGGCGCTGCCCCCGGACAACGTGCAGATCGACCCGCCCGCGCCCGCGGCGCGCAGGACCTCCCCTACCAACATCGGGCTGTACCTGTTAAGCTGCGTCGCCGCGCGGCGGCTCGGGCTCATCGACCCGGCGGATTGCGCCGAGCGGGTGCGCCGGGCGCTCGACGCCGTGGCATCCGTGGAGAAGTGGCGCGGCCACCTGTTCAACTGGATCGACATCGACACCCTCGCGCCCCTTCACCCCCGCTACGTCTCCGCCGTGGACAGCGGCAACCTGGCCGCCTGTGCCATCGCCTGCGCCCGGCTGATCGGTGACGACGCCCTGTCCGCGCGGCTGGACGACCTCGCCGCGGGCATGGATTTCGCGGCGCTGTACGATGAGGAGCGGCAGCTCTTTTATATCGGCATCGACGTAGACGCCGACCGCCTGAGCGCCTCCCACTACGACCTCTTGGCCTCCGAATCCCGCATACTCAGCTACACCGCGCTGATGCTTGGCCAGATCCCATTAAAGCACTGGGCGCGGCTGGGGCGGCGGTGCGTGAACGCGGGCGGCGGGGCGACGCTGGTGTCCTGGAGCGGCACGATGTTTGAGTACCTGATGCCTGAGCTTCTGATGCGCGCCCCGGCGCTTTCGCTGCTGGGCAGCGCCAACCGGCGGGCGGTGCGGGCGCAGATGCTGCACGCCGCGCCCTGGGGGGTGTCCGAATCGGGCTATCACGCCTTTGACGCCCGCATGAACTACCAGTACCGGGCCTTCGGATTGAAGGCACTGGCGCTGGGCGGCACGGGCGAGGGCGGCGTGATCGCCCCCTACGCCTCGGCGCTGGCGCTCTCGGTGCGGCCCGGGGACGCCGCCGAGAACCTCGAGCGCATGACCCGGCTGGGCTGGCGCGGCGGCATGGGCTTCTACGAGGCCGCCGACGCCCGCCACCCCGACGATCAGGGCAGGCCGGCGCTGGTCAAGAGCCACATGGCGCACCACCAGGGCATGACGCTGTGCGCCGTGTGCAACGCGCTGACCGGCGACAGCCTCGCCCGGGGCTTCATGGACGACCCCCGCGCCCGGACCCTCGGGCTGTTGCTGGAGGAGCGCCCCGCCTGCAAGGCCCGCCTAAAGCCGCTGCCCGAGTGCGCCGACGTCCGGCCGAAGCCCCGCGCCATACAGCGCGCAGCCCGCAACGCGCTGGACGTGCACCTGCTGTGCGGGCAGAAGGCCCGGGCGTGGGTCGGCGGGGACGGCGCGGCGCACTACGCCCGCGGGGGCGTCGACGCCACCCGCTTCTACGCTGACCTCACCGATCGTCCCGACGCCGCCAACCTGCACCTGCGCGTGGACGGCGCGCCCGTTCATCCCCGCTACGCCTGTCTCTACGACGCCGGGTCCGCGCGGTTCGAGGGCATGGCGGGGCCCGTGTCCGTCGACATGACCGTCAGCCTGTCCCCGGAGGACGACGCGCTGTACCGCGCGGTGACCGTCAAAAACAACGCCGCCCGCCGGGTCGCGGTCGAGCTCATGGACGCCCTGCCGGTGTCGCTGGCCGCGCCGCGGGATTTCGCGGCCCACCCCGCCTTTCAACTGCTGTTCGTGGAATCGGAGTACCATGGTGACAACGCCCTGCTGTTTCGCCGTCGCCCGCGCAACCCCGGCGAGCGCTGCCCCGCGCTGCTGCACTCGGCCTTCGCCGAGGGGCCGGTGCGCCGGGAATCCCGCTATGAAAACATCTACGACCGCGCGGGCGTCGCGCGCTTCGACTGGCCCGGCGGCGTCGGCACAGTGCTGAATCCCGCCAGCGCCCTCGCGGTCGCCCTCGATCTCCATCCCGGTGAATCTCAACAGGTATGCTTCGCGCTCAAGCTGTGCGATGGCCCGGAGGATTGCGCCATCCAGTGCCTGCCGGAGCGTGCCGCGGCTCTGAACCGGGCGCGGGCGGAGGCGATGCTGGGCTTCCTCGGCATCGCCCCGGCGCTCTACCACCGGCTGGACCGGCTGTCCGCGCTGCTTATGGACCCCCGCCTGGCGGCAAAGGCCAAGGCGGACCGCGCCCCCGCCCCCGGCCTGACCCGGGAAGCGCTGTGGCCCCTGGGCATCTCCGGGGATCATCCCATACTGTCCATGACCATCGCCGGCCCCCGGCACGCCCCGGCGGCGCAGGCCATGGTCCGGGCCCAGGGCTTCTACCGCGCCATGGGGCTCGTGACGGACCTGGCGCTCATCGACATGGGCCCGGGCGGCTACGACCAGCCCGTGGCGACCCTGCTGCGCCGCACGGTCGACGCCGCCCCGCTGGAGGACAGGGCGCACGTGTTCGTCCTGACCGGGCTGACCGCGGCGCAGATCGAGGCCGTCCGCCGGGCGTCCGCCGTCGCGCTGACCGCCGACCGGGATTTTTCCGCCCAGCTCCGGCCCCTGCTGGACGCGCTGGACATCCCCGCGGATCTCCCCGCCCTCGACCCCGGCGACAGTCTGCTTGATCCGGTACAACACACCATGGACAACGGCTACGGCGGCTTCACCGACGCGGGCTACGCCATCGACGTCCGCCCCGGCCGCGCGACCCCCGCGCCCTGGTGCAATCTGCTGGCCACCGACGGCATGGGCATATTGCTCACCGAGCGGGGCGGCGGCTTCGTCTGGCACGGCAACAGCCGCTTCTGCCGTCTGACCGGCTACCGCGGCGACCCTCAGCGGGAGCGCTTCGGGCTGTCGCTGGATCTGGTGACCGAACGCGGCGAGCGCCTCCCCCTGCTGCCGGGCAACGCGCCCGTCCTGCCCTTCCGGGTGGAATACACCCCGGACGCCGCGTCCTAT
The DNA here is from genome assembly GCA_017434085.1 of Clostridia bacterium. Lineage (GTDB taxonomy): Bacteria > Bacillota > Clostridia > Christensenellales > Aristaeellaceae > UBA2862. Next base: position 4,453 of record JAFRFY010000050.1, read on the forward strand.
TCATTCTCGGCGGAGCGGTCCTCGGGCGTGGTGACGTTCACGGTCCACGAATCCGCCGTGCTGATCGACATAAGCCTCACCCTCCGGCGGCTTCGCGGAGTGCTGCGCGCCTCGGTGGACTGGCTCATGGGCGCGGAGCGCGCCGACGCTGCGTTTCTCCGCACGTGGACCTCGGACGGGGCGCTGTTCGCCTCGGGCACCGCGGCGGGCGTGGGCTTTTTCGCCTGCGACAGCCTGGACGCCGAGTGCGGCGAGGCGCTGTACGCCCCGCTGAACGAGGGTGAAAACCGCGTCCGGCTGGCGCTGGGCTGGGCGGAGGACCTCCCCGCGGCCCGTCGACTGGCGAGGCTTTCGCGGGACGGCGCGCTGGGCGCCGCGCAGAGGGAGGACAACGGCGCGCTCATCGTCGAGACGCCCGACGGCGCCCTCAACCGCATGATGAACGCCTTCCTGCCCCATCAGGTGCGCGCCTCGCGCGTGCTGGGGCGCACCGGCTACTGCCAGCCCGGCGGGGCCTACGGCTTCCGCGACCAGCTGCAGGACATGCTCGCGCTGATCCCGCTGGAGCCGGAGCGCGTGCGCGGCCACCTGCTGATGTGCGCGGGGCGGCAGTTCGCCGCCGGGGACGCGCTGCACTGGTGGCACATGCCGTATCTCGGCGTGCGCACCCGCATACGGGACGACCGGCTGTTTTTGCCCTGGGTGACGGCGGAATACGTGATACAGACCGGCGATACCGCCGTGCTCGGCGAGGTCGTGCCCTATCTGGAGGATGTGCCCCTCCCCGACGACCGGGAGGACGTGTTTTGCGCCATGGCTCCGGGGGGCGCCGCGGGCACGCTGCACGACCACTGCATGCGGGCCTTCCGCGCCTCGGACGCGGCGGGCGCGCACGGCCTGACGCTGATGGGCGCGGGCGACTGGAACGACGGCATGAACCGGGTGGGACGGCTGGGCAGGGGCGAGAGCGTGTGGCTGTCGGAGTTTCTGGCAGCCTGCGCGGACCGCTATGCCGAAATCTGCCCCGTGCCCGCGGACGCCGAATGGCTCCGCGCCCTGGCGCGAAGGCACCGCGGGGCGGTGGAGCTGTACGGCTGGGACGGCGGGTGGTACCTGCGGGCCTACGCGGACGACGGCGCGCCCCTGGGCGGCGCGGACAGCGCCTGCTGCCGTATCGACCTGATCACGCAGGCCTGGTCGGTGTTGTCCGGGCTGTCGCCGGAGCGCTGTCAGGCCGCTCTGGACGCCGCGTGGGACCAGCTCGCGGACGAGGAGAACGGCATCATACGGCTGCTGACCCCGCCCTTCGATGAAGATGGGCCGGACCCCGGCTACATCCGGGGCTATCCCGGGGGCGTCCGGGAGAACGGCGCGCAGTACACCCACGCGGCGTGCTGGCTGATGCTGGCGCTGATACGCGCGGGCGACGCGGACCGGGCGCACCGGGCGCTTCAAATGCTGCTGCCCGCCAACCACGCGGACACCCCCCACAGGGCGCGGCGCTACCGCGTGGAGCCCTATGTGATGGCGGGGGATGTATACGACCTGCCCGGGGATACGGGCCGCGGCGGCTGGACCTGGTATACCGGCTCCGCCGCGTGGATGTACGCGGGCGTGCTGGCCCTGCTGGGCTATGAGCGCCGGGGCGAAATGGCGCGGCTGAACGCGCTGCTGGGCCCCTGGCCGGAGGTCAGCGTCACGCTGAAATACGGCAAAAGCCGCTACCGCCTGGTGTGCGCCCGGGGCGTAAAGAAGGTCGCGCTGGACGGCGTGAGCCTCGGGGACGATTTCATCCCCCTGATCGACGACGGAAAGCATCACGAGGCGCTGTTCCCGCCGAGGTGAGGCATAAAAAAGCCCCCCGTTCGCGCTGAACGGGGGGTCTGCCTAGGTCCCCTGTATCACGATCTTTACGCCGGGCTTGGCCCACTGGATGATCTTCTTCATGCTGGCCTCGCTGACGGACACGCAGCCCTGCGTGAACTTCTTCTTGCCCTTACAGTGCAGGAAGATGCAGCTGCCCTTGCCCTTGACGCCCTCGACGTTGTAGTCGATGAACATGGCGTAGTTGTAATAGCCCTTGTAGTCGATCAGGTGCTCGTCGGACTTGGTCCACTTGCGCTTGGTATCCCGATAGTCCACCAGCTTGTTGTAGTAATCCGAATCGGAGGAGCCGCACCAGTAGTGATACTTGGTCACCTTGGTGTAGGCCATCTTCGCGCCGGGATCGGCCTTGATGCCGAAGGGGGTGGTCAGGTTGAAGGTGCCCGTGGGGGTGCGCTTGTCCCCCTCCTTGGTCTTGTCGATGCCGTTCTTGCCCACGTAGGCCGGGGTCTCTAACAGCTGCTTCCAGTGGCCGTCCTGCTTTTGATGCACGGACAGCGTGGCCTTGCTGCCGCTCTTGTACTCCACCAGCACGATCTGGTCCGCCTCGGCGGCCGCGGACAGCTTGGCGACCTTGCTGTCGCTGTTGGAGGACTGCTCCTTGACCTCCACGCTCAGCGTGCGCTTCTGCTTGCCGTAGACCATCAGCAGCTTGGTCTTGCCGGCCTTCACGCCCTTGACCACGCCCTTCTGGCTGACCTTGGCGATCTTCTCGTTCTTCATCTTGAACTTCACATTGTCCACCGTGGGCAGCTGCACCTTCTCCCCGACCTCGAGGGAGAGGCCCTTGGGCACCACCAGGAAGGTGCACTTGGCCTTCGCGCCGCCGCCGGACACGGTGACGGTCACCTTGCCCTGGGCCACGCCCTTGACCACGCCCTTCTCGGAGACCGTGGCGACGCCCTCTGCGGAGGTCGCGTAGGTCAGGTCATCGCTCTTGACGCCCTTGACTTTGGGCTTCAGCTGTACCTGTCCCTCGACGAACAGCAGTCCCACCTTCGCGGGCAGCTTGATCGCCGCCTTCGTCGCCGCCATCGCCCCCGCGGGGACCGCGGCCAGAATTATCATTGCCATCAAAAGGCACATCCATCTCTTCGCGCGCATAATCATGCCCTCTCTGCGTTTTTTTATCATTTTATCACACAAATAAGGCATTATATACACGCAACCGCGCGCGAGAATATGACGTTCGCGCGCCCCGGGCGACTACTCCACCGTCACGCTCTTGGCCAGGTTGCGGGGCTTGTCCACGTCCAGGCCGCGGGCCACGCTGGTGTAGTAGCCGAGCAGCTGCAGCGGGATCACCGCCAGGCTGCCCATGAAGTGCTGGTCGGCCCTGGGGATGTACACGGTGAAGTTGGCGGTGTCCTCCACGTTGTAGTGGCCGTAGCTGGTCAGCCCCAGCAGGTACGCGCCCCGGGCCTTGCACTCCACCATGTTGCTGATGGTCTTTTCAAACAAGTCATCCTGGGTCAGTACGCCGATGACCAGCGTGTTGTCCTCCACCAGGCTGATGGTGCCGTGCTTCAATTCGCCGGCGGCGTAGGCCTCGGAGTGGATGTAGCTGATCTCCTTCATCTTGAGGCTGCCCTCCAGGCTGATGGCGTAGTCCAGGCCCCTGCCGATGAAGAATATGTCGTGGGCGTTGGCGAACTTCGCGGCGAACCACTGTATGCGCTCCTTGTCCTCCAACACGCGGGTCATCTTGTCGGGGATGGCCTGGAGCTCCTCGATATAATGGGCATAGGCCGCGTCGTCGATCTGCCCCCGCGCCCGGCCGAACTGCACCGCCAGCGCGTACATGGCCATGAGCTGGGCGGAATAGGCCTTGGTGGTGGCCACGGCGATCTCCGGCCCCGCCAGCGTGTAGAGCACGTTGTCCGCCTCCCGGGCGATGGTGGAGCCCACCACGTTCACGACCGCCAGCGTGCGCACGCCCTTTTCCTTCGCGGCGCGCAGGGCGGCCAGGCTGTCCGCCGTCTCGCCGGACTGGGAGATCACGATCACCAGCGCGTTTTCATTGAGCATCAGCCGGCGGTAGCGGAACTCGGAGGCCAGCTCCACCCGCACGGGCAGGCCGACCATGTCCTCGATGACGTACTGCGCCGCCATGCCCACGTGCCACGCGGACCCGCAGGCCACGATGTGTATGGCGGAGACCGACCGTATGAGCTCGTCGGTCAGCCCGGCCTCGGTCAGGTCGATATTGCCCTCCTTCACCAGGCTGTTTAATGTGTCCCTCGCGGCGGCGGGCTGCTCGTGGATCTCCTTTAGCATGAAGTGCTGGTAGCCGCCCTTCTCCGCGGCGGCGGCGTCCCAGGTGATCTCGGTCAGCGGCTTCTCGATCTCGTCGCCGTTCAAGTCAAAGAAGTGCACCTCGCCGGGCAGTATCCGCGCCACCTCGAGGTTGCCGATATAGTACACGCTGCGGGTGTACTTCAATATCGCCGGCACGTCGGAGGCCAGGTAGCTCTCGCCCTCGCTGACGCCGATGATCATCGGGGAGTCCTTGCGGGCGGCGTAGATCTCGCCGGGGAAGTCCTTGAACATGATGGCCAGCGCGTAGCTGCCGCGCACACGCACCATCATGCGGTTGATGGCGTCCACCGGGCCGATCTTGTACTTCTTGTAGTAGTAATCCACCAGCTTGACGACCACCTCGGTGTCCGTCTCGCTGTAGAAGGTATAGCCGTTGTTCAGCAGCTTCATCTTGAGCTCGGCGAAGTTTTCGATGATGCCGTTGTGCACGCCCACCACGTCGGACTCCACGGGGCCGGAGCCCGAGCCGGAGCAGTTGCCGCTGACGTGGGGATGCGCGTTGGTCTGGCTGGGCTCGCCGTGGGTGGCCCAGCGGGTGTGGCCGATGCCGCAGGACCCCTGGAGCGCCCTGCCGTTGTCCGTCTTTTCCGCGAGGTTGCGCAGCTTGCCCGTGGCCTTGACCACCTGCGCAAGCTTCGTGCCGTCGCGCACCGCGAGGCCCGCGGAATCGTAGCCCCGGTATTCCAGCTTGGAAAGACCGTCCAGCAGTATCGGCGCCGCCTCATGCGCGCCGGTGTATCCGACTATTCCACACATAATCATTACCCCGTTCGTTGAACTTCCCGGTTATTTTACCACAATAAAGCGCGTGCGGTCAATTCCGGTGTGTAAAAAGCTCATTATGATGGGGCTCCAAAATAAAAAAGGAGGGGGTATTCCCCCTCCGAAGCCGCGTCACTTGTCGCGGTGGTCGATCAGCGCCGTGGCGATGTTGATGCCCTGATCGGAGCAGCGCTCCAGGTCGGTGCACAGGTCGGTGAATATGACGCCGCCCAGGGGATCGCAGGTATCCCCCATCAGCCGCTCCACGTGGTTTTGCATGTACTTTTCCTGCATGTCGTCCACCTTCTGCTCCAGCGCCTCCGCCTGGGGCAGCAGGTCGAAGCGCTCGCCCTCGTAGACCCGGCGGGACACGTCGATGGTCTCCAGCACGGCGTCGCCCATGGCTCGAAGCTCGTCCAGCGCCTTTTCGGAGATCACTGCCTTTTCCTCCCGCATGCGGTCGGCGAACTCCATGATGTTCTCGGCGTGGTCGCCGATGCGCTCAAAGTTGGCCACCACCAGCACCATGCGGGAGAGCCGGAACACGTCCCGGTCCGAGAGCTGCATGGACCGAAGCTCCACCAGTTTGTCCTCGATGGCGTGGTTGAGGAAGTCGATGGTCTCCTCCGTCTCGACGATCTTCTCCCTAAGCGCCGCGTCGGTGGGATTGAAGAAGTATTTCAGCGCGTCCGCCAGGTTGTCCCGGGCCAGCAGGCCCATGCGGTTGACCTCCAGCATGGCCTGCCGCAGGGCCACCGCGGGCACCATGCGCTCGACGTTGTTCAGGTAGATGAGCTTCCGGGATTCCATCGCCCGCTTCTCGGAGGGCAGCGGCGGCAGTATCAGCATGGCCAGCGCCACGATCTTGTCCGAGAAGGGCAGCATCACCAGCACCGCGAATATCGCAAACAGCGTGTGCGTGTTGGCGATCTGGCGCCCGATGTCGTCCGGCGACAGGCTCTGTATCCCCTTGAGCACCGCCGGGAAGACGTTGATCACCGTGATCAGTATCGCCGCGCGCAGCAGGTTGAACAGCAGGTTCAGTATGGCCGTGCGCTTGCCGTTTCGATCGGCGGTCAGCGACGCCAGCAGGTTCGGGGTCACCGAGCCGATGGCCGCGCCGATCACCAGGTACACGCACTGGTGATAGCTCAAAAGCCCCTGCATAGCGAAGGCCTGGAAGATGACCGTGGAGGACGAGGAGCTCTGCAAAAGCGCCGTGAAGCCCACGCCGAACAGCACCGCGGCGGCGGGATGGTCCAGCGCCGTCAGCAGGGCGATGAACGCGGGTTCGTCCGCCAGCGAGCCGATGGCCGCCTTGATCATGCCCACGCCCACAAACAGCATGCCGAAGCCCAGTATCACGCTGCCGATGTGCCGCAGTATGGGCTTTTTTCCGAACAGCGCCATCACCGCGCCAATGAACAGTATCAGCGGGGCGAAGGCCGTCAGGTTGAAGGCGGTGATCTGGGCCGTCACCGTGGTGCCGATGTTTGCGCCCATGATGACCCCCACCGCCTGGAACAGGTTCATCAGCCCGGAATTGACGAAGCCTATGACCATCATGTCCGTGGCCGAGGAGCTCTGGATCAGTATGGTCACCAGTATGCCGATCATCACCGACATCACCCGGCTGCCCGTCACCTTCTCGAGAATCACCCGCAGGCGGTCGCCCGCCGCATTTTTGAGGCCCGTGGACATCACGGTCATGCCGTATAAAAACAGACCGATGCCGCCCGTCATCGACAGGATTTCCTCAATGCTCACGCGCATGCCCTCCAAGCATAAACATTTGTAATCAATATCTTATTTACGCTTATATTATAGCCGACACGCGCCGGATAATCCATAGAAACTGTGTTGCATTGGTATTACAATACCGTTATATATGTATAATGATCGCTTATACTTATACCCGCCGGTATCATATCGGGGCTCGCACGTAATCCTTCCACTCCCCGCCCTTTAACGCGGTGTGGTGCAGGTGCCCCTGGGCGGACAGGCCGGGAAAACCCTGCTGCCGCAGGGCCTCGTAGAGCACGACGGCCACGGAATTGGACAGGTTCAGGGACCGGGCGTCCGCCACCATGGGGATGCGGATGCAGCGGTCGTAGTGCGCTGAGAGCAGCGCCTCGTCCAGCCCCTTCGTCTCCCGCCCGAACACCAGGTAGTCGTCCGGGCCGTAGGCCACCTGGCAGTAGTCCCGGGGGGCCTTGGTGGTGGCATAGTACAGCGGCGCGCCGGGGTTGGCGTCCAGGAAATCCTGCCAGCTCTCGTGGACCTCGTAGGTCATCATGTGCCAGTAGTCCAGCCCCGCGCGCTTGAGGTATTTGTCGCTGAGCTCGAAGCCCAGGGGCTTTATGAGGTGCAGCTTCGCCCCGGTGGCGGCGCAGGTGCGGGCAATGTTGCCGGTATTCTGGGGAATTTCGGGGTTGACCAGTACGATGTGCATCACGTCCGCGCCTCCAGTACATAGCTTTCGATGACCCTCGCCACGCCGTCGTCCACGTCGGCGGGAGCGATGATGCGCGCCGAGCGCTTCAACATCGCGTCGCCGTTGTCCATGGCCACGCTCCAGCCCGCGGCGTTGAGCATGTCCAGGTCGTTCATGTTGTCGCCGAAGGCCATGCAGCAGGCCATGGGCACGCCCAGCGCCCCGGCCAGCCACTTGAGGGCGCTGCCCTTGTCCACCCCGGCGGCCATGATCTCCACGTTGCGGCGGGAGGAGTGTGTGACGGACAGCCCGACGCCGCCCAGCGCCGCCTGCACCTGAGCGACGACGGCAGGGTCCTCCGACAGCGCCTCCAGCTTGTAGGCGTCGTGCAGGGCCTCGCGCTCGAAGGTTTGAACGTCGTCGGTCACCAGACGGCAACCCGCCCCGCCGATGTAGCTTGAGATCATGGCGGAGCGCCGCTTGAGGGCGGCGGTGTTCACGCAGAACAGCTCCCCGCGCTTGTAGCCGTTGATCTGCACGTCAAACCGGCGGAGGATGTCGTACACCCGGCGGGCGTCGGCGTCACGGAGCAGCCACTCCCGCATGGGCGCGCCGTCCGCGCCGATGATCGCCGCGCCGTTGGCGATGATCATGGGCATGCCCTCCACCCCGGACTGGCTTATCACGTCGCCCATCGCGCCGATCCAGCGCCCGCTGGCGATGATGAAGGGTATGCCCGCCTCGCGGCAGCGGCAAATGGCCGTCCTCAGCCTTTCGGAGATCACCCCGCCCCGGGGCAGCATGGTGCCGTCCACATCCGAGGCGATCAAGCGTATGTCGTTCATGTCTGTCCTCCGGGATGATTGATGGTGACTACTCAGGTTAACATATTGGGATTTGTTTGAGTGTGGAGTGTGGAGTGTTGAGAGTGGAGTGAATAGCTGCTGCCGCGCGGATAATATAGGGTTTTGCGTCAGCCGGTAACTTTAACTCCACACTCCACTCTCCACACTCCACACTCAAATAGCTTCCCGTTTATCTGGCACACTTAGCAGTTGTGATTGTTGAGCCACTCCGGCGCGGGGGCTTCGAAGGTCCTGCCCCGGTAACCGGCGAGGGGGCTGTCATCGGGAATATGGCAGCGCTCGTGCCACAGGCACAGCGGGGCGCCGGGATGGCGCCGGTTCGCGGCGCGGTCGCCGTACTTGTCGTCCCCCAGCAGCGGGTGACCGTAGTCGGCCATGTGGGCGCGAAGCTGGTGGGTGCGCCCGGTGACGGGCTCCAGCCAGACGTGAAAGAGCCCGTCCGCGACCGCGTCCCCGGCCCGGAAGCGGGTCTCGATGGGCTTGGCGTTCGGCATATCCCGGTGCAGCACCCGCACCTCCGCGCGCCGGGCGTCCTTTATGAGCCACGCCCGCAGCGTGCCCTGCCTTTTTTCAAAGCGGTTCAGCGCCAGCGCGTGGTATTCCTTGCGGATGCCGTGCGCCCGGAAGGCCTCCAGCGCCTGTTCGTACACCGCTTCCTCCGCCGCGGCCAGCACGATCCCGCCGGTAGCGGCGTCCAGCCGGTGGCACAGCCGCGCCTCCGGCCAGCGCCTTTGAAGCCGGGTCAGCAGCGTGTCCGCGCCGACGCCGTCCCGGTCCGCGTCCACCGGCAGGCCCTGGGGCTTCACGGCCACGATCAGTCGATCGTCCGTCCACAGCACGTCCGGCGTCGGCGCAAACCAGCGCGCGTCGGCGTACAGGCACAGCGCGTCGCCGCCGCGCACCGCGGCCTTTCCGTCGGATTTTACACCGTTCACGCGCGCGTCCTTTTTCTTCAAAAGCTCCCGGAACACCCGCCCCGGGACCAGCGGCCACGCCCGGCGCAGGTATTTCTCCAGCGGCATGGGGGGCACGGCGTCCGGTATGATGTGTTCGATCACGGCGCACCCTCCTCCGGCCAGGCCAGGTAGAGCTCCTCGTAGCGCAGGGGCTCCACGCTGCCCTCCGTCATGTCGGTCAGCCGGGCGAGGAAGGTCGCCTCGTCGGCGCAGCGCACCACGAGGGTGTAGGTGATCACGTCGGTGAAGGTCCTGTCCTCCACCTGCACGGGCTCGTCCTTCAAAAAGTAGTCCATGCGGTTCAAAAGTGGGTAAGGGATCTCCATCAGGTAGCGTGCCGTGGGGTGCATCACCCCCACGCCGCTGGCGTTGATGGCCGCCGCCGCGCCCTGGGAATAGGCCCGCACCAGGCCGCCCGCCCCCAGCAGCACGCCGCCGAAATAGCGGGTCACCACCACGGCGCAGTTGGTCACGCCCCGGGCCTTCATGACCTCTATGATGGGCATGCCCGCCGTGCCGCCGGGCTCGCCGTCGTCGGAGTAGCGCATCACGCCCATGTTCGCCCCGATGATGTAGGCGTAGCAGTTGTGGGTGGCGTCCCTGTACTTCGCGCGCATCTCCGAAAGGAACTTAAGCGCCGCCTCCTCCGTGTCGCAGGGGCGTCCGTGGCCGATGAAGCGGGACTTGTTGACGATGAACTCGTCCTGCGCGTCCCGTATCAGCGTCTTGTACGGCTTGAGCGACATCGACATCCCTCCCCCGGATCAGCATATCACAGGCCCCATGCCCGCGTGTCTATTATACCTAAATTCCACCTGCCGCGCAAGGGCGGAGAACACCTACCCTCCATCCAACGCCTCACCGGCACGATAGATCAACCCATACGTCCCCGGCCCGCAATTCGTGGAGATGGCGGAGGAGGCGTCCTGCACGCTCACGCGGTCGTGGCCGAGCGCGTCGCGCACCTCGGCGACGATCTTCGCGCACTCGGCGGCGGTCAGGCCCACGTGGGTCAGGTACAGCGTCTCGCCCTCCCCGGGCGGGAAGCGCCTGAGGATGCCCTTCACGTACTTTTTGCGCGTGCGCTCCCGGCTGCCCATGAACAGCCGCGCGGTGCGGAGCTGGCCGCGGCGCATCTGAAACTCCGGGCGCAAAAGCAGGGCGTCGGACACCAGCTTCACGCTCCGCCGCGTGCGCCCGGCGCGCACCAGGTAGTCGGCGGTGTCGATCACGAAGGTGGTGACGATCTGCCGCCCGTAGCGGTCCAGCTCCGAAAGGATCTCGTCCACCGTCTTTCCTGCCCTGGCCAGCCGCGCGGCGTGGAGGGCCAGCAGCCCGGTGCCGGTGGAGAGGTGGCCGCCGTCGTACACCGTGACGTTGTTGAAGCTCTCCGCGGCGGCGCAGGCCACGGGATAGCCCTGGCTGACGCTCCTGCCCGCGGTGAAGTGTATGACGTTGTTGGCCCCGGACAGCGCCTCGGCGAAGAACGCCTCCAGCTCTTCCCGGCTGGGCGGCACGGCGCGCACCTCCTCGCCCCGCTTCATACGGCCCACCAGGCCGCGGGTGTCCACCTCCACGCCGTCCTGGAACAAGCCGTCCTTCGTCCTTACGTAGAACGGTATCACGGCGATCTCCCACGCGCGCAGCGCCTCCTCCGGCAGATCGGCGCTGCTGTCCACGGTGACGGCGATCTGCCGCCGCACGCGGGCGCGGCCCGTCTTAAGGACGTCGGAAGCGTCGCCCGCCGCCGCGCCCGTCAGGCATACCAGCTCCGGGGGCAGCAGCCTGAGCAGCTCGCGCTCCAGCACCTCGCCGCGTATGGGCTTGACCAGATAGCCGTCGAAGCCCTCCCGCCGGTACATGGCCTCCATGCCGCTGCCGACGTTGGCGGTCAGCGCCACCGCGGGGCAGCCGTGGCACAGCCCGCCCGCCTGGGCGCGCACGCGGCGCAGGCACTCGATGCCGTCCATACCGGGCATCAGGTGGTCCATCAGTATGGCGTCGTAGCGGGTCTGCAGCGTGCGCTCCAGCGCCTCGGCCCCGCTGCGGGCGGTGTCCACCCGCACCCGGGTGTCCCGGAGCAGCTTCTCCACCACCATGAGGTTCGCGGCTGTGTCGTCCACCGCCAGCACGCGGGCGCGCTCCGCGGTGAACGCGGGCACGTAGCGCGCGCCGTCCCCGGCGTCGCGGCGGTCGTTCACGTCCAGCGGGCCCACCGGGGCGTCGTCGGCGATGGCCTGGGGCAGGGTCACGATCACCGTGGTGCCCTTGGTGTAGATGCTGTTGACGCTGATCTCGCCGCCCATCAGATCCAGCAGCTGCTTGACGATGGACAGCCCCAGCCCGGTGCCCTCGATGTGGCGGTTGTCGTGCTCGTCCACCCGCTTGAAGGCGGTGAACAGGTGGGGGATGCTCTCCTGCCGGATGCCGATGCCGGTGTCCGTCACGGTGCAGATCAGCCTGATGCTCCCCTCACCGGCGCGCTCCCCCTGCACGGACAGCGTCACGCCGCCCTTTTCGGTGTACTTGACGGCGTTGGTCAGCAGGTTGATGAGCACCTGCTTGATGCGCATCTCGTCGCCGTACAGGCCCGCGGGCAGCGCCGGGTCCACGTCGACGTCAAACGCAAGCCCCTTCTCCCGTGCGCGGACCCGGATCATGTTCACAACGTCGGACAGCATGCCGCCGGTGGCGTAGCGGGCGTTGACGATCTCCAGTTGCCCGGACTCCAGCCTGGACATCTCCAGTATGTCGTTGACGGTCTGCAGGAGCATCCGGCTGGCGCTCTCGATGTGCAGCGCGTCCTCCCGCACCTCGTCGGACACGTTCTCGCGCAGTATCATCTCGTTTAAGCCGATGATGGTGTTCACGGGGGTACGGATCTCGTGGCTCATGCTGGAGAAGAAGCTGTTCTGCGCCCGGTTCAGCTCCTCGATCTGAAGGCTCTGCCGCTCCAGTATCTCCCGCTCCTGGCCGTACACGTGCAGCTGGAACAGGAACATGCTGCTGACGATGAGGGCGGTGATGATCAGCGAGGCCAGGGAGTCCACGTAGGCGGCCTGCACGGTGTGCTGGGCCACCAGCTCCGGGTGATAGTAGCAGATCACGTAGCACAGTGCCGTGACCAGCACGTCCGAGACCAGCAAAAACGTGCGCAGGCCGCCACGGACGGTGAGCGTGACGAACACCATCGCCAGTATGCTCCAGTTGGGCGCGCCGGCCTCGATGCCGCCGTTGTAGAAGAATGCGAAGGGCAGCATCAAAAACACCAGCAGAAAGCCGCTGCCCCCGGCCCCCAGCTGGATCTGGCCGGTGCGCAGCGTGATGATCATCATGGGGACGAACATCACGTCGCAGATCAGGAAGAACAACAGCCGCTTGGAGTGGAAGTCCACCGCCGCGGCCACCAGCAGCCATATGAACAGCGAGACGATGCTGATGGCGGACAGCAACCGGTAGCGGCGCTCGTAGATGTCCCGCGCGGGGTCGTTGAGCAGCTCAAGCCAGCGCTTCATGCGTCCTCCCTCCCTTCCGGCAGGGCCATGGCGTGGGCCACGGTCTCCCCCGCGGCCTTGAAATCAAAGGCGTCGATCTGTTCGCGCAGCGTGCGGAGCGTCCCGCCGAGGGACGCGCCCGCGCCCGCCTCCAGCGCCCGGAGCGTCGCCTCCGCGCCGTCGGCGTCGAAGTCGTCGA
>JAFRFY010000004.1 GCA_017434085.1 Clostridia bacterium
CGTGCCGAACGCCTTCGGGAAGATGCTCTCGCGGAAGATCTGGGGGCCCGAGCTCTGGGCCATGGCCTGCAGCTTTTTGTCGGCCAGCAGGCGGGCGCGGAGCGCGTCGACCAGCACCTTGTCGGCGTCGGTGAACTGTCCCCTGTACTGCTCGTTGATCTTCTCGATGATCTCGTCCAGCGGCTGCTTTTCCTCCGGCTTCACCGCGCCCTTGGCGCTGGCGGGCTGGTAGAGGCCCGTCGCCTCTTCCAGCTCAATCGCCCCTTCAAAGGTCTTTTGCAGCTTGTAATACTCCAGCTGGAGCTTGCCCTCCAGGTCGATCATCGCGGTGGTCTCGGCGGGAATCAGGCCGAGCAGGTAGCTGACAAACACGTATTCCCTGTGCAAATCCGCGTCGAACATCCGCGCGACCTGTGAGATGTACCCGTACCACTTCTTCAAATTTCGGCACAAGCGGCGGAACTGGTAGCGCCCATCGGCGGTCAACTGGTTGTAGCGGTCGGCCACGGGCTTCAATACGCTGGTCATGCGTCCCATGGAGCGCGCATCCTGCTTGCCACCGCTGAAATACTCCTTGGCGAAGGCGTCGATATCCTCGTCGGAATAGACGCCATAGCCCCGCAGCTCCTTCTGCACCTGATACAGCAGGTCGGCGTTGACCTCGCTTTCCAGCATGGTCTCCTGATAGAACGGCTGGAACGCCTCGCGGATGTCCTCCCGGGTGTTGACGAAATCCAGCACAAAGGTGTCCGTCTTGCCGGAGCACGTGCGGTTCAGGCGGGAGAGGGTCTGCACGGCCTTCACGCCCCGCAGCTTCTTGTCCACGATCATCGTGTGCAGCAGCGGCTCGTCGAAGCCGGTCTGGTATTTCTCGGCCACGATCAGCACATGGAAATTCTCGTGGAACTCGGCCTTGGTCTGGGATTCGGCGATGGGACTGCCGTCCCGGCGGACGTTCAGCCTGGGCTCGGTGTACTCCTGGTCTCCGTCCTGCACGGCGCCGGAGAACGCCACCAACACGCCCACGTCGTAGCCCTTTTCCTCGATATACCGTCGGCACTCCTGGCAATACCGCACCGCCGCCAGCCGGGACGACGTGATCACCATCATCTTGCCCCGCCCGCCGATCTTGTGCCGGGTGGTGCCCATGAAGGTCTCCACGATGATCTGCGCCTTCTGGCTGATGTTGTAGGGGTGCAGCGCCTCGAACCGGCGAATCACCTTCGCCGCGCGGCTGCCGGGGACGTCCGGGTTGTCCGGGATGGTCTTGGCGATTTTGAAGCAGGTGTCGTAGGTCATGTAATTCTGCAGCACGTCCAGTATGAACCCTTCCTCGATGGCCTGCCGCATGGAATAGATGTGGAACGGGTGGAAGCTGCCGTCCTCGTGCTCGGTGCCGAACATCTCCAGCGTGGTGCCCTTGGGCGTGGCGGTGAAGGCGAAGAAGGACAGGTTCTTGTGCCGGCCGTGGACGATCATCTCCTGCACCAGCTTGTCGGTGGCGTCCACGTCGTCGCCCTCGATCTCGGCGTACTCCCGCAGCGCCGCCTCGGTGTCGGCCAGCGCCGCCTTCAGCTTCAGGGCGGAGGAACCCGTCTGGGAGGAGTGGGCTTCGTCCACGATGACGGCGTAATTCCTGCCCCGGGCCGCGTCCACCTCCTGGTAGATCACCGGGAACTTTTGCAGCGTGGTGACGATGATGCGCGCCCCGGCGTTGATGGCGTCCCGCAGGTCGCGGCTGTTCTTGTCCTCGCCGATGGTCTCCACCGCGCCAAGCGTGTGGTCGAAGCCGGAGATGGTCTCCTGCAGCTGGGCGTCCAGCACGGTGCGGTCGGTGACGACGATGACGCTGGAAAACACGGCGTTGTCGTCCCTGTCGTGTAGCGAGGCCAGCCGGTAGGCCGTCCAGGCGATGGAGTTGGACTTGCCGGAGCCCGCGGAGTGCTGGATCAGGTAGTTGTGCCCCGCGCCGTGCGCCGAGACGTGGGCGATCAGCTTGCGCACCACGTCCAGCTGGTGGAAGCGAGGGAAGATCAGGCGCTGCCTGCGGACGACCTTCTCCGTGCCGTCCCGCTGGCGCTGGCGCTCGTCCGTCACCTGCACATGGATGAACTTCTGCAAGATGTCCATCATGCTGTCCCTCTGGAACACGTCTTCCCACAGGTAGGCGGTGGGGTAGCCCTCGGGGTTTACGGGGTTGCCCGCGCCGCCGTCCCGGCCCGCGCCACCCGAGCCCTGGTTGAAGGGCAGGAAAAAGGTGTCCTTGCCCGCCAGCCGGGTGGTCATCCAGACCTCGGTGTGGTCCAGGGCGAAGAAGCCCAGTACGCGCCGGTTGAACTGGAAGCAAATCTCCCGGGGGTCGCGGTCGGCCATCCACTGCCGCCGGGCGTCCTCCGCCGACTGCCCGGTGTACGGGTTTTTCAGTTCGAAGGCGAACACGGGAATGCCGTTTACCGATAGCACCAGGTCCACCGAATTGTGGCACTCAGCCGAGTAGAACCACTGACGGTTGCAGCAGACGCGGTTCTCCCGGTACAGCGCCGCCGCGGTCTGGTTCAGCGAGGACTCCGGCCTGAAATAGCACACGCGGAAAGGGATGCCCCGGTGCTTGAACCCATGCCGCAGCACCGCGACGAGGCCGTCCATCTCGCAGGCGTTGCTGAACGCCGCGCAGAACTTCCGAACGGTGTCCACCTTGTTCGCGTTCTCAAA
>JAFRFY010000051.1 GCA_017434085.1 Clostridia bacterium
TCAACGACGGACTGCATCGTGGGGGAATCAAGCACGATGATGGGGCCGCCGTCGGGGCACTTGGCAACCAGGTCCTCGCCGCAGACCTTGCCGGCGTTGTAGTTATCGGAGCCCGCATAGGTCACCAGATACTGCATCTCGGTCACTTCGGTGTCGAAGCCGAACATCGGGATGCCAGCCTCCTGCAGCTTGTCCAGCGCGGGGGTGATGCCGTCGCGGTCAACGGGGTTGACGAAAATGGCAACGATGCCCTGGGAGATCAGGTCTTCGATCAGGGACAGCTGCTTTTCGTTGCTGTTCTGGGGATCCAGGGAGATCAGCTCGTCGCCGTTGGCCTCAACGACCTCGCGGATGGAGCCTTCCAGCGCTACGAAGAAGGGGTTGGTGCCGTCCATGCAGGTGTAGCCGATCTTGTCAGCCATCGCCGCGGTGCAGCCGAGCACCATAGCCAGAGCCAGAACCAGTACGAGAACTTTCTTCATGGGGTGTTCCTCCTTTTTATTTCCAACAGACCGCGTCTGTCGGTGTTCGTTTTAAAACTACCGTCAGAATAGACATGATTCGACGGTCGTTTTCAACATATTTATTATAAAATCAAGATTGGGTTTTGTCAATACGCTTTTTTCACACCGGCACAAATCCGTGGTTGAAATATGGGTTGAGATCGGCTATAATTGAATTATAACATCCCTCCGATATGTCATTGAAAGGAACGTGTATCATGAAGACCTATCGCCCCTACTGTGCCGGATTCATCGTGCTGTATGTGCTCATCTGTTTAAGCCTGGTGGACGCGGGCTATTCGCTCTACTGCTCGATCACCGGCACCGGCAACCAGTTCATGCAGAGCTTCTCCTTCTTCTCCTATCTCATCGCCGCCATGGGCCTGGGCTACGGCTGGATGTACGTGCGGGCGAAGGTGTGCATCGACGACAAAAACCTGCGCATCGCCTTCCCGGCCAACATCAAGCCCGCCGACGGCGCCGCGCGCGCCATGATACTCTACCGCCAGGGCCCCAACGACTTAAAGCTCATCGACAAGACCTTCCCCCTTGCGAGCATCGAGCGCTACGGCTACGTGGAGGATTTGGGCTACTCCCGGGTGGACCAGACCGGCGCCGACGCCAAATCGCCGCTGTTTCCCGTGCACGAGGTGTGCTTCCTGACAAAAGAGGGCAAGCGCTACCACATGAACGCCGCCATCTACTCCCAAAAGCAGCGCAAGGCCATATTCAACGACATCCGCACCGCCACCGGCATCGAGCCGGAGGGAAGCCTCAAAAAGGAGCTGTAATCTGCCGCTCAACCCTTGCAATTATCCCGCGTTTGTTGTAAACTGATATTGTAAGCAATCTTATAAACTGTTCAACGGAGGTAATCGGAATATGACCACGATCAACAAGCAGATGAGCATCGGCGAGGTGCTGCAGATCGACCGCACCACCGCCCCCATCATGATGGAATACGGCATGCACTGCATGGGCTGCCCCTTCAGCCAGATGGAGAGCCTGGAGATGGGCTGCGCCGCCCACGGCACCGACGCCGACGAGCTGGTGAAGCGGCTGAACGATTATTTGGCTTCCAAGGAGGCCTGAAAACGATACGAACGGAGGTTATGCCCCATGGATCCCATGAAGCTCTACGAGCAGTGGCTCAAGGATTACGCGGACGACCCGGAAACCGTGGCCGACCTTATGGCCATCAAGGATGACCCCAAGGAGATCGAGGACCGCTTCTACCGCGAATTGGAGTTCGGCACCGCCGGCATGCGCGGCGTGCTGGGCGCGGGCACCAACCGGCTGAACATCTACAACGTGCGCCGGGCGACCCGGGCGCTGGCGAAGTACATCCTCACCACCCCCGACGGCGCGCAGCGCGGCGTGGCCATCGCCTACGACTCCCGCAACAAGTCCGACGTGTTCGCCAGGGAGACCGCGCTGGTGCTGGCCAATTCCGGCGTGAAGGCGTACCTGTTCGAGAGCCTGCGGCCCGTGCCAGTGCTGTCCTTCACCGTCCGCCACTTGAACTGCATCGGCGGCGTGGTCATCACCGCGTCCCACAACCCCAGGCAGTACAACGGCTACAAGGTCTACTGGTCCGACGGCGGCCAGATGCCCCCCGAGTCCGTCAAGGGCATCACCGACCGGCTGCCCGACACCACCGACGCCGAGTCCCTGCCCATGGACGAGAAGGAGGCCATCGAGAAGGGCCTGCTCCAGTACATCGGCAAGGAGGTGGACGACGCCTACATCGCTGCCATCAAGAAGCTGTCCGTCAACCCCGAGCTGGCGAAGGAGATGGGCAAGACCCTCAAGATCGTCTACACCCCGCTGCACGGCTCCGGCAACATCCCGGTGCGCCGCATCTTCAAGGAGATCGGCATGGAGAACGTGTACGTGGTGCCCGAGCAGGAGCTGCCCGACGGCAACTTCCCCACCGTGGTCGTGCCGAACCCCGAGGACCCCAGGGCCTTCAAGCTGGCGCTGGAGATGCAGCAGAAGCTGGGCGCGGACCTGTGCGTGGGCACCGACCCCGACTGCGACCGCGTGGGCATCGCCTGCATGACCGACAAGGGCGTCAGGCTGTTGAACGGCAACCAGATCGGCTGCATACTGCTGCACTACATCCTGTCCCAGAAGAAGGAGCGCGGCGAGCTGCCCGCCAACGCCGCCGCCGTGACCACCATCGTGTCCACCGAGATGGCCCGCGCCATCGCCGAGGACTACGGCTGCAAGCTCATCAAGGTGCTCACCGGCCTCAAGTACATCGGCGAGCAGATCCACATCTTCGAGACCACCGGCTGCAACACCTTCATGTTCGGCTTTGAGGAGAGCTACGGCTTCCTGTCCGGCACCGACGTGCGCGACAAGGACGGCGTCAACGCCTGCATGCTCATCGCCGAGGCCGCCAGCTGGTACAAGAAAAAGTATGACAAGACCCTGGCCGACGCCATCGACATACTCTACGGGAAGTACGGCTACTACGGCGACAAGGTGGCCTCCTTCGAGCTGCCCGGCAAGGACGGCCTGGAGAAGATGAAGCACACCATGGCCGCCCTGCGCGAGAATCCGCCCAGGGACTTCGCCGGCGAGAAGGTCGTGGCCGTGCGCGACTACCAGACCGGAATCCGCACCGACTGCGACGGCAACGCCGAGACCCTGACCCTGCCGAAGTCCAATGTGATGTACTTCGAGCTGGAGAACAAGGCCTGGGTGTGCGTGCGCCCCTCCGGCACCGAGCCGAAGATCAAGCTGTACGTCAACGCCGTCTCCGACAGCGCCGAAAAGACCCAGGAGCTCCTCACCGCCTATGCCGACGCGGCGGTCAAGCTGCTGGAGAGCCTGTAAGGACTGGACGATATGTCAAGCGGCCCCCGTCGAAGGACGGGGGCCGCTTGTTGCCTCACGTGATCAACCAATTTTCCCAGAAACGCTTCACCCCGCTGCCCAGCCCGCTGGCGTCCACAGCCTCCGCGGCCACGACGGGGACCTCCGCCAGCGTCCGGCCGTCCAGGGACACCGCCACGCTGCCGACGCGCTGCCCGGCCTCTACCGGGGCGGGGAGGCTCTCCGGCAGGGCGGGGGAGAGCTGTATGCGCTGCTCGTCGCCCCGGGAGACCAGCAGGGTCAGGTCGCTGCCCAGCTTAAGCGCCACACCGTCCTTCGCGCCGCCGGTGACCGGCAGCGTGCCGCGCACCTTCGTGCCCGTCTGCGCCACGGGGTAGCGCCGGTAGTTGGCGAAGCCGTGGTCCAGCATCTTTCCGGCGATGTCGAAGCGCTCCGCGCCGGAATCCGCCCCCAGCACCACCGCGATCAGCCGCATGCCGCCCCGGCTGGCGGTGGCGGCGACGCAGTAGCCCGCCTCCTTGGTGGAGCCGGTCTTGCCGCCGTCGCAGCCGTCGTAGAGGCGTATGAGCTTGTTGGTGTTCACCAGCTGGGTGATGCGCCCGTCGCCGTGGTCGATCTCGTCCATCCAGGTATCGGAGAAATCGAAGTACGCCGGGTGGGAGAACATCTGCCGCGACATGACCGCCACGTCCCGCGCCGTGGTGTACTGGCCGTCGGCGGGCAGGCCGGTGCAGTTCACAAAGTGGGTGTCAGTCATGCCCAGCTCGGCGGCGCGGGCGTTCATGCGGTCCACGCAGGCCGCCTCGGAGCCGTACATCGCCTCCGCCAGGGCCACGGCGGCGTCGTTGGCGGAGCCCACGATCATGCCCTCCAGCAGCGTGGACACGCTCTGCCGCTCGCCCACGTCCAGCAGCATCTGGGAGCCGCCCATGCCCGCCGAGGCCTTCGAGACCGACACCTGGTCGCCCAGGCTCAGCCCGCCCGCGTCCAGCATCTCCAGCGCCAGCAGTATGGTCATGACCTTGGTCACCGACGCCACGGGCCGCGCCGCTAACGGGTTCATCTCGAGCACCACCTGCCCGCTGTCCTGCTCCACCAGCATGGCCGCGGCGCAGTTCAGCGGAATCGGCGGCGACTGCTCCAGCGGCGCGGCGGACAGCGGCGAGAGCGCCGTGGGCGTCTTCGCCGGGGACTCCGTGGGGGCAGGGACCTCCTGCGGGGCCGGAGCTTCCGGTGGGGCAGGGGCCAGGTCGATCTCCGATTCTCCCACCGCCCCGCAGAGCGTCGTTAGAAATACCAGGCAGAACAGCAGCGCTTTCAGACGCAAGGCGCATCCCTCCGATCAATCCATGGTGTTTCATATTGTGCGTGAATCGCCGGAAAAATGACTTTTGGGACGTTAAAAGGCCATGCCGCGAGGGCATGGCCATTGTGATGTCGGTTTGCTTTACGCGGCGGGGGCCAGCGCCTCGGCGCCGGCGTAGGCCGCGGCGTTCGCGCCGGCGATGCGTTCGAACACCACGAAGTCGCACACCGCGTTGCCGCCGATGCGGTTGCCGCCGTGCACGCCGCCGGTAGTCTCGCCCGCGGCGAACAGGCCGGGGATGACGTTGCCATCGGTGTCGATGACCTGGGTGTCGGTGTCGATCTTGATGCCGCCCATGGTGTGATGGATGCCGGGGGCGATCTGTATGGCGTAGAAGGGCGCGGTGGACAAGTCGGCGTCCATGCCGTTGTTGCGGCCGAACTCCTTGTCCTCGCCCGTGGCGACCGCCTCGTTCCAGGTGTTCATGGTCTCGACGAAGGCGTCCACGGGCACGCCCATGGCCTCGGCCAGCGCCTCATAGGTGTCGCCGGTGACCGCCATGCCCTTTTCGATGTACTCCTTGGCGGACTTGTTGTTATCCACGAGGTTCTGGTCGAATACGATGTAGGCATAGCCGCCGGTCTGCTCCAGCTCCGCGGCGGACACGGCGTCGCGGGTGGCCAGGTCGTTGGTGAAGCGCTTGCCCTCCTGGTTCACCAGTATGGAGCCCAGGGAGCGCATCTTCTCGGAAACCAGCATGCTGGTAGCCTGGTACACGGTGGGGTGCAGCTGGATCTGGTCCATGTCCACGGTGGCCGCGCCCACGGCCATGGCCATGCCGATGCCGTCGCCGGTCGCGCCGGGATGGTTGGTGGTCACGGCGTTGGCCAGGCGGGGCTTGTACTTGCACATCAGGGGGAAGTTGGCGCCGAAGCCGCCGGTGGCCAGTATGACGGCCTTGGCGTTGATGGTGTAGTCGTGCTTGTCGTCCTCGGCCTTCACGCCCACGGCCGCGCCGTTGTCCATCATAATCTCGGTGGCGGTGGTGTTCAGCATGACCTCGATGCCCTGCTTCTCGGCCTCCTCGCTGAGCTTGGCCACGAGGTACGCGCCCACGGGGCTGCCGTCCTCGGGGGAGTGCAGGTACTTGTGGGTGGTGCCGCCGGTGGCCGCCACCTTGGGCAGGGGCGCGCCGATGGACTCCAGCCACTCCACGGCTTCGGCGCTGTTCTCGGCCATGGTGGTGACCAGGGCCAGGTCGTTGAGCTGGTGGCCGCCGTTCATGGTGTCCTCGATGAACTCCTGCACGCCGCTGTCGGTGATGCCCGCGGCCTCCTGGAACTTGGTGCCGGCGCAGTTCATGCCGCCGGAGGCCTTGAGGCTGTTGCCGCCCGCGAAGGGCATCTTCTCCAGCACCAGCACCTTCGCGCCCTCCTGGTTGGCGCGCACGGCGGCGGTCAGGCCGGCGCCGCCCGCGCCGACGATCACCACGTCGCAATCAATCGTCTCGGCGGTCTTCTCGGCGGCCGCCGCGGCGGACTGCTCGACCTCAAAGGGGGCCGGGTCGATGCCGTTATCGGTGAGGGCCTGGCGGATGGCGGCCTTGATGGCGTCGCTGGTCACGGTCGCGCCGGAGATGCCCTCCACGGCGATGCTGTTTGCCTCAACGATCTTGCCGGGCAGCTGTTCCGCCGCCACGGAGCCCAGGCCGGGGGTCTCGTTGTGCTCGGTGACCTCGACGGAGTAGATGGTGTCGGCGTCGGCCTCGATCTGCACCACGACGTCGCCGTCGATGCCCTGGCCCACGCCGGTGGCGGTGATCCGCCCGCCCTCCGCCATCGCGGGAACGGCGCACATCGTCAGCAGCATGGCTACGGACAGCGCGATAGCAAACAGTTTCCTCATTCTTTCATCCTCCTTCTCGTTGATCAACATAAAAAGGAGCGTCGGTTGGCGCTCCATTGTTGCGTGTTCCGCGTCAGATCTCCGGCGCGGCCTCGTTTTCGACGGCGACGTTCTCCACACCGCCCACGGCGCTGCGCTTGATGACCACGGTGTTCTGCAGGCTGCCCATGGTCAGGGTGACGGTGTCGTCCTTGATGGCGGCGACGGTGCCGTAGAAGCCGCCGATGGTCCAGATGCGGTCGCCGACCTTCAGGTTGTCGAGCATGTTTTTGACGGCCTTGTCCTTCTTGCGCTGGGGACGGATCAGCATGAAGTAGAACACGGCCACCATGACCGCCATCATCAGCACCATGGAGAGCATGTCGCCCGCGCCGCCCGCCGCGGGGGTGGCTGCGGTCGCCTGATCGTTCACGGATACGGCCTGGCCGGCCTCGGCGAGCGCCGTTGCAAAATTCATCAGCATATTGGTTGACTCCCTTTCATGATCGATATATGTATACTTCATTATACCCCAGTATGGCCGCAATTACAACTTTATCAGGCTATATTAACATGAAAATTAACTTTGACAGGGCGATGAGGGCATCGCCCCTACGGTTGGGCGGACTGCGCACGGGCGATGGGGGCATCGCCCCATATGCACTAACTTAATATACGTGTCATCTGAAGTGGACGTTTCTTTCTACGTTTCTCCACTTGTAGTCTCGGAATAATGCCAGCTATAGCCGCTGTCGGATTTACTAAATTACTCAACA
>JAFRFY010000052.1 GCA_017434085.1 Clostridia bacterium
CGCACCGGTCGCTCCGGTCGCACCGGTCGCGCCGGTCACACCGGTTGAGCCGGACGCATCGGTCGCGCCTGCCGCGCCGGTCACACCGGTCGCGCCGGATAAGGACGCGCCCCCCGTGCCCGTGTTCGCGCCCCGGCCCGAGGCGGCGAAGCCCCCCGCGAAGCCCCTGCGCGTAAAGCTGGGAGGGAAGAAGAAATAGGGGATTTCCCCCTTGAAAATCCACCCAAAACCATGTATTATAGTAACGGTAAATAATCCTGAAAGGCGGTACAAACCATGAGCATTGTGAAGAAGAGCTTCGGCACGCTGGCGGACGGTCGCCAGGCCGATCTGTACGTCATGACCAACACCTCCGGCGCGTCGGTCGAAATCACCAACTACGGCGGCATCATCCGCGCCATCAACGTGCCGGACAGGGACGGCAACATGGACAGCGTGGTGCTGGGCTACAACGATGTTAACGGCTACGTGCCCACCGTGGGCTACATCGGCGCGCTGATCGGGCGCGTGGGCAACCGCATCGCCAACGGCGAGTGCGTGCTGAACGGCCAGAAGCTGACCCTTGCCAAGAACGAGAAGGGCGTCACCCACCTGCACGGCGGCAACGTGGGCTTCAACCTCAAGCTGTGGGACGTGACCCCCATCGAGGGCATATGCCAGGACCAGCTGATTTTGAAGTACACAAGCCCCGACGGCGAGGAGGGCTACCCCGGCACGCTGAAGGTCATGGTTACCTACACCTTCACCGACGACAACGAGCTGATGATCCGCTACGAGGCCGTGTCCGACAAGGATACGCTGTGCAACCTGACCAACCACACCTACTTCAACCTGTGCGGCGAGGCCTCCGGCAAGACCATCGTGGACCATACCTTTGAGATGAACTGCGACACCTTCACCGTGGTGGACGCGCGCTGCATCCCCACCGGCGAGCAGCGGGACGTCACCGGCACGCCCTTTGACTTCCGCGAGCCCGCCCGCGTCGGCGACCGGCTGGACATGACCCCGAACGACGAACAGCTGGGCTTCGGCGGCGGCATCGACCACAACTTCAACATCAACGACTTCGAGGCCGGCCTGCGCTTCGCCGCCGAGGTCTGCGACCCCGATTCCGGCCGCGTGATGGACGTGTTCACCGACATGCCCGCCGTGCAGTTCTACGCCGCCAACAACCTCCACGGCAAAAACCCCGGGCGCTCCGGCCGCGTGTACGCGCCCCACGAGGGCTTCTGCCTCGAGACCCAGTACATCCCGGATTCCATCAATCACCCCGAGTTCATCGATTCCGTGCTCCGCGCCGGGGAGAAGTACGACTACACCACTATTTTTGCATTTGACATTATGGAAGAAGAGTAAATAATTCAGGGAACAGGGAACAGGGAACAGGGAACAGGGAACAGGGATAGCTGCTACCGCCGTTCCTGACAACAGGGAACAGGGAACAGGGAACAGGGATAGCTGCTGCCGCCGTTCCTGACAACAGGATGCGCGGCAGCCGCACTTCCTGTTCCCTGTTCCCTTGGCCCTGTTCCCTCTTGAGAGACAACATCACAAGAAGGGACTATGCTTAATATGGAAGTTCGCACACGCTTTGCGCCGAGCCCCACGGGCTACATGCACCTGGGGAATTTGCGGACGGCGCTGTACACCTATCTGTGGGCCCGGCGGAAGGGCGGCAAGTTCATACTGCGCATCGAGGATACCGACCAGGAGCGCGAGGTGCCCGGGGCCATCGACGTGATCTACAATTCTTTGAAGATCGCGGGCCTCACCCACGACGAGGGCCCGGACGTGGGCGGCCCCTGCGGCCCCTACATACAGTCCCAGCGCAAGGACACCTACATGCCCTACGCGAAAAAGCTGATCGAATCCGGCCACGCCTACTACTGCTTCTGCACCAAGGAGCGGCTGGAGGCGGCCCGCGCGGCGGCCGAGGCGAAGGGCGAGGGCTTCAAGTACGACAAGCACTGCCTGCACCTGACCAAGGAGGAGATCCGGGCGAAGCTGGACGCCGGGGAGCCGTATGTGATCCGCCAGAACATACCGACCACGGGCAAGGCGGGCTTTGACGACGTGATCTACGGCCACGTGGAGGTGGACTGCGACACGCTGGACGACAACGTGCTCATCAAGGCCGACGGCCTGCCCACCTACAACTTCGCCAACGTCATCGACGACCACCTGATGGGCATCACCCACGTGATGCGCGGCAACGAGTACCTGTCCTCCGCGCCCAAGTACAACCTGCTCTACGAGGCGCTGGGCTGGACCCCGCCCACCTATGTTCACCTCACCCCCGTGATGGTGGAGGGCACCTACCGCGACAAGAAGACCGGCGAATACCAGATGACCACCGACGAAAACGGCAACCCCGTGAAGGCCATCGTCAAGCGCAAGATGTCCAAGAGCCAGGGCGACCCGTCCTTCGAGGACCTGCTGGCCGGGGGCTATCTCGTCGAGGCCGTCATCAACTACCTGGTGCTGCTGGGCTGGAGCCCCCGCGGCGAGCGGGAGTTCTACACATTGAAGGAGCTGGAGGAGGTCTTCGACCTCGAGGGCCTGTCCAAGTCGCCCTCCTTCTTCGACATGCAGAAGCTTAACTGGTTCAACGCCGAGTACATCCGCAAGCTGTCCCCGGAAAAGTACCTGGAGATCGCTACCCCCTGGATGGCAAAGGCGCTCGACCCGGAAAAGTACGACTTCAAGCGCCTGGCGGAGCTTCTGCAGGGCCGCACCGAGGTGTTCAGCCAGCTGCCGGACATGATACGCTTTTTGAAGGACATGCCCGACTTTCCGCTGGATTTCTACGTCAACAAGAAGCAGAAATCCACCCTGGAGAGCGCCGCGACCGCGCTCCATGCCGTCAGGCCCATACTGGAGGGCATCGGCGATTGGACCGAGGCGGAGCTTCACGACCGCGTGATGGAAGCCATTCCCGGCCTCGGCATGAAGAACGGCCAGGTGCTCTGGCCCATGCGCATCGCCATCTCCGGACAGATGTCCACCCCCGGCGGGGCGTTTGAGATCGCCTACCTGCTGGGCCGGGAGGAGACCCTGCGCCGCCTGAACGCCGCGATCGAGCGGGTGGACGGTAGGGAGTAGGCAGTAGGGAGTAGGGGCTATGTCGGTGCATATTCCATCGTAGGGACGCCATTCATGGCGTCCCATATATTTACCGTGAAACACCCAAAATAAACCCGACTTGACACAGAAATGACACATCCATTTGTTACGAAATGTTGACGTATACTGTGTAGTGTGGTAAAATATATGATATAGTATGAAATAACATGGTGCGGAATTGCCATATTTCCGGAGGATTGCTATGAAACGATGGGTCAGCGGCGCGATGGCGTTTATCATCACGTTCTCTTGTGCGCAGGGCGGCTTTGCCTTTGCGTCCGGGGACGCGGATGACGCGGCGGCCAGCGCGCTGATGGAGCACTGCCCGGAGGACGCGCCCGCTGCGGACGCTGCGGACGAGGTGTTCTTCGTCGCGCCGCTTCCGGAGGAGGCGGAGTCCGTCCCGACGGAGTGCGAGCTGACCCTGGGTGATGAGGAGGATCTCGCGCTGACGGCGGAGGCCGACGCGCCCGCCGCAGTTGACGATCCCGCCGAGGCGCAGGCCGCCGACGCGCCGCGCTACGCGCGCACCTGCCGCGCGGATGTGGCGGTGCTGGAGGCCGTCGAGGGCGCGATGATCGCGGCGCTGGGCGCGGACAGCACCGTGCTGGTGCTGGAGGAGGCCGCGGCGGACTGGCTCTGGGTGGCCTTCTGCACCGAGCGCGGCGTCGTGACCGGCTGCGTGGCTGCCGACGGCATGCGCGTGCTGGACGCCGACGAGACTGCGGCCTATCTGGACGCGCTGGTGACCAACAACGAAGTAACGGTATACGACGGCAACCTCAATCGGCCCCTGGAGCAGGTGGCTTGCGCCTTCGCGGATGCCGCGGAGGAGAGCGTCGACGATATGGCGGAGGACGCCGCCGAAGTCGGCGATGATACCGCCGATACAGCGAACGATGATACCGTCGATACAGCGGATGATGATACCGCAAATACAGCGAACGATGATACCGCCGATGCAGCGGACGATGATAACGCCGACGAAGTGACGGAGGATGCCGCCACGGACGCCGAGGCCGACGGGGAGGACGCCCCGGCCGGGAACGGCGACGCGGCGAGTGCCGACGAGGGCGCGGCGGACGGCGAAGCGAACGCCGACGAAAGCGCAGAGAATGGCGAAAAGTCCGAGGCGGACGAGGCTAAGTCCGAGACGGACGAGGCAAACTCCGAGGCGGACGAGGCTAAGTCCGAGACGGACGAGGCAAAATCCGAGGCGGACGAAGCCGACGCGCCGAAGGCCGATGTCCCGGCCATGGAGGCTGTCGCGGCGGAGGGCCGGGTCGACAGCGCCGCGGAGGCGTCGCAGGCCGAGGCCGACACGTCCGCGAAGGCCGACGCCGGGACCGCGGCTTCCCAGGAGAGCGCGGCTTCCCAGGAGAGCACCGCGGCGGAGGCTGCCTTCCAGCTGAACATGACCCAGTGCGTGCTGGGCCTCAGGGAGACCTATCACGGCCTGTCGGCCACGGGCGGCTCGGGGAGCGTCGTATGGACCTCCAGCAACAAGAAGATCGTCAGGGTGGACGCCAATACCGGCGTCATCAAGGGGCTTAAAAAGGGCAAGGCCACCGTCACGGCCACCTGTGGCGGGGCCACCGCCAGCGTGCTGGTGACGGTCAAGAACGCCCCCAAGAAACTCAGGTTCAAGCCCAAGAAGCTGACCCTGGGCGCGGGCGACGCGCCGGTGCAGCTCAGGCTCGGGATGGGCAAGGGCGCCGCCAGCGCCGGCGTCGCCTACGCCTCCAGCAACGACGGCGTGGCTTCCGTCGACGCCAACGGCATGCTGACCGCCAAGAGCGCCGGCACCGCCGTGATCACGGCGGTGACCTACAACCGCAAGAAGGCCACCTGCAAGGTGACCGTGTACGCCACGCCGGCCCCGGCGCGCATCGCGCTGCCGGCCAAGATCTCCATCGGCGTCAAGGAGAGCCGGGCCGCGCTGCCGCTGAGCATGGTGTCCGCGGCGGGGGATCAGAACTGCACCGCGCAGGTCACCTGGAAATCCACCAACAAAAAGGTTCTCAAGGTCGATCCCAACACCGGCGCCATCCATGCCCTCAAGAAGGGCACCGCCACCATCGTGGCCAAGACCGCCAACGGCCTGCGGGCCAGGTGCAAGGTGAAGGTCAAAAAGGCGCCCAAGAAGGTGACCCTCAGCCCCTCCAACAAGTCCCTCGAGGCGGGCGGGACGATGCAGTACGCCGCCAAGCTGCCCAAGGGCTCCGCGGGCGGGTGCGCCTATACCAGCAGCAATCCCGGCGTCGCCACCATCGATGAAAACGGCCTGGCGAAGGCCGTCAGCACGGGCACGACCACCATCACCGTCACCACCTACAACGGCAAGACCGCCACCGCCAAGCTGACCGTGGCCCCCAAGGTGGAGATCACCGGCCCCAAGTCCGGCGTGAAGGTGCCCGAATCCCTGGAGAAGCTGGGCCTCGCGTCCTACCAGAACGTGTACAGCGCCGATTTGACGAACGCGCAGAAGCTGGAGCACGTGATCTACAACGCCCAGAACCAGCTGGGCAAGAAATACACCTACGGCGGCGGCTACAGCGGCGGGTCGGACCCCAGCGGCTTCGATTGCAGCGGCCTGGTGTACTGGTGCTTCGGCAAGATCAACGTCAGGCTGAAGGACAGCGCCTACAAGCAGGGCTACGACCAAAGCTACCTCAAGGTGGTCGAGATCGACAAGCTCAAGCGCGGCGACGTGGTGTGCTTCAATACGGACGAGAATGAGAAAGACCAAAACGACCTGAGCGACCACACCGGCATCTACCTGGGCAACGGGTATTTCATACATGCCTCCTCCAGCGCCGGTAAGGTCGTAGTCAGCCAGTTTGTGTCCGGCAACAGCGATTTCTACAAGCGCAATTTCAGCTGGGGACGCCGCATATTGGAGTGATTTCCCGCATACGCACAAAAGCCCCCCGGAGTCGCGCGAATCCGGGGGGTTTATATTATATCATCGTCCGCAGCTCCGCCAGCGCGGCGTTCATATCGTCGTAGATCCGAAAGCACAGAGGGACGATGTCGGGGGAGGGGGCGATCAGGTCCGGCACCATGATGGTGTCGCACCCGGCGGCGTGTCCTGCGCGCACGCCGCTCTTGCTGTCCTCGAACACCAGGCACTCGTCAGGCGGGCAGCGCAGCGCCGCCGCGGCGCGCAGGAAGATCTCGGGGTCCGGCTTGCCGACGGACACCTCCTCGCCGCTGACGATGGCGTCGAAGGGGCCGAGCCCCGACAGCCTCAGGTTGGACAGTATCTGGGCGCGGGTGCTGCTGCTGGCCACGGCGACGCGCAGGCCCTTATCGCGGAAGAAATCCAGTATCTCCCTGACGCCCGCCTTGACCGGCGCGTGCCGGGACAGCTTTTCGCGCACCAGGCGCTTGCAGGCGTTCATGATCTCCGTGCCGTCCGGGACGTGGTAGAACTGCTCGATGGCGCGGCACATCACCACGCCGTTGGTGCCGGAAATCGCCTCGACCCAGCCGTCCCCCAGCGTCACGCCCATGCCGTCGGCGATTTCGTGCCAGCTCTCCTGATAGACGCGCTCCGAATCGAACAGCACGCCGTCCATGTCGAAGATCACCCCGGTGTAGTGCTTCATACCGCATCTCCTCTCCCGACCGCCGCGCGGTACAGTTTCTGTATCCATTATAACAGGGGCGGCAGATTGAGGCAAGCGTTTAATTTACACTTGCCCGCCGGAGGAATCTATGATAGAATGTGATCGGAGCGTTTAATTTAGGGGGAATGTGCCATATTTTGCCTACGGCGGGCATTGATATCCAGTAACGCTGTGGATAGGAATTGACGCCATGAATTTTTAGCATGATTTCCTCCATCAGGAAGTCCCCAAATCGGGCAAGACGATGCCCGCATACTACCGCCAATCGCTGTTCATCAGCGAGGTGATACTCGCCGCCTATTTTCTGGTGAGCGTGGTTTTGCTGCGGTGCGCCACCGGCCGGTGGGAGTGGCTGCCTATCGGCGTGCTGGCGGCGACGGTCGTCGCCCTGCTGTGCATCGACCATCTGGGCCCGCGGCTGAACCTGCTGTGCTTCTCGGCGATCATATGCGTGTGGCTCGCCTGGTTCGTCCACTGCTTCGGCTGGGGCGTCGGCAGCCCGAACATACTGGCGCCGATACTCTTGCTGGCCTTCTTCAACATCTACGAGCCGCCGCTGAGCAAGATCGGCTACTTCCTGGGGCTGGTGGTCTTCCGCGTGGCGCTGTTCGCCTATACGCTCAGGCATCCGGCTATGGGCACGCTGGAGCACCCGGTCAACCTCATCTTCCAGGTCGTCAACAGCGTGGTGCCGCTGCTGATCCTGGCGATCAACTACGTGCTGTTCAGCTCCAGCATACAGGCCAGGGAGCGCCTGCTGACCATCAACAACCAGGAGCTGCACAGGGAGGCCGGCACCGATCCCCTCACGGCAACTTCGAAAAACCCTGTTTTCGCAAACAATACTTCGCAAGGAACCATTGTTTTACAGGGTTTTCCGAAGTAAGGTTTGCGGCAAAGTGAGGTTTTTCGAGGTCCCCTCACGGGGCTGCCGAACCGCCGCGCCCTGCTGGACGTGATCGAGGCCTACCGCAAAAACAACCCGGAATCGCAGTTCGGCATCGCCATCGCGGACATCGACTTCTTCAAGAAGGTCAACGACACCTATGGCCACAACTGCGGCGACTTCACCCTCAAGGAGCTCTCCCGGCTGTTCCTGGAGAGGGCGGCAGGCAAGTACACCGTGTGCCGCTGGGGCGGCGAGGAATTTTGCTTCTTCCTGCCGGACCTGAACCTCGACCAGGCCGGCGCGGTGATGCAGGACGTCCACGCGGCGGTGCGCAAGATGCCCCTCCACTTCGCGGATATCGATTACGCCATCACCATTACCATCGGCGTGGAGGAGTACGATTTCAAGTCCACCACGGACGTGGTGCTGGACCGCGCGGACCGCAAGCTCTACATGGGCAAGGTCCACGGCCGGGACCAGGTGGTCATATAATTACTAGAGTGTGTTTCTATATGCATAACGACTGTGATTATGCAAGAAGAATACGGATGCAAGCCAGATGGACAAAAGTCAGGAAGCGGGAAGCGAGTTTGTCGAAGCGGGTGGCGACCCTACGGAACTCCTTGAGCTTGAGGAAGAAGGTTTCCACGAGATGACGCTCCTTGTAAAGCCACCAATCGACGTACCACGGATCGGTATTATCTTTCCTGGGAGGGATACAGAAATCCGCGTCGTGGTTGGCGATGAACTCACGGAACTCCCACTTGCCATAGGCTC
>JAFRFY010000053.1 GCA_017434085.1 Clostridia bacterium
GCCTCCGCCATCGCCGGCATGAGCGACATCACCGTGATGAGCAAGAACGGCGCGCTGTTCGTGAACGGCCCCCAGGTGGTCTCCGCCGTGTCCGGCAAGAACGTGGACATGGAAGCCCTGGCCCACGCCCAGGCCTCCATGCGCTCCGGCGTGGCCCAGCTGACCGCCGACACCGATGAGCAGGCCATCGCCATGGCCCGCACGCTGGCCGGGTTCCTGCCCGCCAACAACATGGACGAGGTCTGCGGCGACACTCCCGACGACGTCAACCGCGAGCTGGGCGACCTGAACGCCATCGACAGCGTCGGCGACGTGCGGGACATCATCCGCCGCGTGGCCGATATGAACGACATCATTGAGCTCAGCGAGGGCTTTGCCCCCTCGATGGTCACCGCCATCGGCAAGATTGGCGGCAGCACCGTGGGCTTTATCGCCAACCAGCCCGGCAAGGACGAGGGCCGCATCACCGTGTACGGCGCGAAGAAGGCCTCCCGCTTCGCCGCATTCTGCGACTGCTTCTCCATCCCGGTGGTCACCATCGTGGATTCCATGGGCATGAAGGTCTCCACCGCACCCCAGGGCGAGCTGGCCCGCGCCGGCGCGCAGCTGATGTACGCGCTGACCGAGGCTACCAACCCCCGTGTGGCCCTGATTACCGGCAACGCTGTGGGCATGGCCTACGCCGCCATGGCCTCCCGCGCCGCCAGCGACATGGTCTACGCCTGGCCGGGCGCTGTCATCAGCGCCGTGACCCCGAAGATCGCCGTGCAGCTGAACTGCGCCGACGCGCTGAAGTCTGCCGCCGATCCCTTCGCCAAGCGCGCGGAGCTGGAGGAGAAGTACATGGCCGACGTGGCCGATGGCGTCAACGCCGCCAAGGCCGGCTATGTGGACGACGTGATCGAGCCCGCCCAGACCCGCCAGATCCTGGCGTCCGCCCTGGAGATGCTCTCCGGCAAGCGCGAGGCCAAGCCTGCCAAGAAGCACGGCAACATGCCGCTGTAAGGAGGCGCGCATATGAACTTTGGATCAAAGATTGTTTACGGCGCTCAGGTGACCGCCATCGGCCTGGTGGTCGTGTTTCTGGGCCTGGCCATACTGATCGCCTTCATCACGCTGATGGCCCAGGTGTTCAAGGGCATCGACGCCAAGAAGAACGCGAAGGCCGCCGAGGCCGCCCGCGCCGCTGAAGCCGTGAAGGCCGCCGAGGTCGCGAAGCCCGCTCCCGCTCCCGTGGAGCCGGTGGTCCAGGACGTGACCGACGACAGCGAGCTGGTCGCCGTGATCGCCGCGGCCATTGCCGCCTTCACCGACTCCGACAAGCAGCTGGTGGTGCGCAGGGTGCGCCGCGTGTCCGGGTGGAACCGCGCCGGCAGGGCCGAGCAGGTGTATCGGTTTTGATTATAGGGATTAGGGATTAGGAATTAGGGATTGGGTTTGGCAAGCCCTGATGCCTGTTCTTCGTTCCTCATATATATGAACTTATATAATTAGGAGGAAACAACAATGCGCAAGTTTGCGATTACCGTTAACGGTCAGTCCTATGAAGTGGAAGTTGAAGAGATCGGCGGCGCGCCGGTGTTTGCCGCCGCGCCCGTGGCCGCGCCCGTAGCGGCCCCCGCCCCCGTGGCTGCCCCGGCCCCCAAGGCCGCGCCC
>JAFRFY010000054.1 GCA_017434085.1 Clostridia bacterium
CCGGCCCCGCGGGCCTGACCTGCGCGGGCGACCTGGCCCGCATGGGCTACAAGGTGACCGTGTACGAGGCGCTGCACGTCGCCGGCGGCGTGCTGTCCTACGGCATTCCGGAGTTCCGTCTTCCCAAGGCCATCGTCAACAAGGAGGTCGACAACCTCAAGGCCATGGGCGTGGACATCGAGACCGACATGGTCATCGGCAAGGTGCTGACCATCGACGAGCTGTTCGAGATGGGCAACGAGGCCGTGTTCATCGGCTCCGGCGCGGGCCTGCCGAGGTTCATGAACATCCCCGGCGAGAGCTTGAAAGGCGTGTATTCCGCCAACGAGTTCCTGACCCGCATCAACCTGATGAAGGCCTA
The DNA here is from genome assembly GCA_017434085.1 of Clostridia bacterium. Lineage (GTDB taxonomy): Bacteria > Bacillota > Clostridia > Christensenellales > Aristaeellaceae > UBA2862. The sequence continues at coordinate 362 of JAFRFY010000054.1, forward strand.
CAGGGACGACAGCAAGACCCCCATCCGCCACGGCAGGAAGGTCGCCGTCGTGGGCGGCGGCAACGTGGCCATGGACGCGGCCCGCTGCGCCAAGCGCCTGGGCGCGGACGAGGTGTACATCGTCTACCGCCGCAGCATGAACGAGCTCCCCGCCCGCGCGGAGGAGGTCGAGCACGCCCAGGAGGAGGGCATCATCTTCAAGACCCTCACCAACCCCGTGGAGGTGCTGGGCTTCAACAATCCCGAGAATCCCCGCGACCCCCGCAACGGCGAGGTCTGCGGTATGAAGTGCGTGGAGATGGAGCTGGGCGAGCCGGACGCCTCCGGACGCCGCCGCCCCATCGTCAAGGAGGGCAGCGAGTTCGTGTTGGACATCGATACCATGATCATGGCCATCGGCACGTCCCCCAACCCGCTGATCCGGTCCACCACCCCCGGCCTCGAGGCCAACAAGCACGGCTGCATCGTCACCCAGGGTGAGGACGGCCTGACCAGCCGCGAGGGCGTGTACGCCGGCGGCGACGCCGTGACCGGCGCGGCCACCGTCATCCTCGCCATGGGCGCGGGCAAGAACGCCGCCGCGGCCATCGACGAGTATATCAAGTCGAAGAAGTAAGAGCCATAAAACACAACCCCCTGTCCATGCGTGCATGGACAGGGGGTTGTGTTTTATCACGATATCGCGCCGGCCTGCTTCATCCGCTCGATCTCCTCGATCACTTCCCCCAGCATATACAGCGAGCCGCAGGCGCAGACCACGCCTTCGGGGCCGGCGAGATCGACGGCGGTCCGCACGCCGTCGGGCACGGTGTCGCAGGGGGTGGCGGGGGCGTCGAGGTTTTGGCGGATGTAGTCGCTCAGCGCCTGTGCCGACAGCGCCCGCGGGTTCGCGGGGGTGACGGTGACGAACGCCCGGGCGAAGGGCTTCAAACGGTTGAACATGTCGCCGTAGTCCTTGTCGGCCATGACGCCATTCAGGAATACGATGCGCCGCCCCGGCAGGTAGGCGCGTATGGCGTTCTCCAGCGCCTCCAGGCACTGGGGGTTGTGCCCGCCGTCGATGATGAACAGCGGCTTCTCCGCCATCAGCTGGAAGCGCCCGGGCCAGGTCACCGTGGAGAGGCCCTCCCGCACGGCGGCCTCGGGGATGCTCCATCCCCGGTTTTTGAGCACCTGCACGGCTGTCAGCACGTTGGCGGCGTTCTTGAGCTGGTGCGCGCCCAGCAGTGGCAGGCGGAGGTCCTTCATGTCGCCCCAGTCGAAGCGCTGGCCGGCAAGACCGGCGCTTACAGGCCGCAGGCTGTCGAAATCGGCGGGGAAGAAGGGGGCGTCCATCTCCCGGCACACCTGCCTGAACACGTCCTCCACGACCTTCTCCTGCCGGTACATCACGCAGGGGCAGCAGCGCTTGACCACGCCGGACTTGGTCTTTGCGATCTTCTCCAGTGTGTCGCCCAGCACCTCGGTGTGGTCCAGGCCGATATTGACGATCACCGCGGCCTCGTTGTCCTCAATGACGTTGGTGGCGTCCCATTCGCCGCCCATGCCCACCTCCAGTACCACGATGTCGCACTTCTGCCGTTTGAAGTACTCAAAGCCTACGGCGGTGACAACCTCAAATACCGAGGGATGGTCGGCCATGGCCTCGGCGTGGGAGCGGACGTACTCGGTCAGGGCGCAGACGTCCTCGTCCGATATCTGTTCGCCGTCCACCTGTATGCGCTCGTTGAAGCGGAGGATGTAGGGCGAGGTGTACAGCCCGGTCCTGTAGCCGGCGTGGGTCAGTATGTTTTGGAGCATCGCCGCCGTGGAGCCTTTGCCGTTGGTGCCGGCCACGTGGATGTACTTCATGCCCCTGTGGGGGTTGCCGATGCGGTCGAGCAGCTCCAGCTCCCGCTCCAGCCCGGGAATGGTGCGCAGCCAGCTGACGTCGTGGATGTATTCCAGGACTTCATCGAGATTCATGTTACTTCACTGCCCTCTCTATCGCGTGATGGGTGTCGTCCTCCCGGACCGCCTTCATGGCGACCGGCGGCCACAGGTGCAGCGTGTCGAACACGCGGCTCTTGAACAGGCCGAAGATCACCGCCGCGTTCACCAGCGAGGTGACGGCGAACTGTATCGTCCGGGTGCCCAGGAACCACGCCCAGGAGTGGGAGCCGTAGAAGAAGGACAGCCAGTAGCTCTGCCAGAGTATGCTGCCCAGCACCACCGCCGGGGCGAAGGCCCCCAGTATGCGGAAATAGGTGACCTTCTTGTACAGCATCGGGCGCAGAAGCCCGGCGCACAGGCCGATCAGCACCGGGGGGATGGCGAAGACCGGGTTGTAGCCGTAGCCGGAGAACAGGCAGCCCACGAAGTCCGCCACGAAGCCCACCAGGGCCCCGGGGATCGGACCGTACAGGAAGCCCGCCACGATGAAGGGCACGGCCTCAATGGAAAAGCGCATGTAGGGGTTCGGCATGGGGACGATGAAACGCGCCAGTATCACGCCGATGGCCGACAGCAGGGCCAGCGTGACCAGCATCTTCGTGGTGTATTTGCGCATAAAAAAGCCTCCATTTCGTTGGAGGAGGTTGACTGATTCAGTTGTAACGCCCATACGACATGCCATATGGGGAATACGCGATTGTGTTAGCGGATGCGATAATGGCATCGCGGAGCGAAACGCTCCTTCGCCCGGCGGCAACCTCCCATCCGCCGGTACTTGACGCGCCATTCCTACTCATACAATCCGAACTCCGATTTCTTCGACCCAAGCGTGATTTGACGGACCGCTGCATCTCTGGCCGCCAGCTTTCGTGCCGATAACCCTCCGTTCACGCCCATTATAGCGCGAACGGAGAGAATATGCAACCGTTCCACGCATGATTTTACAATCTTACTACTTCATATACTTATCAATCGCCTGGCACAGATCGTCGATGGCCTGCTGGTCGCCCTCGGCGGCGGCGTCCATGATGCAGTGCTTGAGATGGTCCTGCAATATCAGCTTGCCGGTGTTGTCGATGGCGGAGCGCACCGCGGCGATCTGTATGAGCACCTCGGAGCAGTCCCGGCCCTCCTCCACCATGGTGCGCACCGACTGCAGATGGCCGATGGCCCGGGACAGCCGGTTCAACACGGCCTTGGTATGCTCGTGGCTGTGGGTGTGGCCGTGATGGCCGTGCACGTGGCAGTGGTCATGGTCGTGCTCATGGTCGTGCTCATGGTCGTGCTCATGCTCATGATCGTGGTCATGGTCGTGCTCATGATCGTGCTCGTGGTCGTGGGAGTGGGGGATGCCGTGGGCGTGCATATATTCATGATCGTGCGCGTGATGCTCGGACATTTGTACTATCACCTCACCTCCATTTTACCCGATGCCACCCGGCTTTGCAATGCCCCGGACGGCGACAACGGTAAAATTAAAATCAATTTTATGTTGGAATCCCCGGGGAGGGGTTTTACAAAACGCCGGGATTGGGGTATAATGGGGGCAGAAGGTTATTTTAGGAGGATATACACATGAGCCACGAGCACGACCACGAATATATGCACGAGCACGGCATTCCCCACGACCATGAGCACGCGCACGAGCATGTCCATACCCACGCGCACGAGCACACCCACGCCGACGGCACCACGCACACGCATCCCCACGAGCACGCGCACAGCCATCCCCACACCCACGAGGGCGACCACGGGCATCCCCACGGCTGTCCCGGCGCGGCGAACTGCGCGAATGACTGCAAGTCCTGCGACATGGACCCCCGCGCCGAGATCGTGGCGCTGATGCAGTACATGGTCAACCACAACACCGCCCACGCCAACGAGCTGGCCCAGCTGGCCGGGCGCTTGAAGGAGCTGGGGGACCCCGCCGGCTACGACCAGGTGATGCAGGCGGTCTCCGATTTCGAAAAGGGCAACATGCGGCTGTCCACCGTGCTGGCCGCGATGAAGTAAGGAGGGTTCGGTATGTGCCTTTCCACCGTGTATAAGCTCGAGAAGCGCCCCGAGAACGAGGTGCTCAAAAACGTCATGCTGATCGAGTGCAAGGACGGCGTCGTCACGCTGACCGACATCATGGGCCGCGAGGCCGTCATCGAGGGCGAGATCGCCTCCGCCGATCTGACCGGGGGGACGGTGGTCGTCAGGCCGAAGGCGTCATGACGGCAACCCGCCGATCCTCCGGCAGGAGGATCGGCGGGTCGCCGTGATAATGGAGGTAAAATATGGCCGAATACGAAGTGGTCCGCGAGATCCAGAACAGCTGCTCCGGCAACCAGATGCGGGACGTTTTTTTCGACGAGATCGAGACCGACGATCCCGTATCCTACGTGCGCGCGCTGTTGAAGGACGACAACGCCCAGCTGACCGTGGAGGTCAGGGACGAGGACAACCTCACCGTCTTCGCGGACTGCAACGGCATGAACCAGAAATTCCTGTTTACCAGAATATGATACAAATGTATTAAATTTTCTTGACAGATTGAAATAAAAATGTTATTATATGGTTGCATAATCAGAATAATGAGGAGATGTAACCATGTTTGACAATATCGGAAGAAAGATAAATGGGCTGGCGAGGGTCGTATTCCTCGTGGTGCTGGTATTTTCAGGCATCGGCATGATCGGCATGTGGATCACCGGCGCGGGCCTGGGCGACCACGCGGGGGGCTTCACGATATTCATCGTGGGGCTGCTCATCGGCGCGGTCGGCACACTGTGCGCGTGGATGGCGGGCTGCCTGCTCACCGGCTTCGGGGAATTGATCGAGAACAGCGAGGCCATACGCCACAACACCGAGGACGCCCAGTATTCGCTGGACAACCTGCGCCGCATGGCGGAGGAATACCGCCGCACGGGCAAGCGCGCCCGTCAGCCCGAGGAGCCGCAGCAATGACCGGGACGCGCCGCTTCCGTCCGTTCGGACGGGGGCGGTTTTATTTATGTTTCAATGATGTTATTTTATGGCTTTTTCGGACATGTTTAACTTGCCTAACCCCGCGGTTTGTGGTATCATAAAGGATGTGAGTGCGCAACGGTTTTCTGTAACCCGCGCGCGCCAATCTATCCAATCAGGAGAGAACATGTCAACGCATGTAATCGCTGTGGCCGGGAAGGGCGGCGTCGGCAAGACGACCACCTGCGGCATGATCATCGAACAGCTCATCCGGGAGGGCAAGGGCCCGCTCCTGGTGGTGGACGCCGACGCGAACTCCAACCTGAACGAGGTGCTGGGCGTCGAGGTGGAGACCACCCTGGGCGACATCCGCGAGGAGATGGCCCGCGCCGAGCTTCTGCCGGTCTCCCCGATACCCTCGGGCATGACCAAGCAGGAGTACGCCGAGTACAAGTTCAATTCCGCCCTCATCGAGGAGGACGACTTTGACATGCTCGTCATGGGCCGCACCCAGGGCAAGGGCTGCTATTGCTATGTCAACGGGGTATTGAAGTCCCAGGTGGACAAGTACTACGGACAGTATAGCTATATGGTGATCGACAATGAGGCGGGGCTGGAGCATATCTCCCGCGGCACGCTGCCGCACGTGGACACCCTGCTGCTCATCAGCGATTGCTCCCGGCGGGGCATCCAGGCGGCTGCCCGCATCGCCGAAATGGTCGGGGAGCTGGAGCTCAAACCCGGCCAGATGAAACTGATCGTTAACCGCGCGCCAGACGGCAAGCTGAGCGACGGGGTTAAGGAAGAGATCGAGAAGCACGGACTGGACCTGGCGGGCGTGCTGCCCCACGACGAGCTCGTCTACGAGTACGACTGTGACGGCAAGCCCAGCGCCAAAGTACCAGATGACGCGCCGGTGAAGGTCGCGCTTCACTCGATTTTGCACACTTTGGGCTTATAACCCAGGCACAACGACAAACAGGGGGAATACAACATGGCTTTTACTCCGAAAAAGCAGGCGTTTAACGCCAAGATCAATGCCGTCACCCTCGGCACGGGCGACAGGAGCATCGTGATCGGCGGCGAAAATGTACTGCCCTTCTACACCTTTGACGCGCCCATCGACAACAAGCCCAGGATCGCCGTCGAGATCTCCGACAAGGGCCTGGAGGGCTGCGTGTCCGAAGGCATCAAGGCGTTCTACGCCGGGTGCGATTCCGTGGTCGACATGGCCGTGAAAGCCCAGTCCATGGAGGGCGCTTCCGCCATCTGCCTGCACTTTGAGTCCGCCGATCCCAACGGCGAGAACAAGTCCGTCGAGGACTGCGTCGCGCTGGCCAAGGCCGTCGCCGACGCCGTGGAGATGCCCATACTCGTCATGGGCTGCAAGAACATCGAGAAGGACGCCCAGATCTTCAACGCCGTCTCCGACGCGCTGCAGGGCAAGAACATCCTCGTGCTCTCCGCCCGTGAGGAGAACTACAAGAACGTCGGCGCCTCCGCCGGCCTGGCCTACAACCAGAAGGTCGGCGCGGAATCCGCCGTGGATATCAACCTGGCCAAACAGCTCAACGTGCTGCTTAGCCAGCTGGGCGTGCCGGACGCCTCCGTTTGCATGAACGTGGGTTCCTCCGCCGCCGGCTATGGCTTCGAGTATCTGTCCTCCACGCTGGACCGCGTGAAGGCCGCCGCCCTTGCCCAGAGCGACAAGCAGCTCCAGATGCCCATCGTGACCCCCGTCTCACCCGAGACCTGGGGCGTCAAGGAATCCATGTCCCCCGAGGAGGAGTCTCCCGAGTGGGGTCCCCTGGACGAGCGCGGCATCGAGATGGAAGTGTGCACCGCCTCCGCCTGTCTGGTGGGCGGCTCCAATCTGGTCATCATGAGGCACCCTGCCGCTGTCGCCACCATTTCGAAGTTCATCGACAGCCTGATGTAAAGCAGGGGAAGGAGGATATATACCATGGCACTGAAAGGTCTTGACATCTTTAAGCTGACCCCCAAGAAGAACTGCAAGGAGTGCGGCAGTCCCACCTGCATGGCGTTCGCCATGAAGGTCGCCCAGGGCTCCGTTTCCATCGATAAGTGTCCCCACATGTCCGCCGAGGCGCTGGCCACCCTGTCCGAGTCCACCGCCCCCCTGATGAAGACCATCACCGTCGGCGCGGGTGCCAACGAGCACAAGCTGGGCGGCGAGACCGTGCTGTTCCGGCACGAGAAGACCCTCGTCAACCGCAACCTCTACGCGGTGACCCTGTGCTCCTGCATGGACGACGCCGAGGTCGACCAAAAGATCGCTGAAATCAGGAAGGTCGACTACGAGCGCATCGGCGAGCGCGAGTACGTGGAGTTCCTGTTCCTCAACTACGCCGGCAACGGCGCCGACAAGTACGTCGCCCTGGTGAACAAGGCCATGGCCGCCGACCGCGCGCTGGTGCTCAACTGCGCCGACGCCGAGGTCGCCAAGGCCGCGCTGGACGTCTGCAAGGCCGGAAAGCCCATCTTAAACGGCGCGAACAAGGACAACCTGGACGCCATGAACGCCGTGGCCACCGCCGCGGGCGTGACCCTGGGCGTGACCGGCGCGAACGTCTCCGAGATCTACGACAACATCAAGGCCCTGGAGGGCAAGGGCAACAAGAACCTGATCGTCGACTGCACCGGCAAGGACGCGAAGGAGACCTTCGCCAACGCCGTACTGGTGCGCCGCGGCAACCTCAAGGATCAGGACCGCACCCTGGGCTATCCGAGCATCGTGAACCTGGCGAAGATCGCCGAGGGCGACCTGCACATGCAGACCGCTCTGGCCGCCGCCTTCACCCTGCGCTACGGCTCCATCATCGTCATGGAGAACATGACCTACGCCGAGGCGCTGGCGCTGTACGGCTTGAGGCAGAACATCTTCACCGACCCGCAGAAGCCCATGAAGGTCGAGCCCGGCATCTACGCCCTGAACGGCGCGGACGAGAACTCCGTCTGCTCCCTGACCGTGGACTTCGCCCTGACCTACTTCCTGGTCTCCGGCGAGTACGAGCGGTCCAAGTGCCCCGTCAACCTGCTGATCACCGACGCCAGCGGCATGTCCGTGCTGACCGCCTGGGCCGCCGGCAAGTTCTCCGCGGGCACCATCAAGAAGTTCTTCGATGAGGCCGATATCGAGAACAAGATCAAGTCCCGCACCCTCATCATCCCCGGCAAGGTGGCCGTGATGAAGGGCGAGATCGAAGCCAAGCTGCCCGGCTGGAACGTCGTGGTCGGCCCGATGGAGGCCGTCCAGCTGGTCAAGTTCATCAAGGACTTTTCCGCCTGATTCAGGGAATAGGGAGTAGGCAGTAGGGAGTAGGGAGGCTGCGCGCCGTCGCGGCCTTCCGGGCAAGAGCCGGGCATATCCCCGCGCTATGATGGAAGTGTGCAGAATTACAAAGAGCTCGTCGTATGGAACCGCGGCATGGAGCTGGCGGTCGCCGCGTATGAGGTGGCCGCCATGCTGCCGAAGCATGAGATATACGCCCTGGCGGATCAGATACGGCGCTCGGCGATTTCCATTCCATCCAACATTGCAGAGGGGTATGGCCGAAGCTCCACCCGGGACTACGTTCGCTTCCTGTCAATTGCCCGAGGTTCCCGTTACGAATTGGAAACCCAGTTATTGTTGTGCGTCAAGCTGGGATATATCGGTCAGCAGGATATTTCCACAGCTGTTCAATTGGGAACAGAGGTCGGAAAGATGCTGAACCGCATGATATCCAGGCTGGAAGAATAAGGAGTGCGGCAGGGAGAAGCGTATGATCGCAGGCTTGGACGTAACCCCTACTCCCTACTCCCTACTGCCTACTCCCTAAAATAACAGGAGGTAGATATCTATGGCAAAGTTCATCACCATCGGCGAGCGCATTTCCGTCACCGCCCCCGCGATCCGCAGGGCTTTTGAAGAGCGCGACCCCGAGCCGATCCTCACCCGCTGCGAGCAGCAGCTCAAGGCCGGCGCGAACTACATCGACGTGAACATCGGCCCCGCCGAGTCCGACGGCGAGGAGCGCATGCAGTGGGCCGTCAAGCTGCTCCAGGAGCGCTTTGACAACGTGCCGCTGGCGCTGGACACCTCCAACATGAAGGCCATCGAGGCCGGCATCCAGGTGTACAACCGCGAGAAGGGCAAGCCCATCGTGAACTCCGCCGACGCCGGCGACCGCTTCAACCGCATCGAGCTGGCCGCCAACAACGACGCCATCGTCATCGCGCTGTGCTCCGCCAACGGCATCGCCTCCGACAACGACGAGCGCATGGCCCACTGCCAGCGCATGCTCGAGGAAGGCCTGATGCACGGCATGGAGGCCGAGGACCTGTGGTTCGACCCGCTGTTCCTGGTCGTCAAGGGCATGCAGGACAAGCAGATGGAGGTCCTGGAGGCCATCAAGATGTTCACCGACATGGGCCTGAACTCCACCGGCGGCCTGTCCAACAACTCCAACGGCATGCCGAAGCACATCCGCCCGATCTTCGACAGCTGCATGCTGGCCATGGCAATGATGCAGGGCCTGACCTCCGCCATAGTCAACCCCAACGATCAGCGGCTGATGGAGACCATCAAGACCTGCGACATCATCAAGAACAACAACCTGTACGCCGACTCCTATCTGGAGATCTGAGACGGCAGGGCAAACAACCGCCCCCGGGTCACGCGACCCGGGGGCGGTTGTTTATGGCTTCGGATACGCACGCCCCGGGGCGGTCGATCGCCAGGCGCAGAAGGGCGCGCTCGTCCACCAGCGCCGCGAGGGCTTCTCCGCGGTACACGGCGTACAATGCCGCTGAATCGGGGGCGGCGCTGCGCAGGGCGCGTATGGCGGGGCAATCCTCCCGCACCGCGTACAGCCGCACGGGCACCGGCGCGTCCCGCGCTCTGAGCGCGCCCAGCAGGGAGGCGGGGAGGGCCTCGCTCAGCGCCGCGCGATCCTCCGCCACCCCCTTGAGTATGAAGGCGGCGCACAGGGGCAGCGTTAGGTTGAATCGCCGCGCGCGCAGGCTCAGACAGACCGTCGCCGCCATCAGGCAGCCCGCCACGACATACCCCATGACCGCCCCCAGGCGCGCGGCCCCGTCGCGGCCCAGGCGGCGGACCGTCAGCGCGTAGAGCATCCGCCCGCCGTCCAGCGGCAGCGCGGGCAGCAGGTTGAACAGCAGAAGCATGAGCGTCACCCGCAGCAGGTCCAGCGCTAAGGCGGGGGAGAGCACCCCCCAGTGGGCCAGCGCCCCGTCCGCGAACAGCAGAAGCAGGCTGAACATCGGCCCGCCCGCGGACACCGCGAGCACCTGCCCGGGAGAGAGGGCGTAGAGATTGCCCAGTTGCAGCGCGCAGCCGAAGGGCATCACTGTCAGGGCGTCCATGCGCACCCGCGCCAGCCGCGCCGCCGCCAGGTGGCCCGCCTCGTGGCAGATCAGGCTGACCAGCAGCGCGGGCGCCGCGTCCCGCAGCCCCAGCGCCAGCGCCAGCGGCGGCCTCAGCAGGGCCAGCGGGTGGATCCTCAGCCGCATATGCCCGGCGCGAAGCTCGATCACAGGCCCAACTCCGCGGAGGGATCGACGGACTCCCCGTTCACGCGGTACTCGAAGTACACGTCCTCGCCGCCCGCGCCCAGGGCCTGGCCCCGGCTGACGCTGTCCCCCTGCGACACGTCCACCCGGGTCAGCCGGGCGTACAGGCTCTCCGCGCCGGCCCCGTGGTCCACCAGCACGCCGTAGCGGTCGCCGGACAGCGGGGAGACCGCCGTCACCGTGCCCGGCCCGGCGGCGCGCACCTCGGAGCCCGAGGCGCAGCTGAACAGCATCCAGGGCTGCAGATGGCTCCAGGCGTGGGCCACGGGTCCCTCCACCGGCAGCTCCAGGGCGCTCTTGCCCGACAGGTTCATGAACACCAGCGCGGATTCCGGCATGAGGTTGCGCACGAACTCCAGCGCGCCGATGGACTCGTCCAGGTCGATGCGCATGGTCAGCGCCCGCTCCACGGTGTCGGAGGCCTTTTTCGCCCAGGGCTGCTCCACGTTGCCCAGCGACAGCACGCCCAGCAGCAGCGCGCAGGCGTAGGCGGTGTTTCTGAGCAGCCGGTCGGTGCGGGTCAGCCCGCGCTTCTGCCGGTGATGGCGCGGCTTCGGCTCCGCGGCCTTTTCGATTTTGATGGGCTTCGCCTCCGAAACCGGGGGCCTGACCTGCGCGTGAATGCGCAGCGTGCTGTTTTCAGACATGACAATCCCTCCCGTCATGATACACTATGCGCGGGAGGGAGGGGGAATGCGGGCTTTAATGGTAGCGGTCCCAGCGGTTATGCTCGATCTCGGGCATATCGTCCGGCTCCGGCGCGTCCTGCGGGTCGAAGCTGGTCATGATGTCCCGCATGATGACGGGGTTGTCCGCGATGCCCTTCAGCCGGTCGCGGCTCACCACGGTGTCGGTGCCCAGGCACGCCTTGCAGCGGTAGCCGCACTCGGGGCACACGCACCCCAGCTCCAGGCCCTCGGAGTGCACCATATAGGTGTCGCAAACGTGACAGGAACAGCGCATGTCAATCGCCTCCGTTGATATCCAGTGTCCGGCCGTCCAGCTCGGCGGCGGTGAGCACGTCGCCGTGATAGCGCAGCGTGAGCTCGAAGAACGGAGCGCCCTCCTCCAGCAGCTTGAGGAAGATCCGGTCGCCCTGCCAGAGCGTCAGCGCCCGCAGGCGTTTTTTGTCGATCCATTGAAGGTCGCCCTCGTCGCAGGGGTGGATTTCACCCGCGAACCGGGTGGCGGTGAACAGGTGCATCTCCTCGTCCGGGTCGGTGTCGGACCGGAAGTGCACCAGCCCCCGGGGCGTGCAGTCCAGGAGCGCGAGGCCGGTCTCCTCCCGCGCCTCCCGTAGGATGCAGTCCATGGGAGTCTCGCCGGGCTCGATGTGCCCGCCGATGCCCAGCCACTTGTCGTGATTGACATCGTTGACCTTCTTGGTGCGGTGCAGCATCAGGTATTCGTTGCCCCGTTCGATGTAGCACAGCGTGGTTGCCTTCATGACTTGCCCTTCCTTCGCTTAAACGACAGCGCCAGCGCCTTGTCCGCGTCGGACACGCGCCAGCTCTCCCGCAGCTTTTGTATGGCCCTGTTGTGGGTGAAATCGTCCCAGACGCCGTCCCGGAGAATGGCCAGCGCGTCCTCCCGGGCGAACAGCCACAGCGTCGCCAGCCCCCAGGCCGCGCCCATGCGGGCGTAGTAGCCCTCGTGGCGGAACGCCCGGTAGACGGCCATCACCTGTTCGATGAAGGGCGGCTCCCTATAGTAATCCATCATCATCACCAGTCCGAAGCGCACGCGAAACTCGGCTTCGGATTCGGCGCAGGCGCGCACAAAGGGAAACAGCGCGTCCAGGTCGCCCTTTTTCGGCTTGAAGCTGGAGCAAAGCGCGTCGCACACGGCCCAGTTGTCCACCGTGGGCAGAAAGGCGTCGGTCAGTGCGATCTTCTCCCCGACGGGGCACCTCGCGCCGCCCAGCACCATGGCTTGCAGCATGCGCAGCTCGTAGAGCGTATCGCTCCGGCTGGCCTCGAGGAAGTCGCGCCAGTCCTCCGAGCGGACGAGCTCCCGGGCGACGCCCCGCAGCGCGGGCATGCGCACGCCCAGCGCCCGGCCGTCCAGCCCGGGCACGAGGCCAGCGCTGAAGGCGGCGTATTTTTCGTCCCGCAGCCCCTCCAGCCGGTCGAGCAGCGGCGAAAGATCGTAGGTTGACATGTTTTCCCCTCCGGATCGGTCAAAGGCATGGCGAATGGCAGCCTTTTGTTATGCCAGCCTTGCCGACAGGGTGATCATGTCGTCCAGCGGCGCGCCGTCCTCGATGATCGGCTCCGGGTAGTTGTCCCGGAAGAAGTGGGGGATGGCGACCTCCCGGACGAACCCCAGGCGCTCGTAGAAGCCCACGTTGGCGGGGCTGGTGCCCACCACCAGACGATCGGCGCGGCCGGCGAGCTGCTTCATCAGGTATCGGACCATCTTGCTGCCGTAGCCCTGTCCCCGGTGCGATGCCTCCACGGCCAGATTGCGCAGCTCGTAGGCGCCGCCGCCCCAGGGCACCACCACGGCCACCGCCACGGGCGTGCCGCGCAGCATCAGCGCGTAGAACTCGCCCTCGTCCAGGTACTTGCGGATCATGTCCTCGCTGGGGTCGGCCTCCATAAGCAGGGGCATGTAGGCCTCCTTGCCCGCGGAGATGCGCCGGATCTCCTCCGGGGCCAGCTCGCCCTTGGCCCAGTGCTTCCGGCACAGTGCCACGTAGCTCTCGTTGCCGCCCAGCACGATCTGCGCGCCGGATTTCACCACCTTGCCGTCCATCAGCCGGGCGTTGGTGGTGGCCTTGCGCCCGCACCAGCACACGGTCTTGATCTCCTCGATGGTGTCCGCCCAGGCCATCAGCCAATGGCTGCCCTCGAACAGGTTGCCCTGGAAGTCCGCCCGCAGGCCGTAGCAGATCACGGGGATGTCCATATCGTCCACGATGTCCACCAGCCGCTGCACATGCGCCTTGGTCAGGAACTGCGCCTCGTCCACGATGATGCAGTTGTAGGCGGACAGGTCCAGCTGGTCCATCTCCTCCACAAAGCGGCAGGGGGCGGTGAGCCCGGAGCGCGAGCCCACCACCCGCGCGCCGTCGCGGTTGTCCAGCCGGGGCTTGAGCATCAGCGCGTTCTGGCCGCGCTCCTGGTAGTTGTATTGAACCATGATGGCGTTGGCGGTTTTGGAGGACCCCATCGCGCCGTAGCGGAAGTAGAGCTTTGCCATAGTCGTCGTCCCTTCGTGTGATTCGGTGATTCATGGGATTTCGACGCGCTCCGCCCGCCTTCCTGCCGAACAGGGGATTAAATCTTGTCAAAACCGCCATGGTGCGGTAAAATGGAGGGGAGGTGAGCGCATGAAGATCGCCGGCATCATCGCGGAGTACAATCCCTTTCACAACGGCCACGCCTGGCACATCGCCGAGACCCGGCGGCTGACCGGGTGCGCGTATGTGGTCGTTTGCATGGACGGACACTTCACCCAGCGGGGGGAGCCGGCCGTGCTGTCCAAGTGGGACCGCGCCGCCTGCGCGCTTCGATGCGGCGCGGACGCGGTGTTCGAGCTGCCCGCGCTGTTCGCCATACGCTCCGCCGACGCCTTCGCCCTGGGCGGTGTGGGCGTGCTCGGCGCGCTGGGGGTGGACGTGCTGTCCTTCGGGAGCGAGCTTACGGACCCGGAGCTCATCGAAAAGCTGGCGGATATCCACAAAAAAGAACCGACGTCGGTATCTGATGATGTGCGCCGCGGCCTCTCCGGGGGCATGAGCCACGCCCGGGCGTGGGGAGAGGCGGTCGCAAAGTACCTCGGCGTGCCCGCGGAGGCGCTGAACAGCCCGAATCTGATACTGGCGGCGGAGTACGTGCGGGCGATCAGGGAAGCCTCCTTTGATATGGCGCCGCTGGCCATCCCGCGGCGGGGCGGGTACCACGAGGGTGAATTGGGGCCGTTCGCCTCCGCCTCGGCCATACGCGGGGCGTTTGAGCGGGGGGAGATCGACGCCGCGCTGGCGTGCGTGCCCGAGGCGGCGCGGTGTAAGCCGGATAAGCTGCACCCCATGGACGACCTGCTGCTGTACAGGCTTCGGGAGATGACCGCGGAGGCGATGGCGGCGCTGCCGGACATGTCGGAGGGGCTGGAGACCCGGCTCTACCGGGCCTGCCGGGCCGCCGCCACGCGGCGTGAGCTGCTGGAAATGCTGAAATGCAAGCGCTACACATACGCGCGGCTGAGCCGGATGCTGACCCACGCGGCGCTGGGCATGACGGCGGAGGTGGTCAGGGCGCACCCCGCGCCCACATACGCCCGGCTGCTGGGTATGCGGCGGGACGCGGAGCCCCTGCTTCGGGAGCTGAAGCGCCGCGCGCGGCTGCCCATCGCCTCAAACCCGGGGTCTCTGCGCGACGACCCCGTCTTTCGGCTGGAGTGCCGCGCTACCGATTTCTGGGCGCTTTTGCACGACGCTCCCGAACGCCGCCTGCCCGGGCGGGAGTTTACGGAGAAGTTCATACAAATATAAAAGGGACTGTTCCAAAACGCAATATGATTCATGTGCGTGCATGCAGTAGGGGCGCCGATGCGGCGCCCGCCCAACAAGAATCCTTGATTTCTGTCGAGCGGGCGCCCATTGGGCGCCCCTACATTGGGTTTGGCTGCATATTCATTCGTTTTGAAACAGCCTCATTTATTGGGATTATTCGTCAACCTCTTCCGGCTGTACCTCCGGCGCTTCCGGTGCCTCCGGGCTATCCTGTTCCTCCCCGGCCTCCTCGACGAATGTCGTTTCGACGGGTTTCTCCGCCTTGCCTTCGTCGCTCATGAACGCATCGAACTCGGCCTTGTCGATCTTCTCCTTCTCGATGAGCAGCTTTGCCAGGCCGTGAAGCTGGTCGATGTGGTCGGTCAGTATCTTCTCGGCGCGGTCGTAGGCTTCCTTAAGCAGCTTGTGGACCTCGCCGTCGATGTCCTCGTTGACCATCTCGGAGAAGCCAGAGTTCTGCTGGCTGAAGCTCTTGCCCAGGAACACCTCGTGCTCGGTGCCCAGGTACACCGGCCCCAGCTTGGAGGACATGCCGTACTCGGTGACCATGCTGCGGGCGATCTCGGTGGCGGACTTGATGTCGCTGGACGCGCCGGTGGTCACGTCGCCGAACACCAGCGCCTCGGCCACCCGTCCGCCCATGGCGCTGGCCATCTGGGCCTTCATGCGGGCGGTGGTGATATAGTGGAACTCCTCCTGCGGCAGGTACATGGTGTAGCCGCCGGCAGAACCGCGGGGGATGGTGGTGATCTCGTGCACGTCGTCGCACTCGGGGATGTAGTGGGCCACGATGGCGTGGCCGCCTTCGTGGTAGGCCACCAGCTTGCGGTCCATGTCCGTGACCTTGCGGGAACGCTTCTCGGGGCCAGCCATCACGCGGGTGATGGCCTCCTCGATGGCGCTCATGTTGATCTTCTCCTCGCCGCGCCGGGCGGTCAAAAGCGCCGCCTCGTTCATCACGTTCATCAGGTCCGCGCCGGTGAAGTAGGGGGTGCGGCGGGCCAGCACCTTGAGGTCCACGTCGTCGGCCAGGGGCTTGTTGCGGGAGTGCACCTTGAGGATCTCCTCGCGGCCCTTGACGTCCGGGTAGTTGACCACGATGCGCCGGTCGAAGCGGCCGGGGCGCAGAAGCGCCGGGTCGAGTATGTCGGCGCGGTTGGTGGCCGCCATCACGATGACGCCCTCGTTGTGGGTGAAGCCGTCCATCTCCACAAGCAGCTGGTTTAAAGTCTGCTCGCGCTCGTCGTGGCCGCCGCCCAGGCCCGCGCCGCGCTGGCGGCCCACCGCGTCGATTTCATCGATGAACACGATGGCCGGGGCGTTCTTCTTGGCCGGGTCAAACAGGTCGCGCCCGCGGCTGGCGCCCACGCCCACGAACAGCTCCACGCAGTCGGAGCCGGAGGTGGTGAAGAAGGGCACG
>JAFRFY010000055.1 GCA_017434085.1 Clostridia bacterium
AACAGGGAAAAGGGAAAAGGGAAATGGGAACAGGAATAGCAGGCTGTAGGGGCGATGCCCTCATCGCCCGCAGGGAACAGGGAACAGGACTAGCGCGGCAGTCCCGGGGCTGTCTCGAATGAATATGCAGCCAAACCCAATGTAGGGGGCTGTTGCGCTAATGGCACTCTGCACAAATGAACCGACGGGAATCGGGCGATGAGGGCATCGCCCCTACGAGCAGGCAGAGATGTCAGACGTTTTAGCCGCTGCCATACGTGAAAAGTCTCTTAATCAGTGCGTAGCGTAGGGTCGATGCCCTCAGCGACCGCACTAGTTCTTAATGGCTTTGTGCATCTTTACGTTAATGCAACAGCCCCGCGGGCGACATGCCCCATCATATATAACGCCGCGGCAGCCGCTATTCCTGTTCCCTGTTCCCTGTTCCCTGTTCCCTGTTCCCTCCCCGCTATTCCTATTGCCTATTCCCTATTGCCTATTCCCTATTGCCTACTCCCTGCACGCCACCACCCCATCCGCCACCCGGCACAGCTCCTGCAGGGTGAGCGCCTCGCCGCGGACGCGCGCGTCCACACCGGCGGCGCTGAGCACGGCGCGGGCGGCGTCGTTATCGAGGCCGAAGGCGGCCTTGAGGTTATTGGCCAGCGTCTTGCGGCGCATGGCGAAGGCGGCGTTGATGAGCCTGAGATAAATCTGCGGATCCCTGGGCGTCACCACGGGCTCGGGGTGCTTTTCTATGATGATGAACTGGCTTTGCACATGGGGCGGCGGGTCGAAGGCGTCCGGCGGCACGTCGGCGAGCACCCGCGGGGTCCCGTAGGACTGCACCGTGACCGCCAGCGCGCACCACTGCTTCTGCCCGGGATGGGACATCACCCGTTCGGCGGCCTCCCTCTGCACCATCACGGCGACGCTCTCCGGCTGCCGCCGGGCGGTCGCCAGCCGCAGCAGTATGTCCGCGGTGATGTAGTAGGGCAGATTCGCCACCACGCGCCAGGGTTCGCCGCCGAACGCCTCCGCGGTCAGCGCGGCCACGTCCGCCTTCATGACGTCGCAAAACACCACCCGGGCGTTCTCCCGACCCGCCAGCACGTCCGTCAAAACGGGCTCCAGCCCCCGGTCCACCTCGACGGCCAGCACCCGGCGGCACCGTTCTGAAAGCATCGCCGTCATGACCCCCGCGCCGGGGCCGATCTCCAGCACGTTGTCCGTATCGCAGACGCCGCTAAGCTCCAGCAGGCGTCCAAGCAGCCCCGCGTCCAGCAGGAAGTTCTGCCCCAGCGAATGGGTGTTGTGAAACCCGTACTTCTCAAGCGCCACCCGCGCGCGCAGCTCGGGGGAGGGGTTCATGTACTCGGTCATACTGTCTCCTTACATACATAAGAACCGGTCGTCCGGCCGGTTCTCATGTTTTTGATCGGATTATTTTGTGCCGTAGAGCCTGTCGCCCGCGTCGCCCAGGCCGGGAACGATGTACTTGTTCTCGTTGAGCTTTTCGTCGATGGCGGCGATGTAGATATCCACGTCCGGATGGGCCTTCTGCACGGCCTCGATGCCCTCGGGGCAGCCCACCAGGCACATCAGCGTGATGGTCTTGTACCCGCGCCGCTTGATGAAGTCAATGGCGGCGATGGAGGACCCGCCGGTGGCCAGCATCGGGTCCACCACGATCAGGTCGCGCTCGGCCACGTCCATGGGCAGCTTGCAGTAGTACTCCACCGGCAGGTGGGTCTCCGGGTCGCGGTACAGGCCGATGTGGCCGACCTTCGCGGTGGGCACCAGCGCCAGCACGCCGTCCACCATGCCCAAGCCCGCGCGCAGTATCGGCACGATGCCCAGCTTCTTACCGGCGATGATCTTGGATTTGCACTTGGTGATCGGGGTTTCGATTTCAATCTCTTCCAGGGGCAGCTCGCGGGTGACCTCGTAGGCCATCAGCATGGCGATCTCCTCCAGCAGCTGGCGGAAATCCTTCGTGCCGCAGTTTTTGTCGCGCATCAGGGTCAGCTTATGCTGTACAAGGGGATGATCCACCACAGTAACCTTGCTCATATTCGTGCCTCCCTTTCATTTATCCCTGTCAATTATAGCGCAATCGCGGCATAATCTCAATCACAGATATGGTTTTTTACGCGGGGTTTACACGATATCGTCCGCCGGATGGATGATGGCCCTGCCGGTGTCCTGCTCGAAGCCCTCCAGGATCAGAAGCGCCCGCGCCCCCTCCACGCGCTTGCGCTCGGGCTTGGCGGTGGCGATCATCACGCCCACGCCCACGACCTCGGCCAGAAATTCCTTCATCAGGTCCACCATGCCCTGCAGCGTGCCGCCGCCCTTCATGAAGTCGTCGATGATCAGCGCCCGCTGGCCCGGGGCCACCGCCCGGCGCGCCAGGGCCATGGTCTCGATGCGCTCGCTGCCGCCGCCCGCGATGTAGTTGATCTTCACCGCGCTGCCCTCGTAGGCCCGGCTGTCGCGCCGCGCGATCACCAGCGGCACGTCCAGCATCCGCGCGGTCATCAGTGCGATGGGGATGCCCTTGGTCTCCATGGTCAGCACGAAGTGGGGTCGGCGCTCGTAGTAGCGGGCCGCCAGAATCTCCCCCATCGCCTGGGCCGTGGCGCTCTCGCTGACGATGTCCGAGGTGTAAAGGAAGCCCCCCGGCAGCATCCGCCCGGGCTCGGACAGCCGCCCGGACAGGTCGGTCAGCACCCTTTTGACCTTCTCCGGGCTCGATATCGCCCGGTAGCGCACCCCGCCCGCGGCCCCCGCCACGGTCTCGATGCGGCCCAGGTCGAAGCGCTCGAAGGCGGCGCTGATCAGGTCGATGTCCTCGCTGACGGTGGATTTCGCCGCCCCGAACAGCGCGCAGAACTCGCTCAATGTATGGATTCGGTTGGGGGTGTCCGTCAGTATGCGGGTCATCGCGCCCAGGCGCTCGTTGCGTTTGATCTTGTCCATGTCCTGCCCTCAATTCCGAATATTTTTTATGATTTATACCATTATAATTCGTGTTTGTTAGCTTTGCACACGGATTGCGGGAAAAACCCCGGCTTGTCGCAACATTTAACCTTCCCTCCGATTTGGTGATGCGGATGGGCTTGCAGGACAGGGCGATTTGAATTATAATAGAATACAGAATACACTGTTCAACGGAGGCATTTCCATGGCCGCGAACATCTTTGACTACAAGGGCAGGCGCGCCCACTTCATCGGTATCGGCGGATCGTCCATGTCCGGGCTGGCGGGCTATCTGAAGCAGCTGGGCTACGAGGTCTCGGGCTCGGACCGCACGAAATCCCACAAGACGGAGCATTTGGAAGAGAAGGGCATCACGGTCTACATCGGCCACGACGCCAAGAACGTCCGCGGCGCGGACATCGTGATCTACTCCGCCGCCATCGCCCCGGACAACCCGGAGCGCGCCGAGGCCGCCCGGCTTCATATCCCCCAGATCGAGCGCTGCGACCTGATCGGCGACCTCATGGCGGGCCACCGCTTCGCCGTCGGCGTCAGCGGCACCCACGGCAAGACCACCACCACCTCCATGCTGGCCCAGGCGTTTTTGTCCGCCGGAGCCGACCCCACCATCCACATCGGCGGGGAGCTGGACTTCATCGGCGGCTCCACCCGCGCCGGCGACGGCGGGGACTTCATCGTGGAGGCCTGCGAATACCGGGAGAGCTTCCTCCAGTTCAAGCCCACCGTGGCCATCGTGCTGAACATCGACGAGGATCACCTGGACTACTACCGGGACATCGACCACATCGAGGCCGCCTTCGCCAAATACGCAGCCATCGTGCCCGAGGACGGCTGGTGCGTCGCCTGGGGCGACGATCCCCGCGCCCGCCGGGTGTGCCTGAACGCCCGGTGCAACCACATGACCTACGGCATCGGCCCCGACAACATGCTGAGGCCTGAGAACCTTGCCTACGACGAACAGGGCTTCGCTTCCTTCACCGCCGTTTTGAACGGCGAAAAGCTGGGCGACTTCCACATCGGCGTGGCCGCGGAGTGCAACATGCTGGACGCCCTGGCGGTGATCAGCGTGTGCCACATCCGCGGGCTCGACATGGCGAAGGTCGCCGGGGCGCTCAACAGCTTCGTGGGCGCGCACCGGCGGTTTGAGCTTACGAGCGTGACCGACGGCGTGCGCTGCTACACCGACTACGGCCACAACCCCGCGGAGATCCAGAACGCCCTCAGGATCGCGTCCCTGCAGCCCCACAAGACGCTGTGGTCCGTGTGGCAGCCCCACACCTATTCCCGCACCAAGACGCTGTTTGACCAGTTCGTCCAGACCTTCGACATCGCCGACCGGCTGCTGATCACCGACATCATGGGCGCACGGGAGGCGGACCCCGGCGACATCAACAGCGGCATGCTGCTCGAGCCCATCCGCGCCCGGGGCGTAGACGTCCACTGGACCCCCACCTTCGACGACACCGAGGCCTTCCTGCGCGCCCACTGGCAGCCGGGCGACATCATGATCTCCCACGGCTGCGGCGACATCGACCTTTTGAACGAGCAGATCGCCCTGCACGGCGACACCCAGCACGAATGACCCGGAGGCGATGACCTTGAAGAAGCTGATATGCCTTGCGCTGGTGCTGGCGCTCATGCTGGCGGCGCTCTCCGGCTGCCGCAAAAAGCAAGAGGACGCCGCGCCCGAGCCCACCGCCGAGGCGAATTTCAACCCCGAGGGGCCGGGCTACAGCATCACCGACGGCACGCAGACCCAGAACAGCGTGCCCGACGCGCCCACTGAGCTGACGCCCCAGCAGCGGGCGGCGATGCACGTGGGCGAATCCGAGGGCGCGCAGACCGTGCCGGTGGACATCCCGCTGGAGGACATGGAGATGATGCCCCCCGGCGGCGAGATCGCGGCCGAGGAGGCGCAGGCCGAGGCAGACGACGACGTGGTGCTGGGCACCTACGACGAGAGCGCCGACACCGCCGCGCACGAGGAAGCCTCGGCCATCGACACCAACGCCTACCAGTACACCCAGGTGGAGGACGAGAACATCGATTTCACCTTCAACGTCCCCTCCCACTGGAAGCTGGTGCCCGGCATCTACACCGTGTGCTACCGCGAGGAGGTCGCCGAGGACGACTTTCCCGCGCGGCTGGCCATCACCCGCAAAAAGCTGGTGCACACCCCGGACAACCGGGCGCTGATGGAGCAGCTCACCAGCTACATGAAGATGGTGGGCAAGCAGTACGACAAGGCCACCTTCCAGACCAGCGAGCCCAACCGCGAGGCCACCTTCATGGGGAGGCCCGCGTTCTCCAACACCTATCTGGCCTACTGGGGCGAGATCGAGGTGAAGGGCTTCGTGATCGGCTGCGCGGTGCAGCGCACGCTGTACGTGCTGCACTTCTGCGCCTCCTACGCCGATTACACCGCCATGGAGAGCATGCTGAACTACATCGTCAACTCCGTGACCCTCAAGGAGACCGAGGAGGGCAAGAAGAAAAAGTGATGACCGGTACGGATTATGAACTGCTCCGCGCCCAGCTCTCAAGCCTCGCGGAGGCGGACAGGCACTGGGTGCCGCTGCTCTCCAACGCCGCGGCGCTGGTCTACCACGCCATGCCGGAACTCAACTGGGCCGGCTTTTACCTGATGCGCGGCGGCAGGCTGACCCTGGGGCCCTTCCAGGGGCGGGTGGCCTGCGTGCACATCCCCGTGGGCCGGGGCGTGTGCGGCACGGCGGTCGCGCGCGACGCCACCCAGCGCGTGCCGGACGTGCACGCCTTCCCCGGCCATATCGCCTGCGACAGCGCCTCCCGCTCCGAGATCGTGATCCCCCTGCATAAGGAGGGACAGGTGATCGGCGTCATGGACATCGACAGTCCCCTCCCCGACCGCTTCACCGAGGCGGACCGGGCGGGTCTCGAAGCCCTTGCGCATTTGATTGAAACAACGATGGAGTTTTAAACCCAATGGGGGCGGCCAATGGCCGCCCGCCTGACAGAAATCACGGATTCTGTTTGGGCGGGCGCCGCATCGGCGCCCCTACTACGGTGTAACAGCATAATCTTTATACTCGGTGAAATACGAGAAGGACGACCTCTTCCGTCATTTGCTTCGCAAATACCACCTTCCCCTCAAGGGCAATGTCATCAACTTAAGGAAGAATCAAGGTCTGCGAGCATTCTGAGGGAAGGAATTGGAGGGATGAGAACGCTTGCGGGGGAAGGAACGGTCAGGACGAAGAGGGACAAGGGAACGCAGAGCGTGGGACATCAGGCG
>JAFRFY010000056.1 GCA_017434085.1 Clostridia bacterium
CCGCGGGCGTCGCCACCGTCGACGACGTCGGGGTGCTCCGCGCCGTGGGCGAGGGCACGGCGACCCTCACCGTCCGCGCCGCCGACGGCGGCTTCGAGGCGGTGGGCAGCGTGCGTGTCGCCCCGGCCCGAAAGCGCTACCGCGCCCTGCTGGTGGGCGAGCAGAGCTACTCCCCCGACGTCGCCGCCGCCCGCCCCGGCAGCGCGAACTCCGTCTCCGGCATGCGCAGCATGCTGAACGAGCTGTCCTTCGGCGGCGCGCGATACGAGATCTCCACCGCGCTGGACGTGTCCCGCGACAGCCTGCTGGAGGCCGTCGCCCGGGCCTTCGACGGCGCGACGGACCAGGACGAGAGCCTGTTTTATTTGACCTGCCACGGCGACTACGCCCAGGGCATGACCGTGTTTACGCTTTACGACGGCTCCACCCTCACCGCCCCGGAGCTTCGCCAGGCGCTGGACCGCATCCCCGGCAGCATCACCCTGCTGCTGGACTGCTGCGGCAGCGGCGGCGCCATCGGCGTCGAAGCCGACCTGCTCGACGGCATCACCCGCGCCTTCTCCGGCGTCCCCGGCCCCGCCCGCTTCGCCTCCAGCCGCTACCGCGTGCTGGCCAGCGCCATGGTGGGCCAGGACAGCTACCGCCTGAGCTTCGACAGCACCGCCCAGGAGACCCGCATGGCCACGCTGTTCGCCCGCGCCGTGTGCGAGGGCTGCGGCTGGTCCGTCGACGCCGCCGCCCGCCGCGCCATGCGCGCCGACATCAACTATGACAACGTCGTCACCCTCGACGAGCTCTATCACTACGCCCGCCGCCGCGTGATGTGGTACCTCTCCCTCGCCCACAGCGCCCAGGCCCAGACCGTGATGGTCTCCCCCGAGGGCAGCGCCCGCCCCCTCTTCGAGCGTACCCCCGCCCTCGACTGACCCTGCTCCCGCGCCCCTGCGTAACCCCTACTCCCTACTCCCTATTGCCTATTGCCTAACCCCTACTCCCTGATCACCCCGAAATTTAACGCCAAACCCCTAACAGGCTTTTTATGCGGTTGATATAATTGTACAAATACTAAGAAGAGGGTGAGGTAAATGGCGATCATTCGTGAAGGATTGACTTTTGACGATGTGCTGCTCGTCCCGCAGAAGAGCTGCGTGCTGCCCCGCGAGGTGGACCTGCGCGTCCAGCTGACCCCGAAAATACAGCTCAACATCCCGATGCTCAGTGCCGCGATGGACACCGTGACCGACTACAACATGGCGATTGCGATGGCGCGCGAAGGCGGCCTGGGCATCATTCATAAGAACATGACGATCGAGGAGCAGGCCAGCCAGGTGGACAAGGTGAAGCGCTCCGAAAACGGCGTCATCATCGATCCCTTCTTCCTCTCCCCAGACAATACCGTCGCCGACGCCCAGGCGCTGATGAGCAAGTTCCGCATCTCCGGCGTGCCCATCACCGAGGACGGCAGGCTGGTGGGCATACTGACCAACCGCGACCTGCGGTTTGAGACCAACTTCGACCAGCCCATCCGCAACGTGATGACCCACGACAACCTCATCACCGCCCCGGAGGGCACCACGCTGGAGGGCGCGAAGGCCATACTGGCCAAGCACCGCATCGAGAAGCTGCCCATCGTGGACGGCGACTACATGCTGCGCGGCCTCATCACCATCAAGGACATCCAGACGAGCCAGAAATACCCGAACTCCGCCCGCGATTTCCGCGGCCGCCTGCTGTGCGGCGCGGCGGTGGGCGTCACCGCCGACACCATGGAGCGCGTCGCGGCGCTGGTTCAGGCCAACGTGGACGTCATCGGCCTGGACACCGCCCACGGCCATTCCATGGGCGTGCTGAAGGCGGTCGAGACGATCCGCGAGACCTACCCCGAGCTGGAGATCATCGCCGGCAACGTGGCCACAGGCCCCGCCACCGAGGACCTCATCAAGGCCGGCGCGGACGTGGTGAAGGTCGGCATCGGCCCGGGCTCCATCTGCACCACCCGCGTGGTCGCCGGCATCGGCGTGCCGCAGATCACCGCCATCATGGATTGCGCCGAGGTCGCGGACAAGTACGGCAAGACCATCATCGCCGACGGCGGCATCAAGTACTCCGGCGACATCCCCAAGGCCATCGCCGCGGGCGCGACGGCGGTCATGATGGGCAGCCTGTTCGCCGGCACCGAGGAATCCCCCGGC
>JAFRFY010000057.1 GCA_017434085.1 Clostridia bacterium
CTGTACGCCTCGGGGTTCGCGCCGGGCTGGCCGATCACGCACACGTTGTCCAGGCAGGGCACGTCGTCCCCCGCCTCATAGAAGATCGCCAGCAGCGTGCCGGGGATCTCCGCCTCGCACTCAAAGGCGGCCTTGTCGGTCTCATAGGCGAACAGCTTGTCGCCCACGGCCACGGCGTCGCCCACCGATTTGAACCACTCGGTGATGACGCAGCTCTCCACCGTATTGCCCTGGCGCGGCATGATGACCGGCTGGCAATCGCCCGGGTCCTGAGCGGCGGGCGCGGCGGCAGCAACGGGAGCCGCAGCGGGTGCGGCGGCGCCGCCGAGCGCGGCGTCAGGGTCCTCCCCGGGCTGTCCGATCACGCAGACATTCTCCAGGCAGGGCACGTCGTCGCCCTCCTCGAAGAGTATCTTGAGCAGCGTGCCGGGCGCCTCCGCCTCGCACTCGAAGGCGGCCTTGTCGGTCTCATAGGCGAACAGCACGTCGCCCACGGCGACGGGGTCGCCGACCTTTTTCTTCCATTCGGTGATGATGCAGCTTTCGACGGTGTTGCCCTGGCGGGGCATGATAACAGCAACAGCCATACGCGCTTCCTCCCTGTCCCATATTATTCGTTTCTCGGGTGTCATCCCGTCTGTACATATTGTAACAGTCAACGGCGAAACAATCAACGAAACAACGCCGGTTTCACCTCAACTTTACCAAATTTAACAAAACACGTGCCGGATTTCGGTCAAATTGTGGAATTTATTATCCGGCGCAGGGCAGAAGAGCGAAACGCCCCCGCGAAGCCGGAAGCCTCGCGGGGGCATCGCACAGATCATCCCTTATTATTCGTGCAGCTCTGTGTACTTGGAGGAGACCCATCTCTCCTCGCCCTTCCACCTGATCTTGTACCAAACCACGCCGCGCTCGTCGGTGGATTGCTCGCCCAGATAGGTGGCCGTCTCCTCCTTGTGGAGCACGCCGACCTCCTTGTAGCTGAGGCCCGGGCCGGTGCGCACGTGGGACTTGCCGGTCTTGCCGATCACGTAGGAGGCCTTCGGCGCCTTCGTGGGGCTGACGCCGTAACCGCCCGTCCAGGTCCCGTTTTTAAGCGTCGTGTACTTCGAGGAGACCCAGGCCGAATCGCCCTTGTAATCGACGTTGTACCAGGTCACGCCGCGATCGTCCACGCTGGATTTGCCCAGGTAGGTCGCGCCGCCGCCCTTCCTGATCGTGCCGATGGAGGCGTAGGCGAGGCCGGGGCCCGTGCGGACATGGCTGTCCCCGCCAGAGGCGTACACATACTGCGGCTCGGCGACGACGTTCACGGGCGCGAACGCCGTGGGCGCGGGCGTGGGCTGCGCCACGGGCTGTTTGAGGGGATAGCAGTTCAGCGTGTTGCCGTCCAGCGTGACGGTCAGCTTCACGGCGTTCGGGTTGCCTGCCACGTTTGCCGGCAGCGTGCAGCCGAACACATAGTGTCCCAGCGTGCCCGGCTCGACGGCGAAATTGTCCAGCGTGTTGATGACCCAGTTCATGTTCTGGAGGCCGCTGTCCGCGCCGTAGTCGATGCCAGACGCGACGGCGTTGGCATAGTTCAGCTGGTACGCCCAGCCGCCGTAGGTGTTCGTCCCGTCGTAGACCCGAACCTCATATTTCCCCAGGTAGTTGGTCGCGATCGCGCCGGTGTTCTCGATGTCGGCCTTCACGACCAGGAACCGGGAATCATTGCCGGAGCGGTAGTAGTCCTGGCTGGTGCCGACGGCGTTGGACCCGGCGTGATAGTAGCCCAGCCTGTCCTCGATGGCCGCGCCGAGCAGCGTGACCGTGCCGTAGCCGCTGATCTTCACCGGAGTGCCGATCTGCACGTCGTCGAAGCTCTGCCCGGTGATCGGCGATATGAACTGCCAGTTGGACTCCGCCGCGCCGCCGCACAGCATGGCCGCC
>JAFRFY010000058.1 GCA_017434085.1 Clostridia bacterium
CCCTGATCTCGCCGCCAGCCTCAATGCGCCTCAGCTCCTCCAACACGGCTGTGAGTTGTAGCCTGAGCGCCCGATACACCCTTGGATTGCCCTGCACCACGATGTCCCGTTCCATGCACCGCCGGTAACAGTATTCCTGCTTCGGCAGTCCCGACAAGGCCACCGCCGCGTTGATCTGCTCGTTCTCCTCCGGCGAGACCCGAAACCCCACCGTGATGCTGCGCCAGCGGTTATGATTATCTCGATTCTTGGACGACATTTACATCGCCTCCCCTCTGAAACTGTTGAGCTTGCTCGCCATGTCCGTCTGTGTGGTCGGGAACAAGTGCGCGTAATTCAGCGTGATATGGATGCTCTCATGGCCCACGCGGTCCGCAATCGCCACGGGCGAATAGCCCATGTCGATCAGCAGGCTGATGTGGCTGTGACGCAGGTCGTGAATGCGAATTCGCTTCACGCCCGCCGCATCCGCACCTCGGGTCATCTCGTGCTGGAGATAGCTCTTCGTGACGGGGAATAACCTGTCGTCGTCCCCGATTCCATACATCTGCCCGATATAATCTCTCATCTCATCGACCAAGAAATCCGGCATGATGATGTCCCTCACGCTCTTGGGCGTCTTGGGATCGGTGATGACATCCCGCCCATCGATCCGCTGATAGGATTTCGTGATGGAGACGATCTTCCTGTCGAAATTGAAGTCCGCCGGAGTCAATGCCAGCAGCTCACCCTCGCGGATGCCACACCAGTACAGCATCTCGAAGGCGTAGAACGACAGCGGCTTGTCCATCACCGCGAAGGAGAACTTCTCGTACTCCTCCCGCGTCCAGATCGACATCTCGCGGTTCTTCGTCTTGCCCATGTTGCCAACCTTCATCGCCGGATTCTCACGCAGTCCGTAGAACTTGCAAGCATGATTGAAGATGGTGCTGAGCTGGGTATGGACCGTTTTCATGTAGACTGGGGAGTAGGGACGCCCGTTCTTGTCCTTGGTGTTCAGCATCTCGTTCTGCCAGGCCAGGATGTCTTTCGGTTGAATCTCCGCGATCTTCCGCCTGCCGAAGTATGGCAACAGCTTGGTGCGGATGATATGTTCCTTGGTGTGCCAGGTGTTCTCCTTGATGCGGCTCTTCACGTCGGCGGTATAGACCTCCACGAAGCTGGCAAAGGTCATATCGAGATCGCTCTGTGTCTTGTGCATCTGTTCGCGCTCCCAGGCTAGCGCTTCACGCTTGGTAGCGAAGCCGCGCTTTGTCGTCTGCTTCCGCTCACCTTGCCAGTCGGTATAGCGGTAATAAACCTTCCATGTGTTCGTCTTGGCTTCCTTATAAACGGACATTCAGTTCGCCTCCTTTTCCCTGTCGGTTATGTTTGCTCCATAGCAGACCTTTTCGTTGAAGTATCGTCGGTTGATTCTCCCGGCGATGGTGATGAACCCCTTGTCCTTCAGCTCCTGGTTGAGACGATGGACGATCTTATAGGCGTGGGACTTGGAGATTCCCAAAGTCTCTGCGACCTCCGCGACTGTCATAAAGGCTGTTCTTTGCATTTGGTTCCTCCCATTTATCTGTATCGCTCTAATTTTCTCAGTGCAACTAAGCTATTTTGCTTAGTTGCTTGTGTCGATTATACTAAACATATGCGCTTATGTCAAGCGATTTCAATGTTAATTATTAAATATATTTGTTTTTGCTGCTCTTGACATATAATAGCCGTTCTGCTATCATATACTCATACGGCAGAAAGCGAGGTCATTGCAATGGCGATTGGCGAGAGGATACGCTTCATCCGCAACCTACGGGGGATGACGCAGAAGTACCTGGGGACGTTGGTTGGCTTCCCTGAAAAGACCGCGGACATCCGCATGGCACAGTATGAATCCGGCACACGCACCCCGAAAGCCGAACTGACGAAATCCCTGGCCGACGCACTGGACGTTTCGCCGCTGGCGCTGCGGGTGCCGGACATCGACAGTTATCTCGGTCTCATGCACACACTGTTCGCGCTGGAAGACCTGTACGGCCTTACGATTGAGAACAAGGAAGGGAACGTCACCTTCCGCTTCGATCCTCGCAAGGGCAAGGACGCGGCGCGGATCGCCGACATGGTGACGGCCTGGGCGGACGTTTCCGCGAAGTACCGCAACGGCGACATGAGCCGGGACGACTACGACACCTGGCGTTACAGCTATCCCGCGCACGACGAGACGCAGCATTACGTCAAGGTCCCCTCGCAGGCATTGAGCGACGCGCTCGTCAAAGAGTTCAATGACAGGCTGAAATAAGAAAACTCGCATACTCCAAATCCTCCTCGCCGTATATTCGTTGGCAAATGAAAAGAGCTAACTGACTTCAACAAAAATCAGTTAGCTCTGGATTTGTCTGAACGACCTGCGGGCAATTCCGATAATCGGAATAATCCCCCGATCATTCAGTGAGTCATACGAATCTCGAAAAGTGTTGTCAAAACGTTGTCACGGCGACCCCGGAGGCCTCGAAAACCCCGTGTTTCCAGGGCCTCCGGGCGTTCTGACCGCTACTCCCACTCAATACTCGCCGGCGGTTTACTGGTCACGTCGAGTACGACGCGGCTGGCGTGGGGGACCTCATTGACGATGCGTTCGGAGGTTCTTGCGACCAGGTCATAGGGCAGGCGCGCCCAATCGGCGGTCATGAAGTCATCGGTGGTCACGGCGCGCAGGGCGATGGTATAGTCATAGGTGCGCTCATCCCCCATCACGCCCACGGAGTGCACGCCGGTCAGCACGGTGAAATACTGGCTGATCCTATCGCCCAGCCCCGCCCCGGCGATCTCCTCGCGGAATATGGCGTCGCTCTCGCGGACGATCCGCGCCTTCTCCGGGGTCACCTCGCCGATGATGCGTATGGCGATGCCCGGGCCGGGGAAGGGCTGCCGCCAGACCAGGTCGCGCGGCAGGCCCAGCGCCTCGCCGAGGGCGCGCACCTCGTCCTTGAACAGCATCCTAAGCGGCTCGATCAGCTCCGTGAAGCCCAGCTCCTTCGGCAGGCCGCCCACGTTGTGGTGGCTCTTGATGACCGCGGCGCCGGTCGCCAGCCCGCTCTCGATCACGTCCGGGTAGATGGTGCCCTGGGCGAAATAATCCAGCTTCCCGAGGTCCTTCGCGGTGTCCTTGAACACCTCGATGAAGTCCCTGCCGATGATGTGCCGCTTCTGCTCCGGCTCCGTCACGCCCGCGAGGTCGCGGAAGAACCGCTCGGAGGCGTCCACGCGCACGAAGCGCACCGGGAACAGCTCGCTGAACACCCGGCAGACCTGTTCGCTCTCGCCCTTCCTGAGCAGGCCGTGGTCCACGAACACGCAGGTCAGGCGGCTGCCGATGGCGCGGTGGATCAGCGCGGCGGCCACGGAGGAATCCACTCCGCCGGACAGCGCCAGCAGCACGGTGCCGGTATCGCCGACGATACTGCGAATCTGCCGCACCGCCGTCTCGGCGTAGGCCGCCATCGTCCAGTCGCCCGCGCAGCCGCAGATATTCGTCAGGAAGTTGCTGATGATCCGCCGCCCCTCCTCGGTGTGCGTGACCTCCGGGTGGAACTGCACGCCGTAGACGCGCCTCTCTTCATTCGCCATCGCCGCCACGGGGCAGTTGTCCGTCTCCGCAATAGGATGAAAGCCCGGCGGGCATTGGCTGACCTGCCAGGTGTGGCTCATCCAGGCGGCGGATTCGGGTGACATGCCCTCCAATAATCCATCCCGCGCCTTCATGCGCACCCGCACGCGGCCGTACTCCCGCTCCGCCGCGCGCTCCACGCCGCCGCCCAGCAGGTGCGCGGTGAGCTGCATGCCGTAGCAGATGCCCAGCACCGGCACGCCCAGCTCGTAGATCGCCGGGTCGCACTTCGGCGCGCCGGGGTCGGTCACGCTGGCCGGGCCGCCGGAGAGTATGACGCCCGCGGGCTGGCGTGCCCTGATTTCCTCCGCGGAGATGTGCCACGGCACGACCTCCGAATACACGTGGCACTCCCGCACCCGCCGGGCGATGAGCTGGGTGTACTGGCCGCCGAAGTCGAGTATGATGATTTTCTGCATATGATGTCTCCTTTATTTCCCGCTGTCTCCGTAGTTTGAGAGCACCCTTGCGGAGGGGTCGTCCACGTCGCAGCCGGGCCAGGTCTTGTTGGGCATCCAAAAGTCCGCGATCATGCGGGCCTGGCCGGGGTAATACCGCTCGAACAGCTCCCGGTACAGCAGGCTCTCCTTGGTGAACGGGCGGCAGTAATCGTATTTCGACGCCCGCTCCTCAAATTCCTGCCCGGTGTAGGTTCTTTCCGCGAGGGCCTTCAGATCGGAGACCATCGAGTGGCCCACGGCGTCGGAGAACGCCGCCTTCTGCCGCCAGAGGATCTCCTCGGGCAGTATGTGGTCGTCGGCGAAGGCCTTGCGGATCAGGTACTTGCCCATGTCGTGCTGGTTCATCTTGAGCTCCGGGTCGACGGACATGGCGTAGCGCACGAACTTCAAATCGCCGAAGGGCACGCGGGCCTCGAGGGAGTTGACGGAGATGCAGCGGTCGGCGCGCAGCACGTCGTACATGTGCAGCTCCCTTATGCGCTTCTCGGCCTCCTCCTGGAAGGCGGCGGCGTTGGGGGCGAAGTCGGTGTACTTGTAGCCGAACAATTCGTCGGAGATCTCGCCGGTCAGCAGCACGCGGATGTCGGTGTGTTCGTGGATGTACTTGCACACCAGGTACATGCCGATGCTCGCGCGGATGGTGGTGATGTCCCACGTCCCCAGCAGCTCGACCACGTCGGGCAGCGCGTCCAGCACGTCCTTTTCGGAGATGATGACCTCGGTGTGGTCGGAGCCGATGTAGTCCGCCACCATGCGGGCGTATTTCAGGTCGATGGCGTCGATGTCCATGCCGATGGCGAAGGTTTTGATGGGATGGGTCAGCATCCTCTGGGCGATGGCGCACACCAGCGAGGAGTCCAGCCCGCCGGAGAGCAAAAAGCCTATGGGGGCGTCGGCGTCCAGGCGCTTGGCCACGCCGTCGATCAGCAGGCGGCGCAGCTTGGCGCAGATGTGGTCCTCGTCCCGCATGGTGAACTGGTCCACGTGGGCCGGGTCGGCGTAGCGCTCAAACCGGCCGTCGATGTAGTAGCAGCCCGGCGGGAAGGGCAGTATTGCGTCGCACAGGCCCATCAGGTTTTTGGGCTCGCTGGCGAAGGCGATGTGCCCGTCCGGCGTGTAGCCGTAGTACAGCGGGCGGATGCCGATGGGGTCCCGGGCGGCGATGAGCTTGCCCTGCGCGGCGTCGTAGAGTATCAGCGCGAACTCGGCGTCCAGCGTCTTGAACATCTCCACGCCGTACTCCCTGTACAGGGGCAGCAGGATCTCGCAGTCCGACGCGCTTTTGATGGGGAAGCCCTGCTCGATCAGCCGCTGTCTAAGGGGCCGGAAGCCGTACAATTCCCCGTTGCACACCACGTAGGAGCCGTCCATCTCAAAGGGCTGCATACCCTCCACCGTCAGCCCCATGATGGCCAGCCGGTGAAAGCCCAGGTAGCCGCAGGGGATTTCAATAAACCGGCTCATGTCCGGGCCGCGGGAGATCGTGCGGTAAAAGCACGCCCTGAGCTTGTCCACAGGGATCGTTTTGCCTTCAATACCGAATATGGAACACATAAAAAGCACCTCCGTCAATGGTCGGCAATCATTCTGATATTTCAGGACGAATGCCGCCGCTCCGTGGTGCCACCTGATTTGCTTCTCTTTTCGGGTTCCAACAAACCCTGACGGGGATAACGTGCCGTCGTCACGCCGCACATACTCGCCTATCGGCTTTCCGGTTGGGCTTGGAAGGGTTCTTCGCCCGGCGCCTCACGCGGGATTTTCACCATCGCCCGCTCTCTGTGCTGAAACCCTCCGGGGTACTTTGCTTCCTCAACGCTTTCAGTATTCGGTTTTGCGGTATTGTATCACAGGCCGGTCGACTTGTCAACATAAATATGCAATTAAAAGTTTGTAAACTTGCAGTTCTTCCATAATACAGGCCGTGAAATGCCGCAAATCCGCAGTTCTTTATTATTTAACATTCAAAATGCCTTGACAAGACATCCCCCGGTGTGCTATGCTTTGTGCAAGACAGGGCAAGGGCGTCATGTTGAATGACACTCTTGCCCCTAAATGTTTTTGGAGGTGCTGTTATGAGCAAGTACACGAAGGAAGATATCATCCGCCTGGTCAGGGAGGGCGACGTGGAGTTCATCCGCATGCAGTTTACGGACATCTTCGGCCAGCTGAAAAACGTGGCCATCACCGCAAGCCAGGTGGAGAAGGCCGTGAACAACGAGATCATGATCGACGGCAGCTCCATCGAGGGCTTTGTGCGCATCAACGAATCCGACCAGTACCTGCACCCCGACCTGGACACCTTCGCCATACTGCCCTGGCGTCCCCAGCACGGCAAGGTGGCGCGGCTGATCTGCGACGTCTACAACCCCGACGGCACGCCGTTCATGGGCGACCCCCGCGGCACATTGAAGCGGGTGCTCGACAAGGCGGCGGGCATGGGCTATTCCTTCAACGTCGGCCCCGAGATGGAGTTCTTCCTGTTCCAGACCGACGAGCAGGGCCGCCCCACCACCGCCACCGCCGACGAGGCCGGCTACTTCGACCTGGGCCCGCTGGACCACGGCGAATCGACCCGCCGCGAGATCTGCATGGCGCTGGAGCAGATGGGCTTTGAGATCGAGGCCAGCCACCACGAGGTCGCCGCGGGCCAGCACGAGATCGACTTCAAGTACGCCGACGCGCTGACCGCCGCCGACAACATCATGACCTTCAAGCTGGCCGTCAAGACGCTGGCGCAAAAGAACGGCATGCACGCCACCTTCATGCCCAAGCCGGTGTTCGGCATCAACGGCTCCGGCATGCACACCAACATGAGCCTGTTCAAGGACGGCAAGAACGCCTTCGCCGATCCCGCCGACAGCCGGGGGCTCAGCAAGGAAGCGTATTCCTTCATCGCCGGCATACTGGCCCACGTGCGGGGCATGGCGGCCGTCACCAACCCGCTGGTGAACAGCTACAAGCGGCTGGTGCCCGGCTACGAGGCCCCCTGCTACCTGGCATGGTCGGCCAGCAACCGCTCCGCGCTGATCCGCATCCCCGCCGCCCGCGGCCAGGCCACCCGCGTGGAGCTCAGGTGCCCCGACCCGAGCTGCAACCCCTACCTGAACATGGCGGTGTGCCTCGCGGCGGGCCTGGACGGCATCGAGAAGGGCCTCACCCCGCCGGATGAGATCACCGAGAACATTTTCGCCATGGACGAGCCCACCCGCGAGGCCAAGGGCATCGCGTCCCTGCCGGGCACCCTCCACGAGGCCGTGAAGTGCCTCAAGGCCGACCCCGTGATCTGCGCCGCCCTGGGCGAGCACGTGCTCTCCCAGTACGTCGAGGGCAAGGAAAAGGAGTGGGACGAGTACCGCACGCACGTGAGCTCGTGGGAGATCGGAAGGTATCTGGTGATGTATTAAATTGGGAATGGGGAATTGAGACGCCTTCATGCGACTTCCCCTCATTTCCCATTTCCAATTTCCCATTTCCATTGCCGACCGAAGGGAGGCTCAACCATGTCCCGTATCGTCATTGCCGGCGCGTCGAACGCCAGCCGCGCGCAGCTCAACCGGCTGCTGGCGGCCTCGGGCAACACGGTGTTCCGGTCGTGCGCCTCGGGGGGCGAGCTGAGGCGCGCGCTGAGCGTCTGTGAGGACGGCATCGTGCTGATCGCGGGGAGCCTCCCGGACATGCTGCCCGGCGACATCGCCCAGGACTTCGGCGACAGCTTCCAGATCCTGCTGATCGGACGGCCGGACGCACTGGAGGCCTGCGAATCCCCGCAGGTGTTCAAACTCGCCTACCCCTGCCCGGGCAGCGCCGTGCTGGCGGCGGTGGAGATGCTCTCCCAGCTTCACACCATGCGCATGCCCCACCGAAACCCCGAGGAGCAGACGCTGGTGGAGGACGCCAAGCGCCTGATGATGCTCCGTGACGGCATCGACGAGCCCGAGGCCCACCGGCGCATGCAGCGCTACGCCATGCGCAACCACATAAAAATGACCGACTACGCGGCGATGGTGCTGCGTGATGATGAGGGAGTAGGGAGTAGGCAGTAGGGAGTAGGGACTACGGCATTCCCCCATTTCCCATTTCCCATTCCCAATTATATAAGCGAGGTTGTCAAGCATGTACGACCATCAATACCCGCTCTATCACCCCGAGCTGGAGCATGAATCCTGCGGCGTGGGCGCGATTGTCGATTTAAGCGGCAGGGCGA
Source organism: Clostridia bacterium (assembly GCA_017434085.1). Classification (GTDB taxonomy): domain Bacteria; phylum Bacillota; class Clostridia; order Christensenellales; family Aristaeellaceae; genus UBA2862. The sequence goes on from JAFRFY010000058.1 coordinate 8,321, forward strand.
CCCACCGCACCGTGGACCAGGCGCTGACCATCGTGGAGCGCCTGGCCCACCGGGCGGGCTCCGACGCGCTGGGCACTACCGGCGACGGCGTGGGCATCATGACCCGTCTCCCCCACGAATTCTTCACCGCATGGGCGCGGGAGGAGGGCATCAACCTCGGCAAGCCCGGCGACTATGGCGTCGGGATGTTCTTTTTGCCGGAGGATGAGGTCGGCGTTCAAAACATATGCCGCATATTCGACCGTCTGGCCGTCGCCGAGGGGATCCCGGTGCTGGGCTGGCGCGACGTGCCCTGTCACCCGGCGCAGCTGGGCGCGGGCGCGCGGCGCACCATGCCCCGCATCCGGCAGTGCTTTTTGAAGCGCCCCGCGGGGATCGACCCCGGCGCCGACTTCGACCGCAAGCTGTACGTGCTGCGCCGCGTGTTTGAAAAGCAGGACACCGACACCTACATCTGTTCGCTGTCGTCCCGCACCGTCGTGTACAAGGGCATGATGCTGGTCAGCCAGCTGCGCTCCTTCTACGACGACCTGCAGGACGTGCGCTACGTCTCGCAGATGGCCATGGTGCACTCCCGCTTCTCCACCAACACCTTCCCGAGCTGGTCGAAGGCGCACCCGCAGCGGTTTTTGCTGCACAACGGCGAGATCAACACCATCCGCGGCAACCACGACCGCATGAAGGCCCGCGAGGAGACCATGCGCTCCGCCGTGATGGGCGACAATATGAAGCGCGTTCTGCCCGTGGTGAACCCGGACGGCAGCGACTCCCAGATGCTGGACAACACGCTGGAGTTTCTGGCGATGAACGGCTTCCCGCTGCCGCTGGCGGGCATGGTATTATTGCCCGAGCCATGGCAGGGCGAGCGGGAGCGCAAACCCTGGCACGACCTGTACCGCTATTACGCCACCATGATGGAGCCCTGGGACGGCCCCGCCGCCATACTCTACTCCGACGGCGACAGCGTGTGCGCCTCGCTGGACCGCAACGGCTTGCGGCCCCTGCGCTGCGCGCTGACCGACGACAGGCGGCTGATACTGTCCTCCGAGGCGGGGGTGCTGTTCGAGGAGAACGCCCACATCCGCCGCCGCTGGAAGCTCAAGGGCGGGGACGTGCTGATGGCGGACCTTCAAACCGGAGAATTGCTGGAATCCGACGCGCTGAAATCGCACTTCGCCGCGCTGCACCCCTACGGGGAATGGGTCAGGCAGATCGTCCGGCTGGAGGAACTCCCTCCGTCGACCATGCAGGCTGGCACCTCCCTTGGTAAGGAAACGGGGGCGATGAGGGCATCGCCCCTACGGGAAACATCGCATCCGGGCGTAGGGGCGCTTCCGCGCTTGCGCCTGCCCTCATCGCCCGAACCCGCGCAAACCCCGCAAGGCGTAGGGGCGCTTCCGCGCTTGCGCCTGCCCTCATCGCCCGAAACCGCACAAACACCGCAATCAGGCGTAGCGGCAATGCCCTCATCGCCCGTCGACACCCTCTGCAAGGCCTTCGGCTACGCCTTCGAGGACGTCCGGGACGTCCTGCTCCCCATGGCCGAGAGCGGCGGCGAGCCCATCGTTTCCATGGGCGCGGACGAGCCGCTGGCGGCGCTGTCGAAGGCGCACCCGCCGCTGTTCGACTACTTCAAGCAGCGCTTCGCGCAGGTCACCAACCCGCCCATCGACGCCCTGCGGGAGGTTTGCAAGACGGACTGCTCCATCTACATCGGCGACGACGGCAACCTGCTCTCCCACGACGCGGAAAACTGCGCCGTGATGGAGCTGCCCTCGCCGGTGCTGACCGGGGAGGAGCTGCGGCGCATCCGCCGGATCGACCACCCCGCCTTCAAGGTCCGGGAGATATCGCTATTGTACCCCGTCAAGACCCGCCTGCGCCAGGCCATGCGGGATTTCTTCGCCGCCTGCGACGCGGCCTGCTATGACGGCGTCAACATACTCATACTGTCCGACCGGGGCGTGGACGCGGGCCATCTCGCCATACCGTCGCTGCTGGCGGTGTCCGCGCTGGAGCAGCACCTCATACACATCAAGAAGCGCACGGCGGTCTCCGTCATACTGGAGAGCGGCGAGCCCCGCGACACCCACCAACTGGCGATGCTGATCGCCTACGGCGCGCGGGCGGTGAACCCCTACCTCGCCCACGACATCATCCGCCGGGAGCGCGGTGAGGAGGGTATCGAAAGCTACAACAAAGCCCTGACCGCGGGGGTGTTGAAGATCGCCTCCAAGATGGGCGTGTCCACGCTGCAGGCCTACCAGAGCGCCCAGCTCTTCGAGGCGGTGGGGCTGGATAAGCAGTTCGTCGATCGCTACTTCACCAACACCCCCTGCACGCTGGGCGGGGTCGGTTTAAGCGAAGCGGAGGCCGACAGCCGCCACTGGCACGACGAAGCCTTCCAAAATCCCGTTCCGGCGGGGCTGCCCTCCATAGGCAGGCACAGGCTGCGCACCGGGAAGCAGGCCGAGGAGCACCTTTACAGCCCCGAGGTCATCCACCTGCTGCAGCAGGCGGTTTGGACGAACGACCGCGCAAAGTTCGACGCCTACGCCGCCCTTGTGGAAAACGACGGCCCGCGCACCATCCGCGCCATGCTGGACTTCCGCTACGACCTGTGCAACCCGATATCGCTTGACGAGGTGGAGCCGGTTGAACAGATCGTCCGGCGCTTCCGGACCGGGGCCATGTCCTACGGCTCCATATCGCAGGAGGCGCACGAGTGCATGGCGGAGGCCATGAACCGTCTGGGCGGACGCTCGAACAGCGGCGAGGGCGGCGAGCTCGCGGCGCGCTTCGGCACCGAGTTCAACTCCGCCATCAAGCAGGTGGCCTCCGGGCGCTTCGGCGTGACCCGGGAGTACCTGCTGAGCGCGAAGGAAATACAGATCAAGATGGCCCAGGGCGCGAAGCCCGGCGAGGGCGGGCACCTGCCCGGGGCGAAGGTCACCGTGAGCGTGGCGAAGACCCGCTGCGCCACCCCGGGCATATCGCTGATCTCCCCGCCGCCGCACCACGACATCTACTCCATAGAGGACCTCGCCGAGCTCATCTACGACCTGCAATGCGCCAACGAGGACGCGAAGGTCACCGTGAAGCTGGTGTCCTCCACCGGCGTGGGCACCATCGCCAGCGGCGTGGCGAAGGCCGGAGCCGGCGGCATACTGATCTCCGGCGGCGAGGGCGGCAGCGGCGCGGCCCCCCTGTCGAGCATCCACCACGCGGGGCTGCCGTGGGAGATCGGCCTGGCCGAGACCCATCAGGTGCTGTGCCGCAACCGGTTGAGGCAGACCGTCACGCTGGAGACCGACGGCAAGCTGATGTCCGGGCACGACGTGGCCGTGGCGCTTCTGCTGGGCGCGGAGCAGTTCGGCTTCGCCACCGCGCCGCTGATCACCATGGGCTGCCGCATGATGCGGGTGTGCCACCTGGGCACCTGTCCCTTCGGCGTGGCGACCCAGAACCCCGAGCTGCGCAAGCGGTTCATCGGAAAGCCCGAGTACGTGGAGCGGTTCATGGTATTCATCGCCGAGCAGCTCCGCGAGATCATGGCGCGGCTGGGGGCGCGGACCGTCGACGAGCTGGTGGGCCGCAGCGACCTTTTGAGGATGAAGGACGATTCGCGGATGGACCTTTCCGACCTGATCGGCTTCGCCCGCAACATCCACGTGCAGCCGGAATCGAAGCACGACTTCGCGCTGCACGAGCGCACCGACGCCCGGCTGATACAGGATCACGTGCACCTGACCACCACCGACCGCGCCTTCGGCACTCTGTTAAAGGGCGAGCGCCACATACAGGCGCAGGGCTGCGGCGGGCAGTCCTTCGGGGCGTTTTTGCCAAAGGGACAGTCCATCGCGCTGTACGGCGTCGCCAACGACTACCTCGGCAAGGGCCTGTCCGGCGGCACGCTGGCCATCTGCCCGCCCGCGGACGCCGTGTGGAACCCCAACGACACGCTGATCGGCAACGTGGCCCTCTACGGCGCGACCTCCGGCTACGCCTTCATCGCCGGCACGGCGGGCGAGCGCTTCGCCGTGCGCAACTCCGGCGCGTGGGCCGTCGTCGAGGGCGTGGGCGACCACGGCTGCGAGTACATGACCGGCGGGCGCGTGGCGGTGCTGGGGCCCGTGGGCGACAACTTCGGCGCGGGCATGTCCGGCGGCATCGCCTGGGTGCTGGACGAGGCGGGGACGCTGGAGAATCACATCAACAGCGGCCTGGTCAAGGCGCACGCGCTCACCCCCGAGCAGGCGGTCGAGCTCAGGCAGCTGCTTGAGATGCACGCCCGGCACACCGATTCCCGCAGGGCCATGGATATCCTCGCGGACTTCGACGCCTGGCTGCCGAAATTCAAGGCCGTCATCTCCGACGAGTATCTGGACTATCTGAACAGGGGGGTGTGAGGCATGGGAAAGCCCACGGGATTTCTGGAGATCGCCAGAATAGAAAATCCCTATCGGAATGAGGATATCCGATTGCGCGACTTCGAGGACCTGCACGCCGCCCAGCCCGTCGAAGCGCGGCGGGCGCAGGCGTCCCGCTGCATGAACTGCGGCGTGCCCTTCTGCCAGTCGGGCTTCGGCTGCCCGCTGAACAACCTGATCCCGGAGTGGAACGACCTGCTGTACCGGGGCCGGGAGCGCGAGGCGCTGGAGCGGCTGCTCATGACCGCGCCGTTTCCCGAGTTCACGGGCCGCGTGTGCCCGGCGCTGTGCGAGAAGGCGTGCAACCTGGAAAACGACGCCACCACCAACCGGGACAACGAGCTCTACCTGATCGAGACGGGGTTTGAAAAGGGCTGGATCCATCCGAGGATCCCCGCGATCAGGACGGGAAAACGCGTTGCGGTGGTGGGCAGCGGCCCCTCCGGGCTGGCGACGGCGGACCTTTTAAACAAGCTGGGCCACGAGGTCGCGGTCATCGAGCGCGCGGACAGGCCCGGCGGGCTCCTGATGTACGGCATCCCCAACATGAAGCTGCCGAAGCGCGTGGTCGAGCGGCGCATCCGGCTGATGGAGGCCGAGGGCATCCGTTTTATACTGGACACCGAAGCCGACCCCGCCATCCTGAATGAATACGACGCCGTGCTGCTGTGCGGCGGCGCGAAGAAGCCCCGGGCGCTGAACGTTATAAACGACGGCGCAAACGACGTGCGCTTCGCCGTGGACTACCTGACGGCGGCGACGCGGGCGGTGCTGTCGGGCGGGGAATCTTCCATATCCGCGAAGGACAGGGCCGTGGTCGTGGTGGGCGGCGGCGACACGGGCAACGACTGCGTGGGCACGGCGCTCCGGCAGGGGTGCCGGTCCATCATCCAGCTGGAGATGATGCCCGCCCCGCCCATCGACCGGCTGCCGAACAACCCCTGGCCCGAGTGGCCGCGCACGCTGCGCACCGACTACGGGCAGCTCGAGGCCATCCACCGTCAGGGCGGCGACCCGAGGGTCTACGAGACCACGGTCAATCGCATACTGCCGGGGGCCATCGAAACCGTCAAATTGAAGGGCTTCTCCCCCATCCCCGGCACGGAGCGGACGATCCCCTGCGACCTCATGCTGATCGCGGCGGGGTTCGTGGGTTGTGAAACGGCCATCGCCGAGCGCTTCGGCGTCGCCCTCTCGCAGAGGGGGACCATGATGCCCGCGGACGGCGCGCACCGCCTCCGGGACAACCTCTTCTCGGCGGGCGACATGCGCACGGGCCAGTCGCTGGTGGTGCGGGCGCTGGCGGACGGCCGCGCGGCGGCACTGGAGGCACACCGATATCTGGAGGGACAGGTATGACGAAATACATCTTTGTCACCGGCGGCGTGGTGTCGGGACTGGGCAAGGGCATCACGGCGGCGTCGCTGGGGCGTCTTTTGAAGGCGCGCGGGCTCAAGGTGGCCGCGCAGAAGCTGGACCCCTACATCAACGTGGACCCCGGCACCATGAGCCCCTACCAGCACGGGGAGGTCTACGTGACCGAGGACGGCGCCGAGACCGACCTCGACCTGGGCCACTACGAGCGCTTCATCGACGAGGACCTGAACCGCTTCTCCAACCTGACCACCGGCCGGGTGTACTCCAACGTCATCCAGCGGGAGCGGCAGGGCGGCTATCTGGGCCACACGGTGCAGACCATCCCCCACATCACCGACGAGATCAAGTCCTTCATCTATCAGGTGGGCAAAAAGACCGACGCCGACGTGGTCATCACCGAGATCGGCGGCACCATCGGCGACATCGAGAGCCAGCCCTTCATCGAGGCCATCCGCCAGGTGGGCCTCGAGGTCGGCCGCGAGAACGCGCTGTACGTGCACGTGACGCTGGTGCCGTACCTCAAGGCGTCCGGCGAGCACAAGTCGAAGCCCACCCAGCACTCCGTCAAGGAGCTGCAGGGCATGGGCATCACGCCGAACATCATCGTGCTGCGGGTAGACGAGCCCATCACGGACGGCGGCGTATTTTCCAAGATCGCCCACTTCTGCAACGTCAAGGACGACTGCGTGATCGAGAACCGCACGCTGCCGAACCTCTACGAGGCCCCGCTGATGCTGGAGGCGGCGCACCTGTCCGGCATCGTATGCCGCGAGCTTCACATCGACGCCCCGGAGCCGGACCTGACCGAATGGCGGGCGCTGGTGGCGCGCATCCACCATCAGTCGAAGGTCGTGAAGATCGGGCTGGTGGGCAAGTACGTGCAGCTGCACGACGCCTACCTGTCCGTGGCCGAGGCGCTCCGGCACGCCGGCTACGCGCTGGACGCGAGGGTTGAGATCACATGGATCGACTCCGAGGCGCTGACGGAGGAGAATTATATTGATATATTATCGCAGGTGGATGGCATTATCGTCCCCGGCGGCTTCGGCAGGCGGGGCATCGAGGGCATGATCCTCGCGGCGAAATACGCCCGGGAGCGCCACGTCCCCTACTTCGGCATCTGCCTGGGCATGCAGGTAGCGGTGATCGAGTACGCCCGCGATGTCGCCGGGCTTGAAGGGGCCAACTCCCACGAGTTCGACGAGCACAGCCCCCATCAGGTGATCCACTACATGCCCGACCAGTCCGACGACATCGACAAGGGCGGCACGCTGCGGCTGGGGCGGTATCCCTGCGCGCTGAAGCCCGGCACCCTGATCGAGCGCTGCTACGGTGCGCCGGAGATCGGCGAGCGCCACCGCCACCGCTATGAGTTCAACAACGCCTACCGCGACAGCCTGCAAAACGCCGGGCTTTGCCTCTCCGGCCTCTCCCCGGACGGGCGGCTGGTGGAGACCGTCGAGATCCCCGGCGAGGCGTTCTTCATCGGCGTGCAGTTCCATCCCGAGTTCAAGAGCCGCCCCAATGTGCCCCACCCGCTGTTCACGGGCTTCGTAAAGGCCGCGCTGGGGTGATGAGGTATATGATAATAAAACGACAGGGACGCCGCATCGGCGTCCCTGTTATATGGCATTGTTCCGCATGATCTTTATGGAACGCAAAAGGACGCCCGATTCGTTCGAGTGTCCTTCGCTTTGTTCAAGTCGTGTTTTCCGTCTTTTCGGTCAAAATTGGTACGATTCTTGGCACAGACGTGTCATCGAAGCCCGGAAGCCCTGAAAACACTGGGTTTTTCAGTCCAACGGCTTCATCGTGGGGAACAGCAGAACGTCGCGGATGGAATCGCTATTGGTCAGCAGCATCACGAGGCGGTCCACGCCGAAGCCGAGGCCGCCGGTGGGGGGCATGCCGTACTCGAGGGCGTTGACATAGTCGTAGTCCACCTGGGCGCGGCTCTCGGGGTTGAGAGCCTTGCGCTCGGCCACCTGGCGCTCGAAGCGGCCGCGCTGGTCCAGCGGGTCGTTGAGCTCGGAGAAGGCGTTGCCGAACTCGGTGGCGTTGATGAAGTACTCGAAGCGCTCGGTAAACTCGGGGTCGTCGGGCTTGCGCTTGGCCAGCGGGCTGATCTCCACCGGGTAGTCGTAGATGAAGGTGGGCTGTATGAGCTTCTCCTCCACGAAGGCATCGAAGAACTCGGCGAGTATCGCGCCGCGGGTGGGGATCTCGGGCAGCTCCACGTGGTGGGCCTTGGCGGCAGCCACGGCGTCCTCATCGGTCTTCCAGTCGCGGAAGTCCACGCCGCTGTACTTCTTCACGGCCTCGATCATGGTCAGGCGCTCCCAGTGGCCGATGTCGATGTCGTTGCCCTGGTACGGTATCACCAGGCTGCCGCACACCTTCTGCGTCACGGTCTTCATCATGTCCTCCACGAGGTCCATCATGCCGTGGAAATCGGTGTAGGCCTCGTAGAGCTCTATGGTGGTGAACTCCGGGTTGTGCTTGGTGTCCATGCCCTCGTTGCGGAAGATGCGGCCCACCTCGTAGACCCGGTCCAGGCCGCCGACGATCAGGCGCTTTAAGTAAAGCTCCGTCTCGATGCGCAGCACCATGTCCATGTCGAGGGTATTGTGGTGGGTGTAGAAGGGCTTGGCCGCCGCGCCGATCTCGAAGGGGGTCAGTATGGGGGTGTCCACCTCCAGGTAGCCCCGGGCGTCGAGGAAGGCGCGCAGCTCCCTGAGGATGCGGCTGCGCTTGACGAAGGTCTCCTTCACCTCGGGATTGACGATCAGGTCCACGTAGCGCTGGCGGTAGCGGGTGTCGGTATCGGTCAAGCCGTGGAACTTTTCCGGCAGCGGGTGCAGGCTCTTGCTCAAAAGCGACAGCGACGCGGCGTGCACGGAGATCTCGCCGGTCATGGTCTTGAACACCGTGCCCTCCACGCCGATGATGTCGCCGATGTCCAGCGCCTTGAAATCCTTGTAGGGATCCTCCCCCACGTCGTCGCGGCGCACGTAGATCTGAATCTTGCCGTCGGGGTCCAAAAGCTGGGCGAAGCTGGCCTTGCCCATGACGCGGCGGCCGATCATGCGGCCCGCGATGCGGACGGTCTTCCCCTCCAGCGCCTCGAAGCCGCCGATGATCTCGCCGGAGGTGTGGGTGCGGTCATAGGTGGTGATCTCGTAGGGGTTGCGCCCCTGCTCGATCAGCTGATTCAGCTTGCCCAGCCGAATGGTGTCCTGCTCGGTAAAGCCCGCCGGGGCCTGGTAGGTCTGAGCCATGATCGTTTTACTCCTCTCGCTTGCGGATGCCGAGCACCTTCATTTTGACGATGCCGCCGGGGGTGTTGGCCTCCACGATGTCGCCCACACGCGCGCCGGTGCCCTTGCCGTCGGTATCGGTCAGCGCCTTGCCGATGGGGGATTCGTTGGAGATCCACCGCTCGAACGGGTTCGACTCGGTGTAGCCCACCAGGGTGTACTCGTCCTCCTCGTTGTTCGTCATGTCCAGCACGCGCACCACGGTGCCCAGGGCACAGGTGTCGGAGGACACGTCGCTGTCGTCGATAAACTGGGCGGTGTTCAGTATGCCCTGTATCTCGTTGATCTTGCCGTAGACCTCGGCCTCGCGGGCCTTGGCGGCGTCGTATTCGGCGTTCTCGCTCAAATCGCCGAAGCCGCGGGCGATCTGTATCTCCTCCGCGACCTTTTTGCGCTCGGCGTTCAGCTGCTCCAGCTGCTCCTCGTAGTTCTTCTTATCTTTAAATGTGAGTATGCGCGTGTCTGCCATGATACTTTTCCTCCCGGATATCGTCGATAGACGCAATATAGCCGAATAAAACAACAACACTACTACGGTATAGCAGTGCCTGTTTATTCGGTCTGCGTACCATTATACACGCTTTTTCCCCCGCTGTCAACCGGCATAAGGCCTTTTAAGGCGCTCGCGGGCCTGTTATAATTGCTTTAAGTATAAAATCCCCGGCGGGGCACTTGACATCCGCCGGGGTTTGTGATGAAATGGATACAGCAATCACAGGGAGGGATGGCTATGGACCCCGTCATCTATCTGGGCATCGACAACTGCTTCGCGTCCAAGCGCTGGGCGCGGCCCTCGGAGTGGACCCGCGTGATCCGCGATCTGGGGCTTCAATACGTGGAAGCCAGCGCGGACACCGAGTGCGACCCGCTGTACATGGGCCCTGAGTTTACAAAGGACTGGATCGAGGACACCCGCGAGGCCTGCGCAAAGCGGGGCATCGTGGTCAAAAACGTGTACTCCGGCCACGGCTCCTACGCCACCTGCGGCCTGAGCCACTACGACCCCCGGGTGACCCGCCGCTTCCTCGACGGCTGGATGAAGGCCCAGGTGGACACCGCCGCCGCGCTGGGCGCGGGCTTCGGCTTCTTCGCCCACGGCTTTGAGGAGCTGCTCTTGCAGGACGACGCGCTGTATGTGGAAAAGCTGGACGAGCTGTACGGCACGCTGGCCGAGCTGGCCGCCTACGCGAAGGCGCGGGGCGTTCACTACGTGGGCATCGAGCAGATGTACTCGCCCCACCAGCCGCCGTGGCGCATCGCCGACGCCGAAGAACTGATGCGGGAGGTCTATAAGCGCTCCGGCGCGCCCTTCTACATCACCGCCGACCTGGGCCATATGAACGGCCAGCAGTACTTCCAGCGGCCCGACGCCGAATATATAGAGAACGCCATACGCCGCGCCCGGGAGGGCGACCCCGCGCGCCGCCTGTGGCTGGGCAGCGCCGCCGCCCACGACATCTATAAGCGCGCCGTCGCCGGGGAGAAGAGCGTCTTAACCGCCGTCACCGCCATACTCGCGGACGTCGCGGCCCATCCCCACCTGTTCGCCGAGCCGCACGACGCCTCCAACGACGCCTGGGTGCGCCGGGTGGGGTGCTACTCCCCCATCATCCACCTGCAGCAGACCGACGGCAAGTCCTCGCCCCACTGGACCTTCACCGCGGAGAACAACAAAAAGGGCATCGTGAAGCCGGACGCCTTCCTGAGGACGTTGAAGGCCGCCTTCCTCGCGCCCGACGACCCCGCCATGCCCCCGAAGTGCGGGGAGATCACGCTGACCTTCGAGCCGTTCATCGCCACGGCGGGCAACACCTTCGACCTTCTCGACGACATCGCCGAATCCGTGCGCTGCTGGCGGCGGTGGATCCCGAAGGACGGCATGCGGCTTCACGAAATCGAGCTGTAACGGGAGGCGCAATATGGCGGACATCGCAAACATCTACCGCGCCGACGATCGGCGCTACGACGCCATGCCCTACAACCGCGTGGGCAGGAGCGGGCTCAAATTCCCCGCGATCTCGCTGGGCTTCTGGCACAATTTCGGCTCCAACGGCGACTACGACAACATGCGCGCGCTGTGCCGCACGGCGTTCGACCACGGCGTCACGCAGTTTGACCTGGCCAACAACTACGGCCCGGCCTACGGCAGCGCCGAGATGAATGCGGGGCGCATCCTCCGGGAGGACTTCGCCCGCTACCGTGACGAGCTGGTGATCACCTCCAAGGCCGGCTACGACATGTGGGACGGCCCCTACGGCAACTGGGGCAGCCGGAAGTACCTGGTGGCCAGCTGCGACCAGAGCCTGAAGCGGCTGGGGCTTTCCTACGTGGACATATTCTACCACCACCGCATGGACCCGGAGACGCCGCTGGAGGAGACCATGGAGGCGCTGGACTTCATCGTCAAGAGCGGCCGGGCGCTGTACGCCGGCATCTCCAACTACAACCGGGAGTACACCGCGCGAGCCGTCGAAATCGCCAGGGCGCTCCGCCTCCCGCTGATCGTGAACCAGCGCCGCTACTCCCTGTTCGACAGGACCATCGAGCGCGACGGCGTGAAGGCGTACTGCCGGGCGTGCGGCATGGGCGTCATCGCCTTCTCCCCGCTGGCCCAGGGGCTGCTGACCGACCGCTATCTCGACGGCATCCCCGCCGACAGCCGCATCGCCAGGGACGGCAGGTTTTTAAAGGAGAGCAGCCTGACCCCCGGGCGGCTTGAACAGATCCGCGCCCTCAACGCCCTCGCCCGCCAGCGCGGCCAGACCCTCGCGGAGATGGCCCTCGCGTGGATATTGAAGGATGGCGACGTGTGCTCCGTGCTGATCGGCGCCTCCCGGCCCGAACAGATACTCGATAACATCAAGGCCGTCGAAAACTGCCGTTTCACCGACGAGGAGCTCGCACAAATTGAAGCGATTTGCGGGGCAGAATAAACCTTATTGACACCGTATATGACACCATGATATAATGATTATGGGGTGAGGCACATGTCGGCCTGGGAGAAGCTGTTGGAACGGATACTGACACTGTCCAATGATCTCCGGTTCAATGAACTGAGGAAGGTTCTTGAGGCATACGGATATACTATGAACCAGCCCCGGCGCGGCAGCAGCCATTACACCTTCAGGAAAGCCGGCTGCACGCCGATCACGATTCCCAGGCACGAGCCGATCAAGCGCGTATATGTTGAGATGGTGCGGCAGGCCGTAGAAAGCGAGGCGAATGACAATGAGAACCCTTGAGGAATACATGACCCTGCCTTACAGGCTTGAGATCATTCCGGATTCGGACGAAGGCGGTTTTGTCGTCGCCTATCCCGATCTAAGGGGATGCCTGAGCTCCGGAGAGACCATCGAGGCGGCCATCGCCAACGCCGAGGACGCAAAGCGCGAGTGGCTTGCGGCGGCCATGGCGGAAGGCTGTCCCATCCCCGAGCCCGCATCGGACGAGGAATACTCCGGCCAGTTCAAGCTGCGCATCCCCAGGTCGCTGCATCGACAGCTCGCCATGCAGTCCAAAAAAGAGGGCATCAGCATGAATCAGTACTGCCTGTACCTGCTGAGCCAGAACAACGCCCTGCATATATGATAAAACGCGCAATCCGCCGTGGATTGCGCGTTATCATTCATTCAAGGCCCACGGGTTCAAACCAGGCAGCTCCCGCGGCGCTCGCCAACTTCCGCTTATTGCTGCTGCCTTCCGACCCTGACAAGATTCACGGCATGACGCCGCACGGGACCCAGTCATCATCACCCGTAGACCAGATGATTTTACCATACTTCTCATGTAAATGCAAGCACTTTTTGTTAACTGTACAGCCCGCCGTTTATTTTCAAAAGGGTCTGTGCAAATCCGTGAAACCGTGCTATAATAAACTGAATAAAGATTCGATTGACGGAGGCAAGGCCTTGATTTCCAATGGTCCCGGCCGCGTATCGGGCGGCAAGCTGGCGCTGGGCATCGTTCTGGCGCTGATCGTCGGCGCGCTGACGCCGCTTTTGACGGTGCTGGAGATGTCCGTACTGATGCCCGTGGTCCTTCCGGGCGGCGTGTTCATGGTATTTCTGTTCTGCTACGCGGGGCCGCTGCCGGCGTGGCTGTTCATGATCGTGCAGCTGGCCGCCGCGGGCGTTCTGCTGGGCGAGCAGTTCCTGCTGATGCTGCTGGTGGCGGGCACGCTCCCGGCGCTGGTGTGCATGCGCCTGATCACGCTGAAAAAGCCCTTTTTCGACCAGATGAAGCTCTGCGTCGCGGCCAGCCTGGCCGGCATGCTCGCGGCGGTGACCATCGCCTACATAAGCTTCGGCGGCAACATGATCGAGCGCATGGCGGAGGCATTGAAGGCGCAGTTCGCGCTGATGCCGGACGCCTTCTTCGCGCCCTTCGTGGACATGATCAACTCGGCGATGTCCACCGGCATCCCCGGCGTCGGGAAGATGACGGTGCAGAGCTACCGGGCGCAGATCGGCGGCATACTGGACCTGATGTCCGAGGTCTACCAGCAGTCCCTGCCGGGGGCGCTGCTCTCCGGCGCGGCGCTGACCGGGGTGCTGTCCGTGCTGTGGGGCAACTGGCTTCAAGCCCGCCGGGGGCTGGCCACCGAAGAAAGCTACGTCAGTCCCGCCCGCTGGTTTCTGCCCCGCAGCGTGACGCTGGGGCTGACGCTGATGTGGATCGCGGCGTTCATACTCTCCGAGACCCGCTACGCCCAGGGCCAGACCGTCTACTTCACCGTGTACAGCCTGGCGTCGCTGGCCTTCTTCATACAGGCGCTGGGGGCGGTGGACCGCTTCTTCTTGCGGCGCGGCATGCCGGACGCTAAGCGCAGGACGCTCATCATACTCACGCTGATCCTGGGGCTACTGTTCCGGTTCATCAACACGCTTCTCTTCGCCATCGGCGCGGGCTCGACGCTCTTCGGCTCCCACGGGGCCTTCCGGCGCCCCCTGCCTGGCGGCAACGACGACGATACACAGCAATAGGAGGTACAGACCATGAAGGTGATACTGCTGCAGGACATCCAGGGTACCGGCAAGAAGGACCAGATCCTCGAGATTTCCGACGGCTACGCCCGCAACTACCTGCTGCCCCGCAAGATGGCGAAGGAGGCCACCGCCGAAGCCGTGAACGCGCTGGAGAAGTCCAAGGGCGCGGACCGGCACCGCCAGGAGGTGCGCCGCCAGGAGGCCGAAATCAAGGCCCGCGAGCTCAAGGGCAAGGTGATACAGATCGAGGCCCGGGGCGGCGAGAACGGCAAGCTGTTCGGCGCGGTGACCACCGACCAGATCGCCGCGGCCCTCAAGGCCCAGCACGGCGTGGACGTGGACAAGCGCAAGCTGGAGCTGGAGGAGCCCATCAAGAACGCCGGGCAGTTCTTCGTCAACCTCAAGCTGGTGGCGGGCATCAACACCCGCATGATCGTCAACGTGCGGGTAGCCGCCAAATAAGCCATGGAACAGCAGTACAACATACCCCCCGAGGATGCCGCGCGCGTCATGCCCAACAGCCCGAAGGCCGAGCGCAGCGCGCTGGGCGCGATGCTCCGCTCCCGCAGGGCCGCGCAGGTCGCCGTGGAAAGCCTGCGTCCGGACGACTTCTACGATCCCGCCAACCGCGAGATCTATTCCGCCATGAAGGCCCTGTCCGACCGTTCCCGGCCCATCGACCTGACGACCCTGGACGATGAGCTCACCCGCCGGGGCAAGATAGACGCCGTGGGCGGCGGGGTTTATCTGGTGGAGCTCTCCCGCGGCGTGCCCTCCAGCGACAACATCAGGGATTACATCAAGATCATCGACGAGAAGTCCACCCTGCGAAAGCTCATCGGCGCGGCGGAGACCATTCTCAGGGATTGCTACGACGGGGAATCCGAGACCCGCGACATACTGGAGGCCGCCGAGAAGGCCATCTACAACATTACCATGCGCAAGGGCGGCGAACAGCTGCAGGCCATCCAGCCGGTGCTGATCGCCACCTTTGAGAGGATCGAGCAGCTGGTCAAGAACCACGGACGCATCGAGGGCGTGCCCACCGGCTACACCGAGCTGGACGACCTGCTCACCGGCCTGCACCCCGGCGAGCTGGTGCTGGTGGCCGGGCGTCCCGCCATGGGCAAGACCAGCATCGGCATGAACTTCATCGAAAACGCCGCCATACGCGCCGGCAAGAAGGCCGCGGTGTTCTCGCTGGAGATGCCCGCCGAGCAGCTGGCCATGCGCATGCTGTGCACCGAGGCCCGCGTGAATATGCAGAACGTGCGCCGGGGCCAGATCGGCGACGACGAGTGGGAGCGCCTGTGCGACGCGCTGGTGAGCATCGGCCCGGCGTCCATACACATCGACTGCACCCCGGGCATCACCGTGCCGGAGCTCCGGTCCAAGGCCCGCAGGCTCCAGCTGGAGCACGGGCTGGACGTCATCATGATCGACTACCTGTCGCTGATGTCCGCCACGGGCAAGTTCGGCAGCCGTCAGGAGGAGGTCTCGCAGATCTCCCGCACGCTGAAGGGCCTGTCGCTCGAGCTGGGCGTGCCCGTCATCGCGCTGCAGCAGCTCTCCCGCGCCCCCACGGGCCGCGCCAACCACCGCCCGCTCCTGTCGGACATCCGCGAATCCGGCGCCATCGAGCAGGACGCCGACGTGGTCATGTTCATCCACCGCGAGGAGTACTACGACCCCGACACCCCCGACAAGGGCATGGCCGAGCTCATCATCGCCAAGCAGAGAAACGGCGCGCTGGGCACGGTCAAGCTGGGCTGGAAGGGCGAGTACACCTGGTTTACCGACCTCTCCCCCCACGCCAGGGAGGCTGTACAGCAATCGTCATGAAAAGCTACGTCGAATTTCCCGTAAAGGACGGCGTCCTGCGGCTGGAGGCCGTGTACGACGGCGTCGTTCGCTGCGTGCAGACGCTCAACGCCCCGCCCTGCCCGCCGTCCGCTCTGATCGTCCCCGCCCCCGCGCCGGACTTCCCCTTTGAATCGAAGCCGGACGGCATCGTCTCCGGCGTGCTTTCCGCCGCCGTCAGCCCCGACACGGGCTTCATCACCTGGTCCAGGACGGACACCGGGGAGACGCTCTTGCGCGAGGCCGGGCACGCCCTCACGGCGCAGACCGTGATCCGCTATACGACCGGCGGCGAGGCCCCCGTGGTGGAGCGGGTCAAGACCGTGGACGGCGAGCGCAATTTCATCAAAAACCTCTCCCCCGTGGCGGATCGCGTCGACTGCCGGGCGAAGCTGTGCTTTGACTTCGCGCCGGACGAGGGCGTCTACGGCCTGGGTCAGGGCGAGGAAGGCGTGTGGAACTGGCGGCACCAGAACCAGTACCTCTACCAGCACAACATGCGCATCCCCATGCCGTTTTTCCTGTCCGACAGGGGCTACGGCGTGCTGGTGGACTGCGGCAGCCTCATGACCTTCCAGGACGATATAAACGGCTGCTACCTGTTCCTGGACGCCGTGCCCCAGCTGGATTACTACGTCATCACCGGCGACAGCTTCGACGCCGTCATCGCCGGGCTGCGCAGGCTCACGGGCAGGGCGGCGCTCTTGCCGAAGTGGGCCTTCGGCTACATCCAGTCGAAGGAGCGCTACCGGACCGCCGCGGAGCTTTCGGAGGTCGTGCGCCGCTACCGCGCGCTCGGCGTGCCGCTGGACGGCGTGGTGCAGGACTGGCACACCTGGATCGAGGACCACTGGGGCGAAAAGCGCGTGGACAGGGCCCGCTACGGCGACCTCCGCGCGCGCATGGACGATATCCACGCCCTGCACGCCCACGCCATGGTGTCCGTGTGGCCCAACATGAACACCGGCACCGCGGACTGGGAGGAATTCAACCGCGCCGGATGGCTTTTGAACGACCTGTCCACCTACGACGCCTTCAACCCGGAGGCCCGGGCGATGTACTGGCGTCAGGCGAAGGCGGAGCTGTTCGACGGCGGCTTCGACGGCTGGTGGTGCGATTCCACCGAGCCCTTCTCCGGCCCGGACTGGAACGGCGAACAGAAGCGGGAGCCCTGGGAGCGCTTTGCGCTGGTGGGCGGCGAGCACAAGAAGTTCCTGGACCCCGAGCAGGCCAACCTGTACGCCGTGGCGCACGCGAAGGGCATCTATGAAAACCAGCGCCGGGACGCGCCGGAGAAGCGCGTACTGAACCTGACCCGCTCCGGGTATGTGTCAAGCCAGCGCTACGGCGCGGTGCTGTGGTCCGGCGACATCGCCGCGAAATGGTCGGTGATGAAGTCCCAGATCGCCGAGGCGCTGAACATGGCCGCCAGCGGCTATCCCTGGTGGACGCTGGACATCGGCGGCTTCTTCGTGGTGAAGGAGAACTGGCGGGCCCGGGGCTGCGGCTGCGGCGGCGACCCGTCCCCCAAGTGGTTCTGGCAGGGGGATTTTGAAAACGGCATCGACGACCCCGGCTACCGGGAGCTCTACGTGCGCTGGCTGCAATTCGGGTGCTTCCTGCCCATGTTCCGATCCCACGGCACCGACACGCCGCGGGAGATCTGGCACTTCGGCAAGCCCGGCGACCCCTTCTACGACGCCGTCGCGGCGACCATCCGCCTGCGCTACCGGCTGATGCCCTACATCTACGCCGTCGCCGGGAGGGTGTGGTACGGCGACGGCATGATGCTGCGCCCGCTGCTGTTCGACTTCCCGAAGGACGCTCGCGCGGTCGCCACCGCCACGGAGTACATGTTCGGCCCGTCCATACTGGTCTGCCCCGTCACCGAGCCCATGGCCTACGGCCCCGGCGGCGCGGCGCTTGAGCGCGAGAAGCGCTGGACGGTCTACCTGCCCGGGGGCTGCGACTGGGTGGACTTCTGGGACGACGCCCGCTATCATGGCGGACAGGAGGTCACCGTGGACGCGCCCCTCGACCGCGTGCCGCTGTTCGTGCGCGCGGGCGCCATCATTCCCATGGCCGAAGGCCTGCAGTACGCCGACCAGAAGCCCGAAGGCCCCATGGAGTTAAGGGTCTACCCCGGCGCCGACGCCGACTTCGACCTCTACGAGGACGCCGGCGACGGCTACGGCTATGAGCGCGGCGAATATACCATCACAAGGCTGCACTGGGACGACGCCGCGCGCACGCTCTCGCCGGTGCGGGGGGACATGACGGTGCGTATCATGGAGTAGATTCAAATTCCCCCCGTTTCTGTTCATTCCTGTTTCGATGGGAGGGATCAGGGATTAGGAATTAGGGATTAGGAAATGCCGCTGCCGCGCTCACTGAAGGGGACCTCGAAAAACCTCACTTTGCCGCAAACCTTACTTCGGAAAACCCTGTAAAACAAGGGTTCTTTGCGAAGTATTGTTTGCGAAAACAGGGTTTTTCGAAGTTGCCTGAAGGGGAAGACATAGGATAGAACTTCCAAAATGGAACTGTTGCGTTAATGTAAAGATGCACAAAACCATAAAGAAATAGTGCGGGCGATGCGGGCATCGCCCCTACGCCTCACAACGAGGTCTTCCGTAGGGGCGATGCCCTCATCGCCCGTTTCCCGTTGGTTCATTTGTGCAGATTGCCCTTGGTGCAACAACCCCAACCCGAAGGGCTGACGGAAGAGGTCGTCCCCCTTGACCATGCAACATATGCCAACGACAGTCCTCATTCCTCATTCCTAATTCCCAATTCCCCATTCCCCATTCACCCCATCCCCCTCACCGCCTCGACAAACGCATCGATCTCCTCGAACGTGTTCGCGTGGCCCACGCTGGCGCGCACCGCGCCGCGCTTCAGCGTGTCCAGGAACCGATGGGCGTAGGGGGCGCAGTGCAGGCCGCCACGCACGGCGAAGCCCCTTTCGGACAGCGCGTCGGCGGCCTGGGAGGATGTGAGGTCCCCGACGTTGAAGGCCACGATGCCCGCCCGGGCAGCCTCCTCTTTAGGCGAATACAGCGTCACGCCTTTCACGCCCCTCAGGCCCTCCATCAGCGCCCCGGTCAGCTCCCGCTCGTGCATCATGATCTGGGAAAGCCGCGCCGCCACGTATCGGACGCCCTCCCCCAGCCCCGCGATGCCGGGCAGGTTCACCGTGCCGGACTCGTAGCGCTCCGGCGCCTCCTCCGGCTGCAGCACGCTGTCCGAGGCCGAGCCGGTGCCGCCCTCCCGCAGCGGATTGAGCCGAAGCCCCGGGCGTATGTACAGCCCTCCGGTGCCCTGGGGCCCCAGCAGCGACTTGTGTCCCGGAAAGGCGTACAGGTCGCAGCCCAGCGCGTTCACGTCCACCGGCATCGCGCCCAGGGCCTGGGCCCCGTCGATCAGGTAGCGCACGCCGCACCCCCGGGCGACCTGCCCGACGGCCGCCACCGGCTGTATGGCCCCGGTGACGTTGCTCGCCTGGGTGCATATGATCAGCGCGGTTTTGTCCGTGACGGCGCGCGCCACGTCGTCCGGGTCGATGAAGCCGTCCGGCCGGGGCTCGATCAGCGCAAGCGTTATCCGCTTCTTCGCCGCCAGGCCGCACAGGGGCCGCAGCACCGAGTTGTGCTCCAGCGCCGTGGCGATCACGTGATCCCCCATATGCAGCGCGCCCTTGATGGCCAGGTTCAGCGCGTCGGTGCAGTTGAAGCAGTTTACCACCGACATGGCGTCCCTCGCGCCGATCAGCCCGGCGAGAGCCTCCCGGGTGTCCAGCACGGCCCGCGCCGCCGCCAGCGCCGCGGCGTGGCCCGAGCGTCCCGGGTTGGCGTTTAGCCGCGTCATGGCCTCCGTCACCGCGCGGATCACCGCCTCCGGCTTGGGATGGCTGGTGGCCGCGTTGTCCAGATAGATCGACATCGATGAACCCCTCCTTCACGCCCGGCGGCGCAGTCGCGTAAGATATAATACTTGCGCCGGCGGCCAAACAGAACCCGCCGCGCGGGAATTGAACGCTTGGGAGGGAAGATGACATGCAGGAGGCATACGGCGTGGCGGCGTTTCGCTCCCGCCAGCACGTTATGCGGTTTGAACAGGTGCTGCGCCGATACGGCGTGCCGGTCGGCGTGATCTCCACGCCCCGGGATATCTCCATGGGCTGCGGGCTATCGGTACGGTTTCCGCTGAGCCGCACAGACGATGTGCGCCGGGCGCTTCGGGAGGTCAACACCTTAAACCTCATCGGGCTGTACCGCGCCGAATACGACGGCCATCGCCTGCGGGTGAGCCCGCTTCGGTAGGAATTAACCTGTCGATACTGGCAGAAGGCGCCATAAAACGGTATAATGGAGGCACTATACAAAAGGGGGACATGCCCATGGACGCACGGCGGGCGGCACAGGTGATGGCGGCGCTTCACAAGCTCTACCCGGAGGCGAAGCCGGAATTGCACTTTAGAAACCCCTACGAGACGCTGATCGCCACGATGCTCTCCGCCCAGTGCACCGACAGGCGCGTGAACCTGGTCACCGAGCGGCTGTTTCCCCTGTATCCGGACGCCTTCGCCATGGCGAAGCTGACGCCGGAGGAGCTGCAGCCGCTGATCAAGGAGTGCGGGCTGTACCACAGCAAGGCGAAGAACATCGTGGCCGCCAGCCGGGCGCTGGTGGAGCAGTACGACGGAAAGGTGCCCGACACCCGCGAAGCGCTGATGGCGCTGCCCGGCGTGGGCCAGAAGACCGCGGGCGTGGTGCTCTTGGCGGCGTTCGGGGACGATCAGATCCCGGTGGATACCCACGTGTTCCGGGTCGCGCGGCGCATCGGCCTGGCGGACGCCAACACCCCCGAGAAGGTGGAGGCCCAGCTTCGCGCGCTGCTGGATAAGGACATCTGGTCCCTGGGGCATCACCTGATCATATGGCACGGGCGGCGCTGCTGCCACGCGCGCAAGCCCGAGTGCGCGCGCTGCCCCCTCAATGAAGAACTCTGCGAAAAGCACATGGAGAGCTGAGATATGGCACTGTTTGTGGATGTAGTCACCATCACGGTGAAGGCCGGGGACGGCGGCAACGGCTGCGTGTCCTTCCACCGGGAGAAATTCGTGCAGGCCGGCGG
>JAFRFY010000059.1 GCA_017434085.1 Clostridia bacterium
CGACATTTTCACGAGTGGATTTTTCGTCAGGCCAAGGCGAAGGCCCGCAGGCTTAGTGGACCCTAAGCCAAGGGACTTCAACGCGGGCATGGCGGAAAAGACGCCGTGAAAATGTTGTAATTTAGGTTGAGATTAGTATTACTTCTTCGCGTGGAACCGGGCCTCATAGCTTGCGATCATTTCCTCATGCCCGTGGCGGCGAACGCCCCGGTAGGTGATCTGGCGGATGATGTCATAGATCACGGCCATCAGCGGCACGCCGACGAGCATCCCTATGATGCCCCACAGCCCGCCGAACAGCAGTATGCCGAACATGACCCACAGCGCCGAGAGCCCCGTGGAATCGCCCAGTATCTTCGGGCCGATGATGTTGCCGTCGATCTGCTGCAATACGACGACGAAGACCAGGAACATCAGGCAGTGCGTCGGGTTTTCCAGCAGCAACAGCAGCGCGCACACGCCGCCGCCGATGTACGGCCCGAAGAACGGGATGATATTCGTCACGCCGACGATCACCGCGATCAGAAGCGATGATTTGAACCGCATCAGCAGGCAGCCCACGAAGCATATCACGCCTACGATGGCCGAATCCAGCAGCTTTCCCACGAAGAAGCCGTTGAACATGCGGTCGGCAAACCGCACCTCGCGCTCGATCCAGTCCGCCCATTCGGCCTTGAGCGTCCCGCGCAGTATCAGCTTTGCCTGCTCGGCCAGCTGGCGCCGCTTTGAAAGAAAGTAGAGCGACACGATGACGCCGATCAGCAGGTCCAGCAGCACGCCGAAGACGCTGACCACCCCGCCCGCGGCGCCGCTCAAGACCTTCATGGCCAAATCGGTGAGCTTGCCGCTGTCTCCGCCGGTCAGTCCGGAGAACATGTTCTTCGCTTCATCGCCCAGGTTGTCGTAGATCTCCCCCCAAGTCGCCTGCAGATCGGGGTTTTCCGCAAGCAGCGCCGTGATCTTCTTCCCGAGGGCCTCTGCCTGTCCGGGCAGGGCCTGCGCAATGCCCACGATGCTGTCGATGAGCTTCGGCACGATCAGAAGCAGTATCGCCAATATCACGATGAGCACGATGGCCAGGGCCAGCGCGTTGGCAAGCCCCTCGTGCTTTCCGTTCATCTTTTTCGTCAGGCTGTTGGCAAGCGGCGTCACCAGATAGGCCAGCGCCGCGCCGATGATAAAGGGCCTAAGTATGCCGCCCAGCGCATTAAGCGCGCCGGAGAAGCCGTCGGCGCGGTACAAAAGGAAGAACAGCACGATGCCGAAGGCGACGACCGCTGCCCCGGTCACGCCCCACTTGAAGTACTTCGCGTTCTCACGGTTGCGCATGGCATATCAATCCCCTCTGCCGATATTCCCTTTTTGGTATCGCGGTCATCTACAATACGATCAATCACCGATAAGGGCAATGTCGTCAACTTATCTCGGGCGATGAGGGCATCGCCCCTACGGGTGACGATCTTGTAGGGGCGATGCCCTCATCGCCCGGGTCCTCAAATTAATGACATTGCCGATAAAGGGGAGTCGGCGCCGGTCAACGCCTGGGCGTGATGCGCTTCCCGGCGGGCACGATCGCCCGCTGCGGACACACGATCAGGCAGAGGTGGCAGCCCACGCACTTCTTGCCGTTTAAGACCGGGCGGCGGTTTTCATCCAGTCGGATCACCTGATGCCCGCCGTCCGCGCAGGAAATGGCGCAGCGCCCGCAGCCGATGCAGCGCTCCCTGAGGAACGCGGGGAAGACGACGGTATCCCGCTGCAGCGTGTCCGTCGTGCTGCTGAGCGCGTCCAGCCCGAGGCCCACGGCTTCCCGGACGCTGGAAAAGCCCTTCTCCGCCAGGTACAGGTTGAGTCCCGCCTTCAAATCGTCGATGATGCGGTAGCCGTACTGCATCACCGCCGTCGTGACCTGTATGGAGCCGCCGCCCAGCAGTATGAATTCCAGGGCGTCCATCCACGTCTCGACGCCGCCCATCGCGGACAGGTGCATCCCCTGAAGCTGCGGATTCTGCGCCAGCTCTGCGATGAACCGCAGGGCGATGGGCTTCACGGCGTTGCCGCTGTACCCGCCCACGGCGCTGTGCCCGCGCACGGCGGGCGCGGAGACGTAGGTGTGCAGGTTCACGCCCACGACGGACTTGATGGTGTTGATGGCGGCGATGCCGTCCGCGCCGCCCCGCCGGGCCGCCTCCGCCGCCGGGCTCATGTTGGCGACGTTGGGCGTCAGCTTGGCCAGCACCGGGATGTGGCAGGCCGCCTTCGCCGCGCGGGTGAACCGCTCCACCAGCTCCGGCACCTGCCCGATGTCGCTGCCCAGCCCGCCCTCGGCCATGTTCGGGCAGGAGAAGTTCAGCTCCACGGCGTCCGCGCCGTTCTGCTCGCACAGCGCGGCCAGCTCGCCCCATTCCGCCTCGTTCTGCCCCATGATGGAGGCCAGTATGAACTTGGCGGGGTAGTTCTGCTTAAGGCGGCGGAAGATCTCCATATTCTCGGTCACGCTGTGATCGGAAAGCTGCTCGATGTTCTTGAAGCCGACGATGCTGCCGTCGTTGCCGGAGATGGCGGAAAACCGTGGCGAGGCCTCGTGGATATCCAGCGTGCAGATGGTCTTGAAGCAGGCTCCGGCCCAGCCGGCCTCGAAGGCCCGGGCGCACATGTCGTAGGTGCTCGCCACCACGGAGGAGGAGAGCAGGAAGGGATTTTCCAGCGGTATGCCGCACAGATCGCAGGCCAGCCGGCGCTCGTCCGGCGGCAGGGGCGTTTCACATTCCGGCTTCACCTGATCGTACAGGCGATTGATCAGCTCCCGTATGGGCACCTCGCCTAAGCGGACGCAGGCGCGCTGGCACGGGGCCGGGCAGCTCAGGCACGGGTTTTCCTCCGGCAAGCGCTGCGCCGCGGTCTGTTCGTCCTGAAACCATATGCTGCGCAGCAGTCCCGAAGGCGCGAGCCGCTCACAGGCGGCGTC
This sequence comes from Clostridia bacterium, assembly GCA_017434085.1. GTDB lineage: Bacteria > Bacillota > Clostridia > Christensenellales > Aristaeellaceae > UBA2862. The sequence goes on from JAFRFY010000059.1 coordinate 2,969, forward strand.
GCACGGCGCGTCCATGCACAGTACGCATCGAATCATATCGGAACGGTTGATGGCGGGCTTTGCCTGGATCATGGTACAGCCTCCCTTTCTATATGTGATTATTCTCATCGTGCAGTATATAAGTACATCATACGACAGAATAATGAATAATGCAAGGGCCAGAATAAGACAATTCGTACCGATGATGGCAGCGGACGAAAGCATGGCCGCATCAAAAATAATTGTAACTGTTGCTGTGCCCGAGGGGCATCATCAGCGCGCAGGCGCCGCCGACGCGACGAGCGTCGTGATCATTGTCCCGCCTCCAGGAAAGGATTCATGAAGATGCGACGGAAAGCGGGACCGGAATAACAAGGAGAATAAGATTGCCGGCGGCATTCCGCGAACGCCGCCGGCACGAATACGTTTCTTTTTTCTAAAACAAATATACAAATTACAGTATTTCGGAGAGCGCCACCGGGCGGTGCTCGTCGAGGGACTTCTTGGCCGCCATGGCCACCGCCACGGACATGATGCCCTCGTGGCCGCCCACCGGCACGTCGGTGTCGTTGAGTATGGCGTTGACGAACGCCTTGGTCTCCTCGATGAAGGCGTCGTTGTAGCGCTCCAGGAAGAACCATGTGGGCTTCTCGGTGACCACGCCGTCGGCGGTGGAGACGATGTTGGTGGAGATCAGGTCGTTCTCGTCGCGGGTGCAGCCCTTGTCGCAGTGGACCTCCACGCGCTGGTCGTAGCCGTAGCGGGCCGCGCGGCTGTTGTCGATCACGCCGATGGCGCCGTTGGCGAATTTGAGGGAGACGATGGCGGTGTCCACGTCGTCGTACTTGGCGAACATCGGGTCGATCCTGACCGCGCCCAGCGTGAACACCTCGGTGATGTCGCTGCCCGCGAGGTACATGGCCATGTCGAAGTCATGAATCATCATGTCCACGAACAGGCCGCCGGACACCTTCACGTAAGCCTCCGGGGGCTGCTCGGGGTCGCGGGAGCAGACCTTCACGATGTGCGGC
>JAFRFY010000060.1 GCA_017434085.1 Clostridia bacterium
GTATATTGCTGCGATAGGGCAGTATCTTCGCCCCGGCGGGCATGATGTGGTCGGTGGTGATGTTGTCCCCCACCTTCAGGGTCAGCTCCGCCTCGATTTCGTCGCCCACGGGGCGGCATTCCGGGAAGGGCTTGATGTTGGGGCCGCGCACGACCTCGACGTCCTTCGCCTCCTCGGGCGAAGCGGGCATCAGCACGCCGGAATCGTCCAGCCGGAAGTCAGAGGGCATGTCGATGGCGGGCATGTCGCCCAGCAGCCGCGGGTCGGTGATCTCGCCGGTCAGCGCGGCGGCCACGGCGGTCTCAGGGGAGACCAGGTAGACCCCCGCGTCGGCGGTGCCGCTGCGGCCCAGGAAGTTGCGGTTGAAGGTGCGCAGGGAGACGCCGGCGCTGTTGGGGCTGAAGCCCATGCCGATGCAGGGGCCGCAGGCGCACTCCAGCACCCGGGCGCCGCTTGAGAGGATGTCGGTCAGCGCGCCGCGCTCCGCGAGCATCGAAAGCACCTGCCGGCTGCCGGGGGAAATCGACAGGCTCACCGAGGGACAGATGGTCCTGCCCTTCAAGAGCGCCGCCACCTTCAGCATATCCATCAGGCTGGAGTTGGTGCAGGAGCCGATGCAGACCTGGTCCACCTTCGTGCCCTTCAGGCTGGCGACCTTCACCACCTTATCCGGGCTGTGGGGGCAGGCGATCAGCGGCTCCAGGGTGGAAAGGTCGATGTCGATGACCCTGTCGTACTCCGCGTCCGGGTCGCTGGACAGCTCGCGCCAGGCGTCCTCCCGGCCCTCCGCCCGAAGGAACTTCCTCGTGATCTCGTCCGAGGGGAAGATCGAGGTGGTCGCGCCCAGCTCGGTTCCCATGTTGGTGATGGTGGCCCGCTCGGGCACGGACAGGGTCTTCACGCCCTCGCCGCCCCACTCGATGATGGCCCCCACGCCGCCCTTGACGGAGAGTATGCGCAATATCTCCAGGCTCACGTCCTTGGCGGTCACAAAGGGGCGCAGCCTGCCGGTCAGGTTCACCTTGAACATCTTCGGCATGGCGATGTAGTACGCGCCGCCGCCCATGGCCACGGCCACGTCCATGCCGCCCGCGCCAAAGGCCAGCATGCCGATGCCGCCGCCGGTGGGCGTGTGGCTGTCGGAGCCGATCAGCGTCTTGCCGGGCACGCCGAAGCGCTCCAGGTGCACCTGGTGGCAGATGCCGTTGCCGGGGCGGGAGAAGCGTATGCCGTGCTTCTTCGCCACCGTCTGGATGTAGCGGTGGTCGTCGGCATTCTCAAAGCCGCACTGCAGCGTGTTGTGGTCGATGTAGGCCACGGACAGCTCGGTGCGCACCCGCTCGATGCCCATGGTCTCGAATTCCAGGTAGGCCATGGTCCCTGTGGCGTCCTGGGTCAGGGTCTGGTCGATGCGCAGGGCGATCTCGCTGCCGGGGGTCATGTCCCCGGAGACGAGGTGGTCCCTGATGATCTTCTGTGCAATGGTCATGCCCATGTCATGCGTCCTCCTTTGAAAGCGCCCGGTCCATGGCGTTGAGTATGTGCTGCTCCATCCGCTCGGCGGCCAGGTCGGCGTTACCGGCGCGAATGGCCTCCAATATCGCCTTGTGCTCCCGCACCGAATGGGCCGCCCGGTCCGGCGTGCGCAGGGCGTTTCGGCGGTACTGCTGCGTCTTCTTGTGCAGCGGTGAGAGGGTATCCCTCAGCACGATGCTGCCGCAGCCATCGTAAATCACTTCATGGAAGCGTCCGTCCAGGGCCTTGAGTTGATCCACGTTTTCCCGGGTGAGGTAAAATTCCTGGAAATCCACGGCTTCGTTCAGCGCTTTCAGGTTGTCAGTGCTGGCGTTCTCCACGAAGCCGCGCACAGCCATTTCCTCAATACGCAGGCGAATCTCCGTCATGTCCCGATAGTCCTTCGGCGTGATGCCCAGCACCATCGTGCCCTTGGGTGTATCCTCGATCAGGTGCTCCTGGAACAGGCGGCGCAGCGCCTCGCGCACGGGGGTGCGGCTGACGCCCAGTTCTGCGCAGAGCTGCAATTCGGTGATGATCTCTCCGCGCTCGTACTTGCCGCTGAGAATGTCGTCCTCGAGTCGCTCGAAAACCTGGTCGGACAGCGATACGGTCTTGTAATCTCTCATGTTTTCCCCCTCCTTACAGCCTGCGGAACCGTCCGGCGGACAATTCTTCGATCTTCGTCTCCAGCTCGGCGGTGGACAGCGTGGTCTGGCGGCCGTCCTCGTACTCCGCGTCGATCCACTGCTTCAGCGCCACCACCAGCGCATCCTTCTTGTCCACGGCCTGGTCGCCGGTCAGCTGGTAATTCTCGTTGATCCAGTAGGCGATGCCCGCCAGGCCGCTGGCCTTGCCGATCATCACCGCCGGGGCGCGGCCCAGGATCTTGCGGGTGTCGAATATGGTATACACCTCCGCGTCCTTCAAAAGGCCGTCGGCGTGGATGCCCGCCCGGGTGGTATTGAACTGGCGGCCCACGAAGGGCGTCATCACCGGAATGTCATAGCCGATCTCATCATGGAAATACCGGGCGATGTCGGTGATGGCCGTGGGGTCCATGCCGTCCAGGGAGCCGCGCAGGCTGGCGTACTCCATCACCATGGCCTCCAGCGGGATGTTGCCGGTGCGCTCGCCGATACCCAGCAGGGAGCAGTTCACCGCCGAGGCACCGTACAGCCACGCGGTGGAGGCGTTGGCCACGGCCTTGTAGAAATCGTTGTGGCCGTGCCACTCCAGCATCTCACTGGGAACGTCGGAATAGTGCTGCAGGCCGTAGATGATGCCGGGCACACTGCGGGGCAGCGCCACCTCGGAATAGGGCACGCCGTAGCCCATGGTATCGCAGGCGCGGATCTTCACGGGAATGCCCGCGTCTTGGCTCATCTTCATCAGCTCGTTGACGAAGGGCACCACGAAGCCATAGAAGTCGGCCCGGGTGATGTCCTCCAGGTGGCAGCGGGGCATGACCCCGGCCTCGAAGGCGTCCGCCACGGTCTTTAGGTAATATTCCATACACTGCTTGCGGGTCATCTGCATCTTCTTGAAGATGTGGTAGTCGCTGCATGACACCAGTATGCCCGTTTCCCGGATGCCCAGGTTCTTGACCAGCTTGAAATCCTCTCTTGTGGCGCGGATCCAGGTGGTGATCTCCGGGAAGCGGTAGCCCAGGTCCATGCACTCGGACAGGGCCTTCCGGTCCTTTTCGCTGTAGACGAAGAACTCGGTCTGGCGGATCACGCCGTA
>JAFRFY010000061.1 GCA_017434085.1 Clostridia bacterium
GCTGGCCACCTGCGTCTCCGCGCCAGCGCTGTTCAGCTCCGTGCGCTGCAGGTACAGATTGGACTGGCCGCCCAGCAGCATGAAGTTGACAGTGTAGAGGCCCGTCATGGTCAGTATGCCGGAGAGGATCGGGTTGATCTCTAGCTTCGTCTGCAAGAGGCCCGTCACCAACCCTGCCAGCGCGCCTGCCAGCAGCCCGCACACCAGCGCGAGGACAGGATGCCCCGCGATGGCAGCCACGGCGCAGACGCACATCCCCGCCACGAAGCTGCCGTCGATGGTCAGATCCGGCGTGTTCAATACCCGAAACGCTACAAAGACGCCCAGCGCCATAGGGGCGTAGATCATGCCCTGGCTGAGCGCGGATATCAGCAAGCTCAATGTGTTCATAGGAAACCTTCCATTCTGTTGACCGATGCGGGACGGGGAGAGGTTCCCCCGTCCCACCGATCCGCACTATTCTCCGAAATGGCTGGTGCCGTCGACTTCCACAAGCACGTTGTAGGCAGCCAGGATGTCGTTGGACACCTCGATACCGATGCGATCCGCGGCATGGAGGTTCACGAAGCGGGCATAGTCCGCCAGCGTCTCATAAGGGATATCCTCCGGCTGTTCGCCGTTTGCGATGCGTTCCACGATAGAGGCCACCTGCCCGCCCAGCTGCACGTAGTCCACGCCGATGGTGGCAAAGCCGCCGTCCGCCACCATGGAATCCGCCCCGCAGTACACGGGGATGCCGTATTCGTAGGCCACGTCGATGTAGGTGGACATGGCGGAGGCGATGGAGTTGTCGTTGCCGGTGTACAGCGCGTCCACGCCTTTGGAGATCAGCGTCTCCACAGCGGTTTGCAGCTCCGAGAGGTTGGCGATGGAGACCTCCTCATAGGCGATGCCGTTCGCGTCGCAATACGCCTTCGCCGCGTTGATGGTGGAGACGGAGTTGGTCTCCGAGGACGTATAGAGGAAGCCGATGAGCTTGTAGTCCGGCTGGAAATCCGAGATCAGGTTCACGATCTCAGCGGCAGGGATGTTGTTGGAAACGCCCGTGATGAACCCGCAGTCGTCGCCGGTCAGCCCCGCGGCCACGGGATCGGACACCGCCGCGAACACCACCGGGATGCCGGCGTCCTCAAACACCATCTTGGCGGACTGGGCGGTGTTGGTGGCGATGGGCACCACGATGTCCACGCCGTCCGACTTCACGTTTTCCAGGATCGTGGAGAGCGCTGCGGAGTCACCCTCGGCGTTTCGGGTGACGATCTCAAATTCGACGTCGCTTCCCTCGAGCTCGGAGACGATGGTGTCCCGGATCTGATTGAGGGAGGTGTGGCTGAGCGGCTGGACGACGGCCACGCGCAGAGCTTCAGCATACGCGGAGCCGAAGGTGAAGAGCACAAGCGCCAGGATGAAGGCGGTGCAGAGGATGCGGCGGAAAATGCTGTGATGGAACATGGTGCTACCTCCTTGATGGGTCGATATGTCACAAGCCCGCGAGGATCTGATCCGCGAGGCGCATGTGCTTTTCCAGGACTGCCGCCGAGGCCAGCAGGGCTTCTCGCTCCGGCGCCGCCAGTGGCAGTTCGACGATGCGCTCGATGCCCCGACGCCCGACGACGCAGGGTACGCCGCAGTTGATGCCGTTCAGGCCATACTCCCCCTGGAGTCCGACTGACAGCGGAAGCACCGCCCCGGCGTCGGTCAGGATCGCCCGGCACAGCCAGGCCGTCACCTGGCCGATACCGAACTCCGTGGATCCCTTGCCCTCGATGATGTCCATGCCGATGCCATGGGTGCGTTCAAGCGCTTGCCCGGGGTCGAAGCCGGGCGCCTCCGAAGCGGGTCTCCCCGAGATGCGCAGCGCGGAGAAGGGGATCATCGACGAATCGCCGTGCTCGCCCAGCACGCAGGCCTCTATGTCCCGCCGTGCCGCGCCGGTCTGCCCGGAGAGCACCCGGGTAAGCCGCGCGGTGTCCAGCAGCGTGCCCGTGCCGAAGGCGCGCAAGCGATCTAGCCCCAGCAGCTCCCGCAGGCATCCGGCGATGATGTCGCAGGGATTGGTGATGCTGATGAGCAGCCCGCCGACGCCGTCCTGGCGAAGCTGGCCCGCCAGCTCGTGCGCCATGCGCACGGAATCCCCCAACAGGTCCAGCCGCGTCTGCCCCGGCGCCCTGGCCTTGCCAATGGCGATGATTGTGATGTCCGCGTCGGCGCAGTCGGCGTAGTCTCCGGTGCGCACCCGCGTGTCAGATGGCGGAAAACTCAGCGCGTCGGCGATGTCCATGGCCTGCGCTGAGGCCTTCTCCGGCAGCTTGTCGATCAGTACGATCTCGTCGCAAATGCCTCCCGCCGCCAGCGCCCGTCCCACGTGGGACCCGACGTGTCCAGCGCCTGTGATCGCTATTTTCGAGTGCATTGCTCTGCCTCCTCCCCAATAAAAACCTGCCCCAACAAATCATTGCTGGGACAGGATGCAATATTCCTGCGGTACCACCCGGCTTGGCGCATAAGCGCCCGCTCTGCGCATACGTTCATATGCCGGCCCTTGTTAACGAAGTGCCCGCTCCGTCTCGCATACTCGCCCAAAGGCTTTCTGTTCGCCCTCGAAAGACCATTCATCACTGCCATCCTGCCGTATTTCCACCATCGACGGCTCTCTGCAAAAGGCTCAACAGCGAATACTTACTCTTTCTCATTGGTTTTGCATATTATACCGTGTTCCCAACGTCGTGTCAATGCTTTATCATGTTAAATTGTATCGACACAGTGGGTTACTCACGGACCACAAACAGGTCATACGCCTGTCTCTATTTCTCTGCTCTATCTAATCCATTCTCCTCAGAATTTCTCGTAATGCACATTCTCGGTATGCCGGCCAGCATACATGTAAGCC
>JAFRFY010000062.1 GCA_017434085.1 Clostridia bacterium
GGAAGTCGAGCTCAGCACCGTTGAGGCCAATGTGAAGAAGGAGTGGAAGGACGCCGGCAAGAAGCTGACCGATATCGAAACTCTGGATATCTATGTGAAGCCTCAGGAGGGCAAGGCGTACTACGTCGTCAATAAGGAGATCGAGGGCAAGGTCGATCTGTTCTGATCGATCTTCCCGATTGGCTCATTGCTTAGGGCAATGGGTCTTTTTTTAATTGGGAATGGGGAATGGGGAATTAGGAGTGAGGAATTAGGAGTGAGGAATTATAAAATTCTCCGCCGGGCTCACTCAATTTCCCATTTCCCATTCTTCCAAACGCGATGTCTTTCACCACTTCCCCCGCTAAAATCATCCCCGCCACGGCGGGAACGAAAGCGGTGGAGCCGGGGACGGGCTTGCCCGTTTCGGGCGCGGCGGTCCGCACGGGCTCCTCTTTGGAATAGACCACCTTGACGTTTCGTATGCCGCGCCTGCGGCACTCCCGGCGCATCACGCGGGCCAGCGGGCAGACCTCGGTCTCATGGATGTCCGCCACCTCGAAGCGGGTGGGGTCCAGCTTGTTGCCCGCGCCCATGGCGCAGATCACGGGCACGCCCGCCGCCTTCGCGCGGACGATCAGCTGCACCTTGCCGGTCACGGTGTCGATGGCGTCCACCACGTAGTCATACCGCGAAAAATCGAACTGATCGGCGGTGTCCGGGCCGAAGAACACCCTGCGGGGGGTGACCTCGCAGTCCGGGTTGATGTCATGGATGCGCGCGGCGGCGACCTCCACCTTGGGCATGCCCACGGTGCTGCGCAGGGCGACGATTTGCCGGTTCAGGTTGGAGGGGCTGACGACGTCGGCGTCCACCAGCTCCAGCGCCCCCACGCCGCTGCGGGCCAGCGCCTCCGCGGCATGGCCGCCCACGCCGCCGATGCCGAACACCGCCACCCGGGCGCGCCCCAGGCGCGCCATGCCATCCTCGCCCAGCAGCATGGTGGTCCGCACAAACGCTTCGTTCATGGATGATCCCCCTTTTTGTACCCGCTACGCAACTATTATAGCATATAATAGATAATAGCATATTGTCAAATTATCTTCGATTTATACGCGGGAATGTATGCTATAATAGATTGAATGATTCAGCGGGGGTATGGAACCATGCGATGGGACATTGGCATAGATCTGGGCACGCAGAACGTGCGCGTGGCGGAGCTGAAGCGCGGGCCGGTGCTGGACTGTCCGGCGGCGATGGCGTTTCGGGAGGGCAAGATGTCGCCCATCTGCGCGGGTGAGATCGCCCAACGGCTGATCGGGCGCACCTGCGAGGGCGTGTCGGTGCACTATCCGCTCTCCGACGGCGTGCTGGAGAACAATTTCTATGCCGAGCGGCTGTTCCACTGGCTGTTCCAGCGCTCCGACATCCTCAAAAAGCGCCGCCACTACGGCACCATCATCTCCTGCCAGCCCTTCGCCCGTCCGGTGCAGCGCGACGCCCTCTTGAACGCCGCCATCGAGGCCGGCGCGGCGGAGGCCATGCTGGTGCGCTCGGACGTGGCCTCGGCGCTGGGCGCGGGGCTGGACATACTCTCGCCCGAGGCCCGGCTGCTGATCGACATAGGCGCGGGCAAGATTTCCGCCACGCTGTTTACATACGGCCGGGTGGCGGCCTACGGCTACCTGCCCTACGGCCTGAACCGCATCGACGAGCGCATACAGCGCATCACCCGCATGCGCTCCGGCTACCGCATCGGCTGGGCCGCCGCGGCGGAGATCAAGCACACCCTGGGCAACGCCATGCCCGACAAGGCCCCCAAGGACATCATCATGCACATGATCGGCATCAGCATGACGGACCGGCTGCCCATGACCTTCGACGTGGAGACCCAGCCCGTGCTGGACGCCTGCGAGGACGTGGTGTCCGAGATCGCCCGGATGTGCCTCGCCGTGGTGGACGCCGCCCCCGAGGGCCTGTCCGCCGATCTGAACGACGTGGGCGCGGTGCTCGCCGGCGCCGGGGCCGGCATGACCGAGATGGACCGCCGCCTCGGCCAGGCGCTGGGCATCCCCTGCCGCGTGGCCGACGCCCCCGCCACCTGCGGCGTGCGGGGCATGGCGAAGATCATCGAGGACCCCAAGCCCTGGGCCGCGATGATGCAGGGAAGGCAGACCAGGTCAGTATGGAGATAAAAACAGCGAGGTGCCCATGAACCGCATCGTCATCGCCGGGAACCGGCGGCTGGAATACACACTGATACAGACCGTGCGCGCGAGCGTGCTGTTTCAGGCGCTGCCGGAGGGCGCGATACGGGTCTACGCCCCCAGGGGCATGCGGCTTCGGGACATCGACCGGATGGTCAGGGAGCGCGCCGACCAGCTTTTGCAGATGGGAAAGGCGGTGGACCGGAAGCTCAGCGAGGACCGGCGCAACCACCCGGTCAGCGACGGCTCGACGATCATGATCGAGGGCGTCCCCCACGTCATACGGCTGTCCCGGGCGGGGCGCGTGCGGGGCGAGGTCCGCGATGGCGCGCTGTGCCTGAGCCTGCCCAAGCCGGAGGACGATCCATCCGTGCGCGCCGCCATACGCGCCGTGCTGTCCGCCCGGGCGCTCGAGCGCATACGGGAGCGCCTCGATCACTACGCCCCGAAGGTCGGAAGGACCCCGGGGCGCGTTGCGATCCGCGAGCAGAAGACCCGCTGGGGCAGCTGCTCCGGCAAGGGCAATCTCAATTTCAACTGGAAGCTCATCATGGCCCCGCCGCCGGTGCTGGACTACGTGGTCATCCACGAGCTGTGCCACCTGTGGGAGTTCAACCATTCCCCCAAATTCTGGTCCCTCGTCGAACAGCAGATGCCCGAATACAAGGTGTGGAAGAAGTGGCTCAAGGCGCACGCGGAGGACTTGTACCTGTAGAGAATTGGGAATGGGGAATTGGGAATTGAGTTACCGCACAGGACGCCGTAGGGGCGGCGATGCGCCGCCCGCCCATAAAGTACGATGTATTTCGTATCCGGGCGGGCGCCGCATCGGCGCCCCTACGCATCGCCCCTACGCATGTCTGCCGGTATTCTATAATTCCTAATTCCTCATTCCTAACTCCTCATTCACCCCTATATCCTTCTAATTATCATCCAATTGATTTGAAATCCACTCCGCCACCGCCCTTGCGGCGTGGCCGGTCTCGGTGGCGCCGAAAAACGCCAGGCATTCGCGGCAGTTCTCCGCCCCGTCGATGGGGTGGGCGAGTATCTCCATCAATTCCCCCTCATTGTGCGCGACGATGAGGGGCGATTGATCCATGTCGAAGTAGAAGGCGCGCTCCCGGTGGTAGTCCCCGACGTCGGGCTGGTAGTACACCGTGGGCCGCCTCAGCAGCATGAAGTCGCCGCCGATGGAGGAGTAGTCGGTGATCACCATGTCGCAGGCGGTCAGCAGCGCGCTGACGTCGTGCCAGCCGGTGACGTCCCGCGCGGCGTCGGAGCGTATGCCCAGGTTGAGCTCGTGGCTGCGGGTCAGGCACAGCCATTTTTCGCCGGTAACCTTTTCCAGGGTCGCCTTGACCTTCTCCAGGCTCAGCGCCGCGTTCAGCTTCGCGCCGGAGGACGCCGCCCGGAACGTGGGCGCGTACAGCAGCACCCGGACGTCCGGGGGGATGTCGAGCCGTCGCTTCACGGATTCCGCCAGACCCTCGGGCGGGTTGACCAGTATGTCGTTTCGGGGGTAGCCCTGCTGCATGATCTCGCCCCTGTAATTGAAGGCGCTTCTGTACACGCGGCTTCCGAAGTCGGAGCCGGACACGCACAGGCTCAGCCAGCCGCTCTCCCGCTGAAAGTCCTTCCGGTCCGGCCAGAGGTCCAGCCCGATGCGCTTGAAGCCCCGGTCGCCGTGCCAGGTCTGCACGTACTTCTGATCGGGGAATACGCGCATCCACGGCAGCACGTTCGCGTTCTTGACGATCACCCGCGCGGTGGCCATGGCCGCGACGCCCCTCGGGGAGAAGCGGTACACCCGGGTGATGTAGTCCGGGACCTGCTGCCGAAGCCCCTCCCTGTTGACCCGGAACACCAGCTTCGCCGACGGTCGGATGGCGTGCAGCGCCTCGGCGACGGCGCGGGGATTGTCGTCGTAAAGCGCGCCGTTGAAGCTTGAAAAGTACACCGTATTCTTCTCCACGCCGCGCACCGCGTGGCACAGCCGCATCCAGCCCGCGTAGATCGGATACGGCGCGGACCGCAAGGCGTTGGCCAGTATGTAGGTGAAGCGGTTCTTCTTGAGCAGGGCTTTGAGGGTCATGGGTGGCCTCCGTATGGATGATTGAGGGAACAGGGCCCAGGGAACAGGGAACAGGAAATGCTGCTGCCGCGTTCAAATAGAAATGGCGGCAGCCACTATTCCTGTTCCCTGTTCCCTGTTCCCTGTTCCCTATAATAGCATCCCCCACATCGTCATGTCAATCCCCCGTCACCGGTATGGAGATCCCCGCGGGCTTATCGTCCTTTTTCGTGGCGCGGCGCAGCTCGGCCATGGCCTGGGGGATGAGCTCTATGAGCCGGTCGACGCTCTGGCAGTACTGGGCGGGCACCAGCCGCACCTGTTCGCCGGAGGACACCAGAAATCCCATGGGCTGTACGGTGACCCCCGCGCCCGCGCCGCCGGCGAAGGGGATGTCGGCGTCGGCGGTGTCCGCGTGCTTCTGCCGAAGCTGGCTCTCGCCGTACTCGCCGCCGCCCGCCACGAAGCCGAAGCTCACCCGGGAGATGGGGATCAGCGTGGCGCCGTCGGGGGTGCCGATGGCCTCGCCGACCACGGTGTTCACGTCCACCATGTCGCGTATGCTGTCCATGGTGGTGGTCATCAGGTTTTCAATCGGGTGCTTATCCATGGAAATGCCTCCTCTGTCAATAGGTTGATTGCCGCAAGGATAATCTGTCCCGCGCGCGCCTGGATCATACCGGATATTTCAACCGCGACCCGCTGCGACGCGAAATCCGGCCGCACGTCCACGCGCATGCGCCGCACCCGGCCCCGAAGCGCCCGCGAGAGGCCGCCGATCAAGCCGCAGAGTAAGGCGGTGGCAGCGGCGTCCCCCAGCGCCACGCGGCCGACGAGCTCCGCGCGCTCGATCCGAAGCCGCTTTAGCAGCCGAAGCACGCGCCTCACATCCGGGGAATCGCCGCCCTGTCCCGGGGGCGCGGCCAGCTCCCTGTCCGCCCGCCGCCGCGCCGCGCGCCGCTCGAAAGCCGAAAGCCCCGCGCCCACCCGCAGGCCGTCCACCCGCACCGCCAGGTGGACCGGTATCGCGCACAGGTAGAACAGCGCCTGGAGCGCCGCGACGATGTTGACGATCAGGATTATCACCTCTCTTCGCCTTAGTTTTCCCTGATTGTCCCGATTAATTCTATTTTCCGGCATCGAACGTATGTTATAATCAAAGATGGAAATTGATGACAGACAGGGGGGACGTCGCCGTGGCCATTATACGCGCCGAGGTACTGGGCGAGGCGCTCGTTTTGCGCACCGCGCCGGGGCTTTTTTCGCCGGGACACGTGGACCGCGGCACGCTGGCGATGCTGTCCGCGGCGGACTTCGCGCCCGGCATGAAGGTGCTGGATCTGGGCTGCGGCTGCGGCGTGGTGGGCATCGTGGCGGCGAAGAAGTGCGGCGAGGCGAACGTGTGGCTTTCGGACGCGGACCCTCTCGCCGTGGAGACCGCGCGTCAGAACGCCCTTGACAACGGCGTGCCCGGCGTGACCCTCGCGCTGTCCGACGGATTTAAGCAGCTCGACGCCGCGGGCTTTGACCTCATACTCTCCAACCCGCCCTATCAATCGGACTTTTCCGTGGCGAAGGCCTTCATCGAGAAGGGCTTCAACCGCCTGAAGCTCGGCGGGCGGCTGATGATGGTCACCAAGCGTCGGGAATGGTACAAAAACAAGCTGATCGCGGTGTTCGGCGGGGTAAAGATAAGCGAAATCGACGGCTATTTCGTGTTTGAGGCCGTCCGGAAGCGCGCCGAATACGCCAACCGGCGTCAAAAAGGAGGTCACAATATTGTCGAATTGCCACAATCATAAAGTTTCGGTAATCATATCTTCGCTTGACATCATGTTAACGGAAGAGTAAAATAATTATGTTAGTCGTGTAGAATGTGAATAGGTATGTTTGCAAGGCTAAGAAGTTCGTTGATTATAAATTGAGATAAAGGAGGAATGTGCGCTTATGAGTCCTGCAATCGTCGCATTGATTGCGCTGATTGCGTTGGTTATTGGCCTGGTGGCCGGGTATTTCTACCGCAAGAACGGCATGGAAAAGAAGATCGGGCAGACCGAGGAATTCGTCACCAACATGCTGGAGGAAGCCACCCACAAGGCGGAGGAAAAGAAAAAGGAAGCCGTCCTGGAGGCCAAAGAAGAGATCATCCGCTTGAAGTCGGAGCTTGATAAGGAAGTTCGTGACCGCCGCAACGAGGTATCGCGGCTGGAGCGCAGGGTGAACCAGCGCGAAGAGCAATTTGACAAGAAGCTTGACAACCTGGAGGCCCGGGAGGAGGCGCTGAACGACAAGTATCGTGAAGCCGAGCGCCTCGAGGCCGAGGCCCAGGAGATGCACGACCGCCAGAAGGCCGAGCTGGAGCGCATCGCCGGCATGACCGCCGACGAGGCCAAGCAGATCCTGGTGGACCGCATCCAGAAGGACGCCTACCACGACGCCGCCGTGATGGTGCGCGAGGTGGAGGCCCAGGCCCGGGAGGAGGCCGACAAGAAGGCCCGCAACATCGTCTCCCTGGCCATACAGAAGTGCGCCGCCGACCACGTGGCGGAGACCACCGTCTCCGTGGTGGCGCTGCCCAACGACGACATGAAGGGCCGCATCATCGGCCGCGAGGGCCGCAACATCCGCACCCTCGAAACCGCCACCGGCGTCGATCTGATCATCGACGACACCCCGGAGGCCGTCATCATCTCCGCGTTCGATCCGGTGCGCCGCGAGGTCGCCCGCATCGCGCTGGAGAAGCTCATTATGGACGGCCGCATCCATCCCGCCCGCATCGAGGAAATGGTCGAGAAGGCCCGCCGCGAGGTGGACAACCAGATCCGTGAGGCCGGCGAGCAGGCCATCTTTGAGACCAACCTGCACGGCATCCATCCGGAGCTCGTAAAGCTGCTGGGCCGCATGCGCTACCGCACGAGCTACGGCCAGAACGTGCTCAGGCACTCCATCGAGGTCAGCCACCTGGCGGGCGTCATGGCCGCCGAGCTGGGTGCGGACGTCACGCTGGCCAAGCGCGCCGGACTTTTGCACGACATCGGCAAGGCCATCGACCACGAGGTCGAGGGCACGCACGTCACCATCGGCGCGGACCTGGCCAAGAAGTTCCGCGAAAACGACCTGGTGGTCAACGCCATCATGGCCCACCACGGCGATGTGGAGCCCAAGTCCGTCGAGGCCGTGCTGGTGCAGGCCGCCGACGCCATCTCCGCCGCCCGCCCCGGCGCCCGGCGCGAGTCGCTGGAGAACTACATCAAGCGCCTGGAGAAGCTGGAGGGCATCGCCAATTCCTTCGACGGCGTGGAATCCTGCTACGCCATACAGTCGGGCCGCGAGATCCGCGTGATCGTCAAGCCCGAGGACGTCAACGACGCCGGCACGCTGATCCTCGCCCGCGAGATCGTCAAGCGCATCGAGGCCGAGATGGAGTATCCCGGACAGATCAAGGTCAACGTGGTCCGCGAGACCCGCGCGGTGGAATTCGCCAAGTAGGCTGCGCCTACAGGCATTCGCTGCCGCGCCAGGCTTCGCCTGGAGGCAATCGATACCGGAGTTTTGCCCCCATAGATCCGAGGGGCAAAACTCCGGCGTTTCATTTCTGCCGCTTCGCCACAACGAAACCGCCCATCCATCCCCACAGATTCAAGGGATGGATGGGCGTGTTTTTCGGCCCGATCTTTATTCCGTCGTAGGGGCGGCCAATGGCCACCCGCCCGGGCACGTCATACAGCGTACTTCATGGGCGGGCGGCGCATCGCCGCCCCTACGGAGGAAACACAGCGAACCGTCCCCTGTTTTGAGGTTCCGCTCCACGAACACCCTGTCGGCGCCGGCGAAATCGTAGCGGGGGACCTCCCCGATCCCGGGCCATTCGACGGCGTTGCAGTCCACGGCGGCGGGTTCTCCGGCGGTGATCTCGCACATATAGAACAGCAGCAGCACGTCCCGGTCGGGATAGCGGTAGTACACGGCGTCGGCGATGCTGCCCACGCGCACGTCGATGGAGAGCTCCTCCCGAAGCTCCCGCCGAAGCGCCGCCTCGGGGCTCTCGCCCGGCTCCAGCTTGCCGCCGGGGAACTCCCACTTCAGGCCGTTGTGGACCTCCGGCCTGCGCTGGCACAGCATGACGCGGCCGTCTCGGACGACGACCCCGGCGACCACCAGCAGCCTCTCTCTCTTATCGGACATATTATCCTCTGATTTCATTGACGAGCGTGAACGCCAGTATCATGGCCCCGCCGATCATCTGCGGCGCGGTGACGGGCTCGCCCAGCACCGTCAGCGAGATCAGCACGGCCACCAGCGGGTCGATATAGCTGAGTATAGCGGCCTCCTGTCCCGGCAGGGTCCGAAGCGCCGAGAAGTACAGCACATACGCCACCCCGGAGTGCAGAAAGCCCACGCACAGAAGGCATGCCCAGCCCAGCGGCGTCATGCCGTCGAAGCGCAACCCGGCGGTTGCGAGCACGTAGGGCAGCAGCACCAGCGCTGCCGCGGCGAACTGCATGATCGTCCGGTCGATGCCGGAGACCCGGGTGATCTTCTTGTTCATCAGTATGACCGTGGCGTACAGCACCGCCGCCGCCAGCCCGAAGGCCACGCCCTTCACGTGGTCGCCGCCCCCGGCGCCGCCGACGTTGACCACGAGGATCAGCCCCGCCGTGGAGCCTATGAAGCACAGCACCTGCTTTTTCGTCATGCGCTCCCGGAACAGCACGGGGCACAGCGCCATCACCAGCACCGGCGCGAAGTAGTAGCTCAGCGTCGCCACCGACACGGTGGTGTGCCTGTACGCCTCGAACAAAAATATCCAGTTGAAGCCCATCGCCGCGCCCGATAAAAACAAAAGCGCCGCGTCGCCGCCGATCTTACGAAGCCGCGGCAGCCTGCCCCGCGCCGCCTGCAGCGCCAGCAGGCCCGCCAGCGCAATGGCCGCCCGGCACAGCGCCACCAGCGACGAGGGCAGCGGTATGTTGCGCACGAACACGCTCAGCGTGCCGTACAGCGCCATGGCAATGATGATCTGTATCTTGGCTTTCATAGTAACGCCCGGGGGTGTCGCCCCCCGGGCCTCTCCTTAGGATAGCATCCCCTCGCCGAAGGCGGCGAACGCCCTGACCCTGTCGTTGAGGTCGGGCCAGCGCGATACGGACCGCGCGGCGAACAGGCCGTCCTCCGGGTCCTCCGTGGCGCGCCACTCGTGGGCGATGAGGGCCCAGGTGGCCTCGTACAGGTTGGCAAACTCGGGGTCCCGCTGGGCCTCGCAGACGAAGGACTGCCGGGGCTGGTTGATGTCCTCGCCGGAGATCTGGAACAGGCTGTACCGCTCGCACAGCGCGCGCAGGCGGCGCAGCTGGGCCTTGGTGTTCCGGCTGGGCATGTAGGTGACGGCGCGGTAGCCCAGCCGGGCGATGTACGCCACCAGCTCATCCAGGAAGTCGTCCTCGAATTTCTGGGCGCGCTTGTCGCCGGTGACGCTGTCCCCCACGTCGCCCAGGTAGGCGTAGGCGGGGATGGCGCCGATGTCGTCCGCCAGCCGGAGGATGTCCCGCACGTCCGGGCACTCCGCGTCGGCGTCGATGTAGAACCGGCTGATCAGCTGGCTCTTGATCCAGCCCAGCAGGTCGTACATCATGTGGGGGTTGCCCTCGTCCAGCAGGTAGCCCTCGATCCTGCCGGAGATGGGCAGTCTGAGCTCGTTTTTGATGAAGTCCACCAGCCCCTGTCCCACGCCGATCACGTCGATCATGCGCAGGGCCAGGGCGCTGGACAGGTGCCGCTCGGTGACGGACCCGCCCTTTTTGAAGTTGGACAGCGGTATCACGTCCCGCTCAAAGTCGATGACGACGCCGTATTTGCCCATCATGTCGTTGATGGCGGTCACCATCGCGCGATTGCGGTCGTTGCGCTTTTCGCGGTAGGGCGCGAAGAAGTCGTTCAGCCCCGCGGCTTTGTCGTGGGGCACGCCGTGCAGGGCCATGTACACGATGCCCTTCTGGTCGGGGTTGTTGAGCTTGCGGTCCCCGAAGGGGGTGTCCTTAAAGCTCACCCGGCACTCCAGGCCGATGGTCGCGCCCATGCGCGCCGCCTGCGCCGCGGCCAGGAACTCCCCCGCGCCGGCGATGGAATCGTGGTCCATCAGCCCGCAGGTGCAAAGCCCCGCCGCCCGGGCAAACCACACCGCCGCCGTGGGCGAATAGGGTGAAAAGGAGTAGGTGGTGTGGATGTGGTTGTTCACGTCCCGGCCCACCGGCGGCAGGGGCTCGGTCTCCAGCAGCATTGTAAGGTTTTCCAGGCCGTTTTCGGCGTTCAGCAGGTTCAACAGCTCCTCGCGTGTCCTGGGCATGCGGTGTTTCTTCCTTTCGATCGGTATTGCCGCGACGGTTCAGTCCGGCGGGCGATGAGGGCATCGCCCCTACGCCTCGCGCGCCCGGACTGAACCGTCGCAAATTCAGATTACCCCTCCAGATGGAACGCTTTTTCGATGGCCTTGACCTCGTCGTCGGTGATGTACACCACGTCGCCGATGTCCTTGGCGGCGATCATGGCGGCGGCGGAGTATTCCAGCACCTCCAGGCGGTCATAGGCGTTGAGCAGGCTCGTGCCGGTGACGATGACGCACTGGTTGTTGACGATCACCACGGGATGCTTGGCGTCGAATATCCTCGCCGTGCCCTCCACGTCCAGGCGGCTGGCGGCGTAGGGGATGCGCACCACGTCCCGGAGGCTGATGTAGCTTTCGGGGATCAGGCGGGAGTCGAACTCGGCGTCCGTCACCGCGAAGGACATGATGGCCGGCGGATGGGCGATGATGATGGCGTTGATGCCCGGATGGGTCTTGTAGATCTCCTCCAGCAGCCGGGTGGCGCGGCTGGGCTTCTTGCCCATCTCGCGCATGCCGTTCTTGATGTGCACGATGTCCTCGGGCTCGATGTACTTCCTGTCCTTGTTGTAGGGGGTGGTCAGGAAGCTGCCGTCCGAAAGCCGCATGGAGTAGGTGCCCTGGGTGGAGGTGAACAGCCGCTGGTCGTAGGAGCGGTGGATCAGCTCGCACAGGTCGCGGCGGCCGGCGCACTCCTCGGAGGAGTGGGAGCCGGGGATGTACTCGTCCAGGCTGGGGCTGGTGATGGAGCGGTCGATGTCGATCTCGTCCTCGGTGAGGGCCTTGGGGGTGCCCAGCTTCTTGGCGTCGATCTCCAGGCGGCCGCAGAAGTCCAGCGTCTCAAAGGCCATGAAGCAGCTGAACAGGTCCTTGTTGCCGATGACCACGCCGTGGTTCTCCATCATCACGGTGTTGAAGCCCTTGCTGAACTCCTCGGCGATGTACTCGCCCAGCTTCTTGGAGCCCGGCACCTCGTACTTGGCGTAGGTCACCTTGCCGCAGACCTCCGTGGCGTTGGGGATCAGCGCGATGTTGGGGATCACGCGGGCCAGCGAGAAGGCCACCAGCGTCGGCGGATGGGCGTGCAGTATGGCCTTGAGGTCCGGGCGGCGGCGGTAGATCTCCTGGTGGAACGGCAGCTCCACAGAGGGCCGGTGGGGGCCGATGACGGTGCCGTCCGGCTTCACCTGACACATGTCGGCGCGGGACAGGTTGCCCTTGTCGATGCCCGAGGGGGTGATCCAGATGTCGCCGTTGTCGTCCCGTATGGACAGGTTGCCGCCGGACATGGTGGTCATGCCGTAGTAGTAGATGCGGGAGATGATCATCACCAGTTGGTCCGCGGGGTGCAGCAGTTCAAATCGCATAGCTTTGTCCTCCTGTATCGTTTTGATTCAATATGAATGGATCGGCAGGCTGTCGTCGTCTGCGCCCTTTTGGATGGCGCGGATCTGAACGTAGTATTGCACGTCGTCCGACACCTTCACCAGCTTCGCGGCAGTCGATCTCCTCCTGCGTCTTCCGGATATCCACTTCGGTCAGTTCGTCGTACATCTGATACCTCTTCTATCGGATGAAATGAGTCCATTCGTGCGCTTCCGTCTCCGGCAGGCCGTACTTCTCCCGGCCCAGGGCGATGGACTTCATCAAAAAGCTCATGTTCCTGGCCAGCACCCGCACGGTCTGGAGACCCTCGGCGTCCCGCGCCGCCTCGCCGGGCGCGCGGCCGTGCACCGAGTTCCAGTACTGGCTGGAGGCCACGGGCATGTTGGAGATGGTGAAGTACTTGTTGATCTGGTCGAAGGTCGCGGAAGCCCCGCCCCGGCGGCAGACCGCCACCGTCGCGCCCACCTTCATGGTCTTGTCGAAGGGGGTGGAGTGGAACAGCCGGTCCATGAAGGACACCAGCGTGCCGTTGGCCGAGGCGTAGTACACCGGGCCCGCCGCCACGAGGCCCGCCGCTTCCTCGAACAGTGGGGCGACTTCGTTCACCGCGTCGTCAAACACGCACCGGCCCAGGCTGGCGCACTTGCCGCAGGCGATGCAGCCGCGGATGTCCCGGTTGCCGATGTGCACATATTCCGTCCCAACGCCCTGCTCCAAAAAGACCTTCTCCATCTCGTGAAGCGCCAGCGCCGTGTTGCCCTTCGCTCTCGGACTGCCGTTGATCAACAAAACCTTCATCCATATCCTCCTCACAGGGGTGCGGGGGCGGCGCCCCCGCGAGTGGGGTTTCCAAAGGGGATCATCCCCTTTGGCAGGGGGTCCGGGGGGCAGCGCCCCCCGGTTACTCGGTCACGATCGCAATGCCGCTGCTGGCGCCGATGCGGGACGCGCCCGCGGCGATCATGGCCTCGGCCTCGGCGCGGTTGTGGATGCCGCCGGAGGCCTTGACGCCCATGTCGGGGCCCACGGTCTCGCGCATCAGCTTCACGTCGGAAGCGACGGCCCCGGCCTTGGAGAAGCCGGTGGAGGTCTTGACGAAATCGGCGTTGGCGCGCTTCGCGGCCAGGCAGGCCTTCACCTTCTCATCGTCGGTCAGCAGGCAGGTCTCGATGATGACCTTCAGCTTCGCGCTGCCGCAGGCGGCCTTCACCGCTTCGATGTCGGCCTGCACATAGTCCCAGTCGCCGTCCTTGGCCCTGCCGATGTCGATCACCATGTCGATCTCCCGCGCGCCGTTTTTCACCGCCACGGCGGCCTCGGCGGCCTTGCTCTCCGAGGGGATCGCGCCCAGGGGGAACCCCACCACACAGCAGGGGGTGACGTCCGTGCCCGCAAGCTCCGTCGCCGCCAGCGCGATGCGGCTGGGGTTCACGCATACCGACGCAAAGCCGTACTGCTTCGCCTCGTCGCAGAGCTTCTTCACCTGCGCCGCGGTGGCGTCGGGCTTCAAAATCGTGTGGTCAATGTACTTCGCAAGCTGCTTCCCGTCCATTTCGAAACACTCCTTTTTAATATATTCGCTTGAACGATCTCATATGCCGTGCATGGTCCTCCAAATAACTTCCCTATCGTTGGCGCGGACGATGGGCAGAAACGCCCGGGCCATTTCGCCCTTCCTGGCCTCGTCCCGCAGGATATCCACGGCAAGCCGCGCCAGCGCCCGGGGTCCCTCTGCGCTGACGGCGCCGCCGGCGTTGACGAAGAACTCCAGGTTGTACGCCTCGCAGCCCGCCACGGCGTCCACCAGCACCATCGGCAGGCGCTTCATCGCCGCCTCGGTGACCGTGATGCCGCCGGGCTTGGTGATGAGCACGTCCGAGGCCTCCATCAGCTGGGCCACGTCGTCCTCATACCCCGTGATCCTGAACCGCGCGTCCCCCTGCCACTCGGCCCGCAGCGCCTCCTCCAGCGCCCGGTTGGTGCCGCAGACAAAGGTCACGGCCTCCCGGGGCCCCAGCAGCGCCGCCAGCGCCGACGCCAGCGCCGGCAGCGGGCC
>JAFRFY010000063.1 GCA_017434085.1 Clostridia bacterium
AGCGTGCGCACAGGGATGTCCAGCGTGCGGAAGAACTCCACGGTCAGCTGCCACATCTTAGTGTACCACTTCATGCTGTCCTCGGGCTTTCAGACCACCACCATCTCCTGCTTTTCGAACTGGTGGATGCGGTACACGCCGCGCTCCTCGATGCCGTGGGCGCCCACCTCCTTGCGGAAGCACGGGGAGTAGGAGGTGAGGGTCTGGGGGAGCTCGTCCTCGTTGAGCATCTGGTCGATGAACTTGCCGATCATGCTGTGCTCGCTGGTGCCGATCAGATAGAGGTCCTCGCCCTCGATCTTGTACATCATGTTCTCCATCTCGGCAAAGCTCATCACGCCGGTGACCACGTTGCCGTGGATCATGAACGGCGGCACGTAGTAGGTGAAGCCGTGGTCGATCATGAAGTCCCGGGCGTAGGAGAGTATCGCGGAGTGCAGCCGGGCGATGTCGCCCTTGAGGTAGTAGAAGCCGTTGCCGGAGGTGCGGCGGGCGGAGTCGAGGTCGATGCCGTTCAGGCGCTCCATGATGTCCACGTGGTAGGGGACCTCCCACTCGGGCACCACAGGCTCGCCGAAGCGCTCGTTTTCCACGTTCTCGGAGTCGTCCTTTCCGATGGGCACGGAGGCGTCGATGATGTTGGGGATCACCAGCATGCGCTTTTTGATCTCCTCGGCGTACTCGACCTCCTTCTGCTCGATGTCGGCCAGCTCGTCCTGCATATCCTTGACCTGCTGCTTGGCGGCCTCGGCCTCGTCGCGCTTGCCCTGGCCCATCAGCATGCCGATCTGCTTGGAGATCTTGTTGCGCTGGGAACGCAGGTAGTCCGCGCGCTGTATGGCCTCGCGGTTTTTGCGGTCAAAATCCAGCACCTCGTCCACCAGGGGCAGCTTGGCGTCCTGAAACTTCTTTTTGATGTTCTCGCGCACCAGATCGGGGTTTAAGCGCACCAGATTGATATCCAGCATGGCGATACTTCCTTCTTATTTATTGTAGATTTTTGAAATTATTATACCCCGATCGGCCCGTATTTGCAAGTAAACTTCATATTGCGCCCGCGCCGCTTTTTTGCATTAACATCCCATTAATTCCAGCATCAAAAAAAGGCGAATGATGCAAAAATGCCGTCAGCGGGGTTGATTTATTTCAAAAATGCAATTATTAACAAAACGGTTGGCAGTTTTGTATTGCGTTTCGGGGTGGGGTATTGTATAATATATGTTGACAAAAGGCTTTTTCAAGCCGGACATATGGAGGACAAGACCATGAAGAAAATCGTTTCCCTGATCATCGCGCTGGTTCTGGCGCTTTCCTGCACGGCGGCGCTGGCTGAGCTGACCTTCACCACCGGCGGCACCTCCGGCACCTATTACGCCTTCGGCAACGTGCTGGCGCAGTACATCACCAACAATTCCGACGTGGCCGTGACCGCCGTGGCGGGCAACGGCTCCGCGGCGAACATCGACCTGCTGGACATCGGCGACGCGCAGCTGGGCCTTGTGCAGAACGACGTGGCCGCCTACGCCTACAACGGCGTGCGCTTCGAGCAGTACGAGGGCAAGCCCATCGACACCTTTACCGCCCTGTGCGCGCTCTACACCGAGACCGTGCAGCTGGTCACCTGCAACCCCGACATCAAGTCCGTCGCGGATTTGAAGGGCAAGAACGTGTCCATCGGCTCCCAGGGCTCCGGCGTGTACTTCAATGCCATGGACTTCTTCGCCGCCTATGACATGACCGAGGCGGACATCAATCCCCAGTACCTGTCCTTCGGCGACTCCGCCGAGGCTTTGAAGGACGGCAAGATCGACGCCGCCTTCGTCGTGGCCGGCGCGCCGACCCCCGCCGTGACCGACCTGTGCACCACCAAGGGTGCCTACCTGATCAGCCTGGACGACGAGCACGTCGAGAAGCTGCAGGCCATCTCCGGCGCCTACGCCAAGAGCGTCATCCCCGCCGGCACCTATGAGGGCATCGACGAGGACGTCGTGACCGTGGGCATCAAGGCCACCATCATCGCCAACGAGGACGTGACCGAGGACGAGGCCTACACCATCGTCTCCACCATCTTCGAGGGCAAGGACGCCATCACCGAGTCCCACGCCAAGGGCGCGGAGCTCGATCTCGAGTACGCCTCCACCTGCGGCCTGCCCTATCATCCCGGCGCCGCCAAGTACTTCGCCGAGAAGGGCTTCGAGGTTGAGACCAAGTAATCCCTTTGACACCGTGCGCAGGGGGCTGCGGGAGGACCCGCAGCCCCCTGAACGCTATGTCAGTGCCCAAATCAAAGAAGGAGAATGACCCATGACCAACACTCCCAACGATCCAAACCTCAACGCGCCTGAGCTCGATGTCTCCACGGGCACGGCGGCGGACGTCGAGGCCATGATGCGCAAGTTCGACCGCGAGTCGAACACCCGCATATGGGAAGGCAAGCCCAAGCTGATCGTGAGCGTCATACTGGCGGCCTTCTCGCTGTTCTGCATCTACGTCACGCTGTTTGCCAACTTCCTGGAGCAGGTGCGCATGACCTCCTTCATGGGCCTGGTGATCGTGATGGGCTTTTTGACCTATCCCGCCAAGAAGGGCTACGTGAAGGTGAACAGCCTGCCCTGGTACGACATCGTGCTGATGGTGCTGGGCGCGGGCGCGTTCCTGTACTACACCTTCAACGCCCACACCATACTGAACATGCGCCTGAAGGAGCTGCTGACCAACCCCTTCTACACCACCGTGGCCGTGATCGGCATCGTGGTGCTGGCGGAGCTGTGCCGCCGCAGCGTGGGCCTGCCGATACTGTGCGTGGCGATATTCTTCATCGGCTACACCTTCGTCAACGGCAAGACCCTCCCGCGCACCGCCTATGAGATGTTCTACGGCGACAACGGCATACTGGGCACGCCGGTGAGCGTGTGCTCCAAGTACATCGTGGTGTTCATCATATTCGGCGCGTTCCTGGAGAAGACGGGCGTGTCCAGCTTCTTCATCAATCTGGCCAACTCCCTGACCGGGCGCTTCGCCGGCGGTCCCGCGAAGGTGGCGGTCATCTCCTCGGCGCTGTGCGGCATGGTGTCCGGCTCCTCGGTGGGCAACACCGTGACCACCGGCTCGGTGACCATACCGATGATGAAAAAGACCGGCTACCGCTCCGAGTTCGCCGGCGCGGTCGAGGCGGCCGCCTCCACCGGCGGGCAGATCATGCCCCCGATCATGGGCGCGGCGGCCTTCCTGATGGCGGACTACCTGGGCGTGCCGTACTCCAACATCATTGTGCGCGCCATCGTGCCCGCCATACTGTACTTCCTGGGCATATTCATCGCGGTGCACCTGGAGGCCAAGAAGCTGGGATTGAAGGGTATGGACCCGGCGATGCTGCCCCGGTTCAAGTCGCTGTTGAAGGACACCTACCTATTGCTGCCGCTGATCGTGCTGATCTGGCTGGTGTGCTCCAACACCCGCACCATGCAGTTCTCCGCCGCCGTGGCGATACTGGTGGCCATCGCGGTGGGCTTCATCAACAACCTGACGGGCTACTACAAGCGGGCCGCCGAAAACAAGGGCGTGGCGGCCGGCGAGGTGGTCGAAAAGTTCACCCCGAGGACCATATTCGACGCGCTGGAGGCCGGCGGGCGCAGCTGCGTCACCGTGGCCGTGGCCTGCGGCATCGCGGGCGTCATCTGCGGCTGCATCACCGTCACGGGCCTCGCCAACCAGCTCATCAGCGCCATCGTGGGCGTGTCCGGCAACTCGCTGCTGCTGGGCCTGTTTTTGACCATGATCTGCTGCATCGTGCTGGGCATGGGCGTGCCCACCACCGCCACCTACTGCATCATGGCATCCACCTGCGCGCCGATACTGATCCAGATGGGCGTGCCGGCCATCGCGGCCCACTTCTTCGTGTTCTACTACGGCATCGTGGCCGACATCCCGCCGCCCGTGGCCCTGGCGGCCTACGCCGGCGCGGCCATCGCCAAGGGCAAGCCCATGAAGACCGGCGTCACCGCCACGCGGCTGGCCATCGGCGCGTTCATCATACCCTTCGTATTCGCGGCCAGCCCGGCGCTCCTG
>JAFRFY010000064.1 GCA_017434085.1 Clostridia bacterium
AAGGTATTCTACCACAACGACCAGCATCTTTCTACGCTTTGACATCCCGTGCACCGCCTCTCAATAGATGCGGTCTCCTTTCTCGATTACCACGAGTTTGTCAAGTGCTGTAGGTTT
Organism: Clostridia bacterium; assembly: GCA_017434085.1. Lineage (GTDB taxonomy): Bacteria > Bacillota > Clostridia > Christensenellales > Aristaeellaceae > UBA2862. The sequence continues at coordinate 118 of JAFRFY010000064.1, forward strand.
GATACTATGTTAATCCTTTGTTTCGCCTTCCGCTTCTTCCTTAAGTTGATGACATTGCCTTCCAGGGGAGGTGGCAGCCCGAAGGGCTGACGGAAGAGGTCGCCCCCCCGGAACGGCACTCGCAGCGCCGGAAGAGGTCGTCCCCCGCGGAAACCCCATTCCGGTCATCCCGCTATTGTAAAGGAGGGCAATGCGGGATGCCTACCTGTCCGGCCATTCCGGGCTTTCGCCGGGATAGAGCTGTTGGAACGCCTGGGTGATTTCTTCCCGGATGTCCTCATATTCCAGCCGGCTCCTCGGGAAGTACCTGGTCAGGGACACCTCCTTGTTCAGCACGCGCTGTTTCATGAGCCCGATGAGCAGCGCCCTGATCTCCCCGTTTTTCTCGGTATCCGGGACGACGTCGTTCAGCCGCCGCTCCGCGTTGAGTATGTGCGAGAAGGTGACCTCCGCCGACAGCTCCCCGCTCAGCACGCGCTGGGATACCTGTTTGAAGATGTATTCGTGCAGGAAATCCGGGATATCGCACAGCCCCTTTTCCCCGTTCAGCACGGACTCCATCAGGTCCAGCTGATTCCTGAGCCCCTGCCGGGTACTCGCGTAGAATTCGGCATCCGGGAAGGCTTCGTCGATCGTCATCTCGCCTCGGAGCACGCGCTTTTCGTTTTCCTGGTCCCTCGCCACCCGCGCGCGGAGCTCGGCCATGAATTCCTCGGGGGTCTGGAACGTTATCGGGTCGGTGGTGAATATCTGCACCCAGTACAGGGCCGTGCTTCCGCCGTATGACCCGACGACCACCCCGACGCCGATGTGCCTCCAGTCGTTGCGGAGCATGTTCTGCCTGTGTCCCTTGGTAGAGTTCACCCATTGCGTCGTCACGGCCCTGGCGCTGTCCTCGGCGTTGCCCTTGAAGTAGTTTATGGCGATGTTTTCGCCGGCGCCGCAGTTGCGTACCTCCATGATCCGCGCGCGGCCGCTGGTGCCGTCGGGCCTCTCATGGCTGAATTTTCTGGTGAGCTCCTGCGCCCGCACTTTGGCGTAGGCCATCAGCTCTGGGTCGGTTTCGAGCGGCGCTTTTCCCTCCTTTGCGCGCTCTTCGTTCGTCAGCCTGATCTGCGCTTCGGCCATGGCGTCCAGCATTTGCAGCGTGAGTACGACGACCTTGCCGGATGTCCCGGATCCCCAGCCCTTGATCACCTTTACGGTCACGGTGTACTTTTTCTTGTTCCGGGCCCTGACGGTGATCTTCGTCTTGCCCTTTTTGCGGGCGTACACCACGCCGCTCTTGCTGACGGTGGCGACCTTCCGCTTCGAGGACTTCCACTTGAGCCAGCTGGTGGCGGTCTCCGGCGCGAGCACGGCGTTTAACTGGAGGGTCTCGCCCTTGTACATGGTGATGACCTTGCCGTTTGTAATCCTGACGCTCCTGGGGAGTGTGGGGTCGACGGCCTTCACGGTCACGACGATCTTCTTTTTGCCCTTGCCCTTGAGGTTCACAGTGATCTTTGTCTTGCCCTTTTTGCGGGCGGTGACCAGGCCGGTCTTGCTCACGGACGCGACCTTGCGCTTGCCGGATTTGCAGGACCTGATCGTCCGGCCCGCGACGACGAGCTGGAGGACGTCGCCCTTGTTGAGGTACACCACGGCCTTGTTCCTGACGACCTGTGTGGGGATCCCGGGTGCGGCCTCGGCGGCCACCGCGGGCGCGGCTTCTTCCAGCTTGGCGGAGGTGTCGGCGTCCTCGGCGACGACGACCGGCTGCGACGCGGGCGTAACCGCCGCTTCCTCCGCGGGCGTTTCCGCGACTTCCTCCAAAGCTTCCACCGAAGCTTCTTCCACGGGCTCCTCCGAGGGTTCCTTCTCCGGTTCTTCCGCAGTTTCTTCTGTGGGCTCTTCTGCGGGCTCCTCTGCGGACTCCTCTGCGGGCTCTTCCACAGGCACCTCCACGGGCTCCTGATCGCCCGCGGGGGTGACCTCGGCAGCATCCGCGGTGAAGTCTTCGGTAGACCAGCCGTCGTCTTCATCATCGTACAGCTCGAACTCGTCCTCCGAGACCTCCGCGTCGACATCTCCGGCGGCGATGTCCTGATCGTCGAGGATGTCCTGATCGTCGACGGCCTCCGTGGCTTCCTCCACGGCAGCCTCGGCGACCTCCGGTTCCTGTACCCCATCCTCGGCCAAGCCCGAAAGCGGCGCGAGCGTCAGGGCCATCGTCAGTATGGCGGCGAGCAGCTTTGTCAGGATATTCTTCATCTTTCTTCCCTCCTGAAAGCGTGGTCGTTTATTGGGATCCTTCTCCCCGTGACACAACCATTGTACCCCCCGCCACAACGGCCCTGTAAAACCCATGTTCCCGGAGCGGCCCCCGACGACAAAGCAACGGCCCCGGGCGTTTGCCCGGGGCCGCAGCCGTCGACGGAATCAATACACGATCACCTTGGTATTTCTGGGGCAGTTGCTCCACACCCACTTGGCGTCGTCCACGCTCAGCCGCACGCAGCCGTGGGAGGCCCGGCGGCCCAGGTTGTTGACGCTGGAGCGCGTCACGCTGCCCTCCTTGGCGCCGTACAGCACGGAGTGGAACATGATGTCGCCCTGGATATAGAAGGCGTACTGCGCCCAGCAATCGAACTTCTTGAAGTAGTGCCAGCGCGCGCCGGGGCCGGTGCCGTTTTCGTAGGTGCCCAGCGGCGTCTCGTTGCCCTTGCGGCCGGTGGAGCACTTCATGGTCTTGACCAGGTCGGTGTATTCGTTGTTCTCATCCAGCCCGTAGGCGTACACCTTCTGGTCCTTCACGGACACCTTGAGCACGTAGGGCTTGAGCGCCTTGAGCGCGTTCTCGTCGAACAGGGTCCGGAGCGTCTGCGCGTCGGCCACGCCGGTCTGCTCCAGCCCGTGGCGCTTCTGGAAGTCCGTCACCGCCTTGGCCGTGCCCTCGCCGTAGGCGCCGTCCAGCGCGCCGTAGTAGTATTCCAGCAGGTTGAGCCGCCGCTGCAGGCGCACCACGTCCCGCCCGCTGGAGCCGCCGGACAGCGTCTCGGGCACCGCCGGGAAGCTGTCTGAGTAGAAGTCCTCCAGCAGGATCGGGTCGGCCACGCCGTTGATGACGGTGGAGGGCGTCGCTCCGCCGGTTCCCGCCAGGGTCTCCGTCTCCATCTCCTGCATATACCTCTGCAGGTTCTCCACGCCGATCTTCGTCGACGCGCCGTAGCTGCCGTCCACGTTGATGGCCGCGAACCCCAGCACCCGCAGGCGCTTTTGCAGCCGCGACACCTCCTCGCCCGAGGCGCCCTCGGACAGCATGGCGTTGTCAGGCCGCCGGGCGTCCGCGGAGAACAGGAGCTCCTGCGTGGCGATGTCGGCGATGCCGGTCTGTATCAGCCCGTTGTAATACTGGAATATGCGCAGGGAGCGCATGGTGCCCGCCCCCAGCTGGCCGTCGGCGGCGTCGGTCATATAGCCGAGGCTGATGAGCCGCCGCTGCACGCGGAGCACCTGGTCGCCGCTGTCGCCGCTGTTCAGTATCCCCAGCGCCGACTGGAACTTATCCGAGAATGCGTAGGCCTGCAAAAGCGGGTCGGCCACGCCGTCCACCGCCGTCTCCGGTTCAAGCGACGGCTCCACCGTGGGCTCGGGCGTCACGACGGGCACCTCGATGGACAGCGGCACCACGTAGGGCGCGGGGGTGGGCGTCGCCGTGGGCCGGGGCGTGGGCGTGGGGTCGGGGCGGTTGTCGATCAGCGCCTGCTCAATCACCCGCACGTGCCGCTCCAGCTCCTGCACCGCCTTTTCGGTGTTGGCACCGTAGTGCCCGTCCGCCGCGCCGCTCAAAAAGCCCAGCTCGATCAGCCTGCGCTGTAGCCGCTGGGTGGCCGCGCCGCTGCTGCCCGACTGAAGCTCCGGGTAGTACGGCACGCTGGCGCTGACGGACTTGATCATCAGATTGTCGCTCTGCCACACGGAGAGGTCCACCCAGTCGCCCTGGGCGGCCTTCCGCTGCTCGATGAGGCCGTTGGCCACCACGTTGGCCAGCGATTCGGAGTCCGCCTGCACGGACTGCACCGAGGCGGTCACCACCGATTTTACCCAGTCGCCCACCTCGCCCCACTGGCTGTCGCTGAGCGGCAGGTTCACCAGCTCGAACACCACCCGGACGTTCAGCACATCCCCCCGGGTGCTCACCAGCTCCACGTCCCGGGCCTTCTCCCGGACCTCCGCGCCCTCGGGAATGCTCAGATCGTATGTGATCGTGGTCGTCGACGGTATCTCCGACGCATCCAGCAGCGCCGTCAGGTCCGCCTTCCACGCTTTTGCAGTCTCAGCGCTTCCGTATGTCCCGGCCGCCAGCGCCAGCACCATCACGAGCACCGCCAGCAGCGTTTGCCTCAAACGTTTCATCCTTGACCTCCCATCCTTAAGGGTATACCCCATAGACGCGCATCGCCCGGGTTTTGTTGCAAGGTATACTGCCATATGTACCCAAAGAAATAACACAGCAACCAGTATACCACACATCTCCCCCCGGCGCAACGCTTGCAACGTTCACAAAAAAAGGCTATAATGTGTATGAATTGACTGATGCGGAGGAAAAGTGATTGCTGACATATATCGAGAGCTTTTTCAGCGACCCGGTCAACACGCTGGTGATCTTCCTGCTGGCGTTTCCGGGGCGCATACTGGCGCTGTCGGCCCACGAGTTCGCCCACGCCTGGGTGGCGCACCGCTGCGGCGACGACACCGCGAAGGTGCTCGGGCGCATGACCCTCAACCCCTTTAAGCACCTGGACCCGCTGGGCACGGTGCTGATGCTGGTGGTGGGCTTCGGCTGGGCCAAGCCGGTGCCTGTAAATCCCCGCAACTTCCGCAACTACCGGCAGGACGACCTGAAGGTGTCGCTGGCGGGGGTGACGATGAACCTCATACTGTTCATACTGGCGATGGTCGCCATGTTCTTCATCGCGGCCTCAGCGCTCGCGCGGGTACCCGCGATGAGCGCGAGCAATCCCTCCGGGCTCATATTCCGCGCCGACTATATGGGCCGGGAGTGCCTGTTCGCGCTGGAGGGGGATTCGTACTTCTACGTCCCCCTGAAATCGCTTTTGCAGATGCTGCCCTACGCCTCGGACTACCTGATAAAGCCGGTGTTCGGGGAGGTTCCGGGGTATCTCTACCAGATGCTGGGATATTTCGCCATGACGAACCTGGTGCTGTGCCTGTTCAACCTGCTGCCGGTGCCGCCGCTGGACGGCTACCACGTGCTGAACGACCTGGTGCTGCACCGCAACCTGTTCGCGGACCCCAGGACCGCCCGCATCGCCTCCTCGGTGCTGTTCGTGCTGGTGATGACCGGCGCGGTGGGCCGTGTGCTGGGCTGGGTGGACACGCAGGTGCTCAAGGGGGCGGGCAACCTGGCCGCCCTGGCGCTTCGGGCCATGGGGCTCATGAACTGACGGGGGGCGCGCATGCCGTACATCGTATCGCTGAAACAGTTTGACGGGCCGCTGGACCTGCTCCTGACGCTCATCTCCAACGCGAAGATCGACATCCACGACATATTCGTCAGCGAGATCACCGAGCAGTATCTGGAGACCATGAAGCTGGTGGACGAGCTGGACATGGATTCCGCCAGCGAGTTTTTGCAGATGGCCGCCACGCTCCTGGAGATCAAGTCCCGCGCCATGCTGCCCAAGCCGCCCAAGCCGGAGGACCCCGACGCGCTGACCCCGGAGGAGGCGCTGATCAAACAGCTGGAGGAGTACCGCCAGTTCAAGGAGGTCTCCGCGCGCATGCACGAGCTGGAGGAGCGGGCCCGGGACCTGCTGACCAAGCTGCCGGAGGAATACCCGCTGCCGCCGCCGAACATCGAGATCACGGGGCTGACGCTGGAGAAGCTGATCAAGGCGTACCGTCGCGTGCTGGAGCGCGCCGCCCGGGCCGAGGCCGCCGACCAGATGGCCAGCCGCGAGATCCGGCGCGACGCCCACACCGTCGCAAGCTGCATGGCCCGCATCTCCCGCCGCGTGCGCCGGGGGCGGTGCAGCTTTTCAGAGCTGTTCGACGAGGAATTCACCCGGCACGAGGTCGTGACCATGTTCCTGGCGCTGCTGGAGCTCATCAAGCTCAACCGCGTCCACGTCAGCCAGGAGCGCGCCTATGAGGATATCTATCTGAGCGCGTGATCCTACAATGATATTATTCATATAAATATAACAGGAATCCACTGAAATCCGGCGGGACATTTTACAGCGCCTTCGGCTATAATAAAGGTGGGTTGGCAGGCCCGTTGCAAGTATACCAACGCGAGGGCGTCCCCGAGGGAGGGACGTCCGGGAGAACTGACATGAGAATCGGACTGGACATCGGATCGACGACCATCAAGTGCGTCGTGCTCGACGACGCGGGTCGCATCGTCCTGAGCCGCTACCAGCGCCACAAGTCGCAGATCGCGCAGCTGGCGGAGGTGCTGCTGCACACCATCAAAGCGGAGTTCCCGGGAGAGAAATTCACCCTGGGCATTTCGGGTTCGGCGGGCATGGGCCTGGCGGAGGAGCTGGGCATCGACTTCCTGCAGGAGGTCTATGCCACCCGCGTGGCCCTGAAGCGCCTCGTGCCCGAGGCCGACTGCGCCATTGAGCTGGGCGGCGAGGATGCCAAGATACTGTTTCTCACCGGCGCGGGCGGGCTCGAGGTGCGCATGAACGGCACCTGCGCCGGCGGCACCGGGGCCTTCATCGACCAGATGGCCACGCTGATGGACGTTTCCGTGGAGCAGCTGGAGCCCCTGTCCGCGCACCACCAGCGCAGCTACGCCATCGCCTCCCGCTGCGGCGTGTTCGCCAAGTCCGACATACAGCCCCTGCTCAACCAGGGCGCGCGCAAGGAGGACGTGGCCCGTTCCATATTCGAGGCCGTGGCGGGGCAGACCATCGCCGGCCTGGCCCAGGGCCGGGAGATCGCCGGCAACGTGGTGTACCTGGGCGGGCCGCTGACCTTCTTCTCCCAGCTTCGGGACTGCTTCGACAAGGCCCTGGGCATCCGGGGCATCCACCCGGAAAATTCGCTGTACTTCGTGTCCATCGGCGCGGCCATGCAGGCCGCCGGGGAGGTGGACATCGACGCGCTGATCCCCCGCATACAGCGCCGCGCCGGGGCGGCGCGCTACGTCTCCTGCCCGCCGCTGTTTACGGACGAGGCGGCGTATCGGGCGTTCAGGGCGCGGCACGACAAAAACCGCGTCGATACCGTGGAGAAGCCCGGCTACGACGGCAAGGTCTACATCGGCATCGACTCCGGCTCCACCACCATCAAGGCGGTGGTGATCGACGAGGATCACAACCTGCTCAAGACCGCCTACATGTCCAACAGGGGCAATCCCCTGCCCGAGGTGAAGCGTTTCCTCAAGGAATTCTACGACGAATTCCCCCGCGCCACCGTGGCCGGGGCGGGCGCTACCGGCTACGGCGAGGCGCTGGTGAAGGCCGCCTTCCGGCTGGACGGCGGCGTGGTGGAGACCGTGGCGCACTTCATCGCAGCGCGGCAGCTGCAGCGCGACGTGGACTTCATCATCGACATCGGCGGGCAGGACATCAAGTGCTTCAAGATCCGCGACGGCGCCATCGACGACATCTTCTTAAACGAAGCCTGCTCCTCCGGCTGCGGCTCCTTCATACAGACCTTCGCCGCCGCCTGGGGCCTGCCGGTGGACGAATTCGCCCGCCGCGGGCTGCTGGCGAAGCACCCGGTGGACCTGGGCTCCCGCTGCACCGTGTTCATGAACTCCTCGGTGAAGCAGGCCCAGAAGGACGGCGCGACGCTGGAGGATATCTCCGCGGGGCTGTCCATCTCCATCGTCAAAAACGCGCTGTACAAGGTCATACGCACCGCCGACGCCGCCGAGCTGGGCGACCACATCGTGGTGCAGGGCGGCACGTTCCTGAACGACGCCGTGCTGCGCGCCTTCGAGCGGGAGATCGGCAAGGACGTGGTGCGCCCCAACATCGCCGGGCTCATGGGGGCCTACGGCGTGGCGGTGTGGTCGGCGGAGCGCTCGAAGGGGAAGAGCGGCATGCTCACCCGCGCGGAGCTGGACGCCTTCGACATGCAGACCTCCAACACCCGCTGCCAGGGCTGCAAGAACCACTGCATGCTCAACATCATCAAATTCGACGGCGGCCGGCGGTTCATCTCCGGCAACCGCTGCGAAAAGATGACCGGCGGCGGCAAAAAGGCCATGCCCAACCTGTACGAGGTCAAGCGGCAGATGCTGCGCGAACTCACGCCCGGGGATAATCTGCGAGGTAGGATCGGCATACCGATGGGGCTCAACATGTACGAGCTCTACCCCTTCTGGCACGCGCTGTTCACCCGGCTGGGGTTCGAGGTGGTGCAGTCGCCGGAATCCGACCACGCGCTGTACGCCGCCGGGCAGCGGACGATCCCCTCGGACACCGCCTGCTATCCCGCCAAGCTCATGCACGGCCACACGGAGTGGCTGCTTCAGCAGGGCGTGGACGCCATATTCTACCCCTGCCTGAGCTACAACTTCGACGAAAAGCGGGGCGACAACCACTACAACTGCCCGGTGGTGGCGTACTATCCCGAGGTGCTGCGGCTGAACGTGCCGGGGCTTCGGAACACGAAATTCATCTCCGACTACCTGGGCATCCACCGGCCGAGGGACTTTGAGCGCAGGTTCCCCCGGGTGCTCGATCGGTACTTCCCCGGCATCCCCCGGCGGGAGGTCCGGGAGGCCGTGCGCGCCGCCTACCGCGCCTACGACGACCACATGGCCGCGGTGCGCGCCCGAGGCGCGGAGATGCTCCGCGAAGCCCGTGAAAAGGGCGTGCCGGTGATCGTGCTGTGCGGCAGGCCCTACCACATCGACCCGGAGATCAGCCACGGCATCGACCAGCAGATCGCCCAGCTGGGCGCGGTGGTGGTCACCGAGGACAGCGTGAACATGAACGTCCAGAAGTTCAGCGTCAACGTGCTCAACCAGTGGACCTACCACTCCCGGCTCTACTCCGCGGCGCGGTACGTGGCGACCTGCGGCGACCCCGGCGTCAACCTGGTGCAGCTGGTGTCCTTCGGCTGCGGCGTGGACGCCATCACCACCGACGAGGTGCGCCGCATACTCTCCGAGGGCGGCAAGCTGTACACACAACTCAAGATCGACGAGATCACCAACCCCGGCGCGGTGCGCATACGTCTGCGCAGCCTGTTCGCCGCCCTGGGGCAGGAGGAAGCCTGATGCAGGAGCGCATTGAATTCACCCGCGAAATGAAGCGGGATTACACCATACTGATGCCGAACATGCTGCCGGTCCACTTCCGGCTGTTGAGGGACGTGTTCCGGCTGCACGGCTACAACATGGTGCTGCTGGACAACGAGGGCCCCGGCGTGGTGGAGGCGGGCCTCAAATACGTGCACAACGACACCTGCTACCCGGCGCTTCTGTGCATCGGGCAGTTCATCGACGCGCTGCAGAGCGGCCGGTTCGACATCAACAGGACCGCCCTCATCATCACCCAGACCGGCGGCGGCTGCCGGGCCTCCAACTACATCCACCTTTTGAGGAAGGCGCTCATCAAGGCCGGCATGGCCCACGTGCCGGTGATCTCCCTGAACCCCGCGGGGCTCGAGAAGAACAGCGGCTTTCAGCTGACCCCCACGCTGCTTTTGCAGTCCATGGTGACCATACTCTATGCCGACGTGCTGATGTGCCTGAAAAACCAGGTGGAGCCCTACGAGGACGACCCGGGCGCCTGCGCGCGGCTGGTCGATCACTGGGCGGAGAAGCTGACGGACCAGTTTAAGCGGCACCCCAGGGCCGGGGCGCTGCACTTCAAGCGCAATATCCGTGAGATCGCCCGGGACTTCGACGCCGTGCCCCACACCCCCGCGGAGAAGGTCAAGGTGGGCATCGTGGGCGAGATCTACGTGAAATACTCCAGCCTCGCCAACAACCACCTGGAGCGCTTCCTGCTGGAGCAGGGCTGCGAGGTAAACTTGCCCGGGCTGATGGGCTTTTTGCTCAACGCCCTGGACCACAACATCGACGACGTGGACCTCTACGGCGGCAGCCGCTTCAACCAGCTGCTGTGCAAGGCCGTCATGCGCTACGTGAACCACATCGAGGCCGTCATCGCCCGGGCCATCCGCAAAAACAGCCGCCTGAACCCGCCCACCCCCTACAAAACCACCCGCAGGGAGCTGGACGGCGTGCTGGGCGTGGGCTGCAAGATGGGCGAGGGCTGGCTTCTGACGGCGGAGATGTGCGAGCTCATCGACAGCGGCGTGCCCAACATCGTGTGCGTGCAGCCCTTCGGCTGCCTGCCCAACCACATCGCCGGCAAGGGCACCATACGCGCCCTGCGGGAGAAGTTCCCCGAGGCCAACATCGTGCCCATCGACTACGACCCGGGGGCCACGCGGGTCAATCAGGAAAACCGGCTCAAGCTCATGCTGTCCGTGGCCCGGGAATCCCTGTCCGGGACGCCGAAGGTGTCGTAGAATCGAGGTGAGCGCCGTGCCCTGGTACGGCTGGGTGATACTGGCGTGCGTGGTCATAGGCCCCTTCGACGCGCTGTACGTGTACATCAAAAACCAAAAGCGCCGGGAGGCCCTGCGCAAGAAGCGCGAATCCTCCCCCGACGCGCCGAAGTCCAGCGAAGATCGCCCCAAGGGGGCCTGACGGAACGCGGCGTTTTTGTTGCCATTCACCCTATAGGAGTCGGGCGATGAGGGCATCGCCCCTACGGTTTGTACTGAACTGTAGGCTATGGTTCGCGTTCGCTATTCCATCATGTGCTTCTGCTGTGCGTAGGGGCGATGCCCTCATCACCCAGTCTATACGGTGAATGGTAAAGTGTTTTTTTGCGACATCGCAGGATTTTTACACGGCGGCCTATTGCGTTTTACTCAAATCAATGCTATAATTCTAATGTTTTGATATGAACATATCCTTGAAGGAGGTGTGATAGAGTATGGGTAAGTTTTGTGAAATCTGCGGCAAGGGCGTGACCTACGGCAACAATGTCAGCCACTCCAACCGCAAGACGCGCCGGACCTGGGCTCCGAACACGCAGAAGGTTCGCGTGCTGATCAATGGCGTTCCGAAGCGCATGTCGGTGTGCACCCGCTGCCTGCGCAGCAAGAAGGTTGAGCGCGCTCTGTAATACGCGGTCAATAAACCCGGCGACGATGCCCGGCCCAAACGGCTGAGCAGCGTCGCCGTTTTTTTAGCCGAGTGTGGAGTTATAGATATAACCTATATCATGATATCCACATATATTATTGGACAAACGCCCCAAACAGTGGTATGATAGAACCTGTCGACCGGGACACAGCGCCCGGCGGCGGCAGTTATATCATATCAGGAGGTAGTCCCATGAATATTCGCAAGCTCATCGCGGCGCTGGTGGCCGCACTGTTGATCGTCACTTCCGTGTCCGCGCTGGCCGACATCTCCATCGGCGTGCCGAACGACACCACCAACGAGGCCCGGGCGCTGCAGCTGCTGGCCGACAACGGCATCATCGCGCTCAAGGAGGGCGCGGGCGAGACCGCGACCAAGGCGGACGTCGTCGCCGACGGCATCGAGATCGTCGAGGTGCAGGCCGACCTGCTGGTGAACCAGCTGCCCGATCTGGACTACGCCGTGATCAACTCCAACTTCGTGCTGGACGCGCTGGACGCCGGCTTTGAGATCAACAAGGCCCTGCTGACCGAGGCCGAGGACAAGTACCTGCCCCGCGCCAACATCATCGCGGTGCACTCCGACAACGTGGACGCCGACCTGACCAAGGCCCTGGTCGCCGCCTGCCGCAGCCAGCAGGTGAAGGACTACATCGATGCCACCTACGTCGGCGCGGTGCTGTCCGTGGTGGACGAACCCACCGACGGCTACGACGAGACCGTCGATTACGACGCCCTCAGCGGCCAGAAGCTCATCATCGCCGCCACGCCCGCGCCGCACGCCCAGATCCTGGAGGTCGTGAAGGGCATACTGGCCGAGAAGGGCATCGAGCTGGACATCGAGGTGTTCACCGGCTATACCGAGGAAAACCGCGCCGTGGACGCCGGCGACGCCTTCGCCAACTACTTCCAGCATCAGCCCTACCTGGATGAGGAGGTCGCCCAGAACGGCTACAAGGTGGAGAGCGTGGCCATCATCCACACCGAGCCCATGGGCCTCTACGGCGGCAAGCAGGCCGACCTGGCCGCGCTGGGCAAATAATCCCGCGCCCGCGGGCAATCGCCGCCGCGCACGGATGACGAACTTTGGGGGCCATTGATCCAAGCCCCCAAAGTTCTTTGTTGTGCGGGCGGAAAACAGAGTATAATCTACAAAGGCGGAGATACCAATGATCGAGCTTCGCAACCTCTCGAAGCGGTTCGTCACGGCGGACGGCCCGGTGGACGCGCTGAACAATGTAAACCTGACCGTCAACGACGGGGACATCTACGGCATCATCGGCATGAGCGGCGCGGGCAAGAGCACGCTGGTGCGCTGCATCAACATGCTGGAGCGGCCCACCGAGGGCACCGTGCTGCTGGACGGGCGGGACCTGGGCGCGCTTTCCAAGAAGGAGATGCAGGGCGTGCGCCGGGAGGTCACCATGATCTTCCAGTCCTTCAACCTGCTGATGCAGTCCACATGCCTGCAAAACGTCATGTTCCCGTTAAAGCTGATCCACACCCCGAAGGCGGAGGCGGAGAAGCGCGCGCGGGAGCTTCTGGCCACCGTGGGCCTGCCGGACAAGGCCAACGTCTACCCCGCCCAGCTCTCCGGCGGGCCGCAGCAGCGCGTGGCCCGCGCCCGCGCACTGGCCACCCGGCCCCGGGTGCTGCTGTGCGACGAGGCCACCAGCGCCCTGGACCCCAAGACCACCCAGTCGATACTGGAGCTCATCCGCCAGATCAACCGGGACACGGGCATCACCGTGATCGTCATCACCCACCAGATGAGCGTGGTGCAGGAGATCTGCAACCGCGTGGCGATACTGGAGCACGGGTCCGTGGTCGAGGAGGGGGACGTGAGCCAGGTGTTCTCCCGCCCCAGGGCGGCGGCCACCCGCGCGCTGGTGTTCCCGGACATGGCCGAGGGGCAGATGTCCTCCGGCTACGGCCAGCTGGTGCGGCTGATCTTCGAGGGCTCCGTGACCATCGACAAGCCGCTGATCGCCTCGATGGCCATGGAGTGCGGCATCGCGGCCAACATACTGGGCGCGTCCACCCGCACGGTGGGCAAGCGCGAGTACGGCTACATGCTCATCGAGATCCCCGGCGGCCCGGACGAGCTGGCCCGGGCGCTGAAGTACATCGGCAACGTCCCCAACGTGTCCGTGCAGGTCGAGGCGGCCTACGGCAATAAGGAGGTGGCGGAATGAATCAGTTTGCAATGGCGTTCACGCAGGATAAACTGGAGGAGGCCTGGCACGTCTTTTTGACGGAGTTCCCGCTGGGCCTGTGGGAGACGGTGTACGTCACCGTGCTGTCCACGCTGTTCGCCATCGTGATCGGCCTGCCCCTGGGCATACTGCTGGTCGCCGGCGACGAAAACGGCATCCACCCCATGCCGAAGCCTCTGATGAAGGCCATCAACGTGATCATCAACTTCCTGCGCTCGGTGCCGTTTCTGATACTCATCGTGATGGTCATACCGCTGACCCGGGCGATCATCGGCACCTCCATCGGCTCGGTGGCCTCCATCGTACCGCTGGTGGTGGCGGCGTTCCCGTTCGTGGCGCGGCTGGTGGAGTCATCGCTAAGGGAGCTGGACCCCAACATCATCGAGATGGCCCAGAGCATGGGCTCCTCCACCTGGCAGATCATCACCCGCGTGATGCTGCCGGAGTCGGTGCCCTCGCTGGTGACCAACTTCACCCTCGCCATCACCACCATACTCGGCTATACCGCCATGTCCGGCGCCATGGGCGGCGGCGGCCTGGGCAAGATCGCCATCAACTACGGCTATTCCCGCTATAAATACGCCGTGCTCTACCTGGCCGTGATCGTGCTGGTGCTGCTGGTGCAGATCTTCCAGACCATCGGCACCCGCCTCGCCGCGCGGCTGGACAAGCGGATCAAGAAGTGACATAGGAAAACACAGGGGACGGTTCTGTGTGTCGAAATCATCGACACACAGAACCGTCCCCTGTGTTTTAAAAGTTGCAATACCATATTGATTGTAAGAGGAAAACATGCTATAGGGGCTGTTGCATTAACGTAAAGATGCACAAAACCATTAAGAAATAGTGCGGGCGATGAGGGCATCGCCCCTACGCTACGCACTGATTAAGGGACTTTTCACGTATGGCAGAGGCTAAAACGTCTGAAATCTCTGCCTGC
>JAFRFY010000005.1 GCA_017434085.1 Clostridia bacterium
CCTCGGGGGTCTCGCCGGCCGCCGCCTCGGGGGTCTCGCCGGTCGCCGCGTCGGGGGTCTCGCCGGTCGCCGCGCCCCCCTCGCCGCCGTTCTCATTCAAGGCTTCCAGCAATTTGCCGTCCACCGCCCTGACCGCGTCGAGCCCGGTATCGGGGATCTCCATGATTTCGCCGGGCCTGATCTCAAAGAACACCTTATCGAGTATCGATTTGGGGTCCCTGAACAGCTTGACCCACATCTCGAGCGGGCTCGGCTTCTCCCCGGAAAGACCGGCCAACAGATTGTCCAGCCACGCCATGTCCATCTCACCGTTCTCCGGCGGGGACATCACATCGCCCGCCGATTCCAGCACCGCGCCCAGATCGACCCATCTGCCCCAGGTGTAGACCGCCAGCCCGAAGGTCTTTATGTCGACCTCGTTCTCCAGCTCAAGGCGCAGCAGCACCGGCAGCGTCATGCCCGGGCGGCAGACCATGCGGATGGTGCGCCCGTCCTGCCCGGCGCCGTTGCTGCCCAGATAGAACAGGTCGCCGAAGGTGTCCTTGAACCACTTCGCCGCGCCGTCATACATGTTGTCCAGCGCGACACCGCCCTCCTCCTGAGGCTCCGTCCCGGCGGGGGCGTCGCCCGGTTCCTGGGCGTTTTTCGATGTGAGCCCCTCCAGTATCGCGGTGATCAGCGCCTCCGTCGCTTCCTCCAGCGAGAGCGTCTCCTGCGCCTCTCCGGCGTCGAAGCCCATCGCCGCCGCCAGGTCCCGGAGCGCGTACTCGTAGCCCGGCGCGCCGGCGAAGATATCCTTGACCCGCTGCACGAAGCCCTCGACGTCGGCGGAGAGTATGTACATCGACCAGTTGCCGTCGGTGAAGCTCTCCTGATCCGGCAGGGTCAGCGTCAGAAGCGCCCGGTCGTCGTCGAAGGTCTCCGGCATAACGTCGGTGCGTATGCGGGTGGCGTCGATGGCCTGCTCCAGCGCGGCCATGTACCGCGCCATGCCCACGTTTTTCAATACCCAGGGCAGCAGCTCGCTCAGCTGCGCGTAGTCCGTGCCGGGCACCATGGCGGCGTCCACCGCGAACCAGAACACGCGCGCCTCCTCCAGCGTCATGCCGCCCTTTTCGCACAGCCGCCAGGCCAGGTGGTTCAAAAGCGACGAGTTGGTGTGCACGCCGCCCCGGTCGTTCAGGTCGGTGGGCACCTTGACGTTGGGCGCGTAGTAGAGGTCCCAGGCAAACTCCGGCTGGTGGTACGTGTGCGGGGTGCTCATGTTGCGCACGGGCGTTCTGCTGTGCTCGCCCAGCTCCCAGGTGGTGTCCGCCGTGTCGCCGTACAGCATCTCGCAGATGTTGCCCTGTATGTCGCTCATGGCCTCGTTGATCGCGCCGTAGTCGTTCATGTAGGCGTTATAGGTCATGACGCTGCCGGTCACGCAGTGGGTGAACTCGTGCCCCAGCACGTCCAGGCACTGGGCGAGGTCGTTGGCATCGCTGGACAGGAACAACTGCCAGCCCATGTAGTGCCCGGCGTAGGCGGCGTTGTCGATGGGGTTGTGGTGCCTGTCGCAGTAGTCCTTCAATATGAGGATGGGCGTGCCCAGGCCGTCGCCGCCGCGCCAGCCGATGGCGTCGTAGTAGTCCCAGGCGCGGCAGTAGTTGTACAGCGACATAAGGCACGTGTCGTCCCAGCCGGTGTTGTCGCGGCTGGCCTCCAGCACCACGCGGCCCTTGTTGTAGAGGAATTCGTAGCAGTCCGCCACCACGATGCGCCGCTCGAGGTTGCCCAGGTACACCATGCCGGTGCGGGTGTCGCGCATCAGCGTGACGGAGATCTCCTTTTCCGTGCCGTCCGACAGCTTCACGGTGCCGGTGTAGTCCACGGGCTCCATGAACTCGAACACATACGCGGCGTTGTAGCCCGCGGTCGACGCCTCGTCGCCGGGGTACACCGCGGGCAGGCTGTACAGATACGTGCCGTCCATGGTCACATAGTGGGCCAGGTAGGGCAGGTCGGAGCCCTTGTCGACGGCGCTGCCGGGGTTGGTGGTATAGACCGCCCACACGAAGCGCACCTCGCCCTTGTCGTCCTCATCGTCGGGATCGATCTCCAGCTTGACCGGCAGTACGACCTTCCGGGTCTGGCCCTCCACCAGCTCGGCCCCGTCCGGGTACTCCTCCGCCAGCTTTTGGAGCGCCAGCGCCTCGGCCGCCTCTGCGGTGATGCCCTCGGCCGCCGCGACATCCGGCAGGTCGTTCTCCACGCTGGCCACCAGGCCCAGCATGCTGCCCTCGGCGTCGGTGACCACCTTCACCGCGCCGCCGGAGACCGTGGTCCCGGCGTGCATCTGCTGGAACACGTAATAGCGGTTGCCCACGGGGTCGGAAAAATCGCGCCAGGGCTCAAACCGCGTGCGCGCGTCGCCGCCGGTCAGCGCGACCATGGCGTCCACCACCCGCGCGGCGTCCGCCGTGCTTTTGACGGGCGCGTCGGTGCACGCGCCGTCCACGAAGGTCACGCGCCCGTCGCGGGTATAGGCCGTCGCGCCCAGCGCCTCCAAATCCTCGAGCGTCAGCGGGTCGGACAGGTCCTTCGCCGCCTCAGCGAGCGCGCCGAGGCTGCCCAGCGGCAGCATCGCCGCCAGCAGCAGGCACAGCAGGGTTCTCCATTTTTTCATGGGATTCTCTCCTTTCAAGGGACCGACTGTAAGCGGGTATTATACACAGATTTTAACACATTATCCCCGTTTTGTAAACTATCAAAGGGCCTCAGCCGTACCCCCTGACGGCGAACTTCCGCTCGTGGGGCACCGGGTCGCGGCGCTGGGCCTCGACGGCGTCGATGTCAAACTGCCCCTTCAGCCGGGAGATCAGCTTTTGCAGCATCAGCGGGCTGCCCTGGGCCTCCATCTCCACCGTGCCGTCCGGGCGGTTGTCCACCCAGCCGGTAATGTAGAGCTGCCGGGCGAAGTAGTAGGCGGTGTACCGAAAGCCCACGTGCTGGACCCGCCCGTGAAATACCAAATGCAATCTCGTCATATCGTCTACCCCCGCGGGCACGTGATCAGTCGTAAAAGTGCGGCTTAACGCCCTCGGGGATCAGGCTCTTGTAGCGCCCGCCGGCCAGCCTGCGCTCAAACTCCCGCCGGGCCTCGTTAAGCAGCTCGGGATGCTGAACGAGCCGCAATCCCGTGAGCGCGATCACCTTCCCAGCGTGCAGCATGCCCTTGAGGGCGACGGAGGACTTCCCCTGCGCCACCCACTGCCAGCTGTGCGCCCCCGCGCCGTAGCTGTAGCAGCTCAGGTTGGCGGTGGCGGTGGGCGTCACCCAGCTCACGTCGCCCACGTCGGTGGAGCCCATCTCGCAGATGTCGGAGGGCACGGTCTCGACGTAGACGTCGCACAGCGGGCTTCGGCGGATGTTTTCCGCCACTGCCCCCGGGTCCCTGAGCGTCAGCGGCATGTCCGAAAGCTGCCCCTCCGTCGGGAAGGTCTCCTTGAACCGCCGGGCATACGCGCGCTCCTCATCGGTGTATTCGGGCACGCCGATTTCCCGGAACACCCCGTCCATCACCGCCTCCAGCGCGTTGTTGGGCACGGTATTGCTGAGCCCTTCGTCGAACACGATCTCAAGCCGGGCGCCGGTCATCAGCGCCGCGCCGCGGGCGATGTCCTTCACCCGTTCGTACAGCGCCTCGCACTTGGGGTTGGTCGTCGAGCGGATCAGGTAGCGCACCTCGGCGAAGGCCTGCACCACGTTGGGCGAGCCGCCGCCGGGGTTGGAATAGGCGTAGTGCACGCGGTCGGAGTCCTCCATGTGCTCGCGCAGGTAGTTGACCCCCACGCTCATCAGCTCGCAGGCGTCCAGGGCGCTGCGGCCCAGGTGCGGCGCGCTGGCCGCGTGGGACGCCACCCCGTAGAAGCGGAAATAGCACTGTATGCAGCTCTGGCTGCTGCCCCGGCACACCATGTGGAAGTTGGCCGGGTGCCAGGTCAGGGCGGCGTCGCAGTCGTCAAACCAGCCGTCCCGGGCCATGTAGGCCTTGCCGGAGCCGCTCTCCTCGCCGGGGCAGCCGTAGATCCGCACGGTGCCCGAAAGGCCGCGCTCTGTAAGCAGATCCCGGAGCAGCAGCCCCCCGGCGATGGCGCCCACCCCCAGCAGGTGGTGCCCGCAGCCGTGGCCCATGGTCATGCCGGGCTCCGGCGATTCCTCCGGGCAGTCCGCCTTCTGCTGGAGGCCGTAGAGCGCGTCAAACTCGCCCAGTATGGCGATCACCGGCCGTCCGCTGCCCCACTGGGCCATGTAGCCGGTCACCGTGTCGGCCACGTTTTCGGTCACCTCAAAGCCTTGCGCCCTAAGGAAATCCACCTGGGACCGGCTGCACGCAGCCTCCCGAAACCCCGGCTCAGGATGCGCCCAGGCGAAATCCGCCAGAGCCTTTAGCGACGCTGTGTATTTTTCAAGCATAGTATACTCCTTTTTCATCCCTCGACATTATGGCACGCCACCCAATGCCCCCCGATCTCCCGAAGCTCGGGCATGGTTTCGCCGCAGCGCGGGGAGGCCTGGGGGCAGCGCTGCCGGAAGGGGCAGCCGGGCGGCGGGTTCAGCGGCGTGGGCAGCTCGCCCTCCAGCATCATGCGCCGCCGGGCCTTGCCCGCCACGGGGTCCGGTATGGGGATGGCGCTCAGAAGCGCCCGGGTGTAGGGGTGCAGCGGCTTAAAGTACACGTCGTCGCTCGTCCCCAGCTCCACCAGATGGCCCAGGTACATCACGCCGATGCGGTCGGAGATGTGCTTGACCATGCCGATGTCGTGGGCGATGAACAGGTACGCGATGCCCATCTCGCGCTGCACGTTTTTGAGCAGGTTGATGATCTGCGCCTGGATCGACACGTCCAGCGCCGATATGGGCTCGTCGCAGATGATAAACCTGGGGTTGAGCGCAAGGGTCCGCGCGATGGAGATGCGCTGTCGCTGCCCGCCGGAAAATTCGTGGGGATAGCGCCGGATGTGGTCCGGCTTCAAACCCACGATGCGCAGAAGCTCCACCACCCGGGCGTCGCGCGCCTCGGGCTCAGAGATGCGGTGGATGTCCATGGGCTCCCTTATGATCTCGCCCACGGTCATGCGGGGGTTCAGCGAGGCGTAGGGGTCCTGGAAGATCATCTGCACGTCCCGGCGGAAGCGCTTGAGCGCCTCGCCCCGCAGCGCCGTGACGTCCTCCCCCTGCACCAGTATGCGCCCGGCGGTGGGCTTGTTGATCATCACGATGGTGCGCCCCAGCGACGACTTGCCGCAGCCGGACTCCCCCACCAGGCCCAGCGTCTCGCCGGGCCAGATGTCCAGGGACACGTCGTCCACGGCCTTGACGATCTGCCTTTTCTCAAAAAGGCTCCTCGTCACGTCGAAATAGGTCTTCAAATGCTGTACGGAGATGTAGGGCCGATCAGCCATGGCGCTCGCCTCCCCTCTCGCGCCGGCGCTTTTCGTTGAGCCAGCACGCGCTCACGTGGGTCGGGGACAGGTCCTCATAGTCCGGCATCCTCAGCTTGCACACCTTCATGGCCTGCGCGCAGCGGTCCACGAAGGGGCAGCCCAGCGGCGGCTTCAACAGGTCCGGCGGGGAGCCGGGGATGGGCTCAAGCGGCCTGTCCTCCTCCTCGGGGTTGTTGACGCAGTTCAAAAGCCCCATCGTGTAGGGATGGTTGGGCTGGTAGTAGATCTCACGGTCCGTGCCGGTCTCCACCAGCTTGCCGCCGTACATGATGTTCACCCGGTCGCACATGCTGGCCACCACCCCCAAATCGTGGGTGATCATGATGGTGGACGCGCCGGTGGTGCGGGTGAGCTCCTTGAGCAGCTCCAGGATCTGCGCCTGTATGGTCACGTCCAGCGCGGTGGTGGGCTCGTCGGCGATGATCAGCTTCGGCCGGTTGGCCAGCGCGATGGCGATGATGATGCGCTGCCGCATGCCGCCGGAGAACTCGTGCGGGTACTGCCGGATGCGCTTCTCCGGGGAGGGGATGCCCACCTGACGCATCAGCTCCAGCGCCCGGGCCTTCGCCTCGGCGCGGGATAAGCGGGTGTGGTTCAGTATGGGCTCGATCAGCTGCTTTTCGATGGTCAATACGGGGTTTAAGAAGGTCATGGGATCCTGGAAGATCATGGCCATGTCCCTGCCCCGCAGACGCTGCATGGCCTTCAAATACGCCTTTTCATTGGGAAACGCGGCGCGGCTGATGTCCTGCCCGTCAAACAGCACCTGCCCCGCCTCCACGCGCCCGTTTTGCGCCAGCAGGCCCATGATGGCGTACATGCTCACGGACTTGCCGGAGCCCGATTCCCCCACCAGGCCCAGTATTTCCCCGGGGGCCACGTCGAAGCTCACGTCCCGCACGGCGTACACCGTGCCCTGCTCCGTGTGGAAGTTCACCGTCAGGTTTTTGACCTCCAACAGCTTGTTTTCCGCCATGTGCGTCACCTCTTCCTCGGGTCCAGCGCTTCGCTCAGGCCGTCGCCGATGAAGTGCAGGCTCAGCATGGTCAGGCAGATGGCCGCCACGGGCCACACCATCTGCATGGGATAGCTCATCAGCAGGGAGCGCGCATCGTTGGCCATGGTGCCCCAGGAGGCCATGGGGATGCTGATGCCGATGCCCACGAAGGCCAGGAAGGCCTCGGTGAATATGGCGTCGGGCACCATGAGGGTGGTGTTGACGATGATCGGCCCCATGCAGTT
Source organism: Clostridia bacterium (assembly GCA_017434085.1). Lineage (GTDB taxonomy): Bacteria > Bacillota > Clostridia > Christensenellales > Aristaeellaceae > UBA2862. Next base: position 6,732 of record JAFRFY010000005.1, read on the forward strand.
GACCACCAGGTGCTTGAACAGTATCCGCGGCTTGCTGGCGCCGATCACGTAGGCCGCCTGGGCGAACTCCTGCTCCTTTAAGGAGAGCACCTGCGCGCGCACCTGCCGCGCCATGCCCACCCAACTCGACACGCAGATGGCCAGCAGCACCGAGAATATGTTGGCCCCGAACACCAGCATGATCAGTATCACGTATAAAAGCGTGGGCACCGAGTAGAGTATGTCCACAATGCGCATCAGCACCAGGTCGAACCGCCCGCCGATGAACCCGCAGATGCCGCCGTACACCACGCCGATCACCAGGTTCAGAAGCGCCGCGGCGAAGCCCACCGACAGCGATATCCGCGCGCCGTACATACACCTGACCAGTATGTCGCGGCCGAACTTGTCCGTGCCGAAGGGATGGGCCCAGCTCGAGGGCGCGTTGCGCATCAGCATGTCCTGCCCGTCGTAGGTGTACGGGGACAACACCGGGATCACGATGGCCGCCAATATCATGAGGGCGATGAATATGAGCCCTATGAGCGCCATCCTGTTGCGCCGGAAGCGGCACCAGGCGTCCTGGAAATAGGTCTTGGACGCCATGGCCACGAATTCGCTGTCCTTCTCGGAATCGTCCAGCTTTTCAAACAGCTGATCGGGGATCTCCGACGCCCTGAGGGTTTGAAGCGCCCCGGGGTCGGCCAGGTATTTGCGATAGATATCCTCCACTCTGACTTCCCCCTCCCTATTTCAGCCGGATCCTGGGGTCCATGGCCGCGGTGATCAGGTCTGTGACGATATTGGCCACGATGATGAACGCCCCGTAGAATACGGTCAGCGCCATGATGAGCGTGTAGTCCCGGTTGGACACGGAGTTGACGAACTCCGCGCCGATGCCGGGCACGGAGAACAGCGTCTCGATGACGAACGACCCCGTGAGCAGCGTGGCGATCAGCGGCCCGGCGTAGGTGATCACCGGCACCATGGCGTTCTTGAGCGCGTGGCGCAGTATCACCATGAGCTCGGACGTGCCCTTGCTGCGGGCCAGCACCATGTAGTCCTGCCGCATGACCTCCATGAGGTTGGTGCGCACCAGCCTTGAGATCATGGCGATGGGGGCCAGCGCCAGCGCGATGCCGGGCATGATGTAGTGCTGCCACGACCCCAGCCCCACGATGGGCAGCCAGTGCAGCATCACGCCGAAGAGCAGCATCATCAATAGCGCCAGCAGGAAGCTGGGCACGCTGACGCCGATGGTGGCGATGAAGGCTACCGCGCCCGAGACCCAGCGCTGTTTGGAGAACGCCGCCACCGTGCCCAGCGTCACCCCCACCGTGATGGCGATGACGAAGGCCACCATGCCCAGCGACGCCGTGGCGGGCAGCCCGGCCCTGATGATGTCCACCACCGCCTTGCCCTTGCGGTTCAGGGACGTGCCGAAGTCGCCGGTGACCGCGTTTTTCAGGTACGCCGCGAACTGCGCCCCGAGGGGCTTGTCCAGGCCGTACTTCTCGATCAGCTTCTCCTTTACCGCCGCCGGCAGCTTGCTGGTCTCCCCCGCGAAGGGCGAGCCGGGGATGATGTGCATCAGGAAAAACGTGATGGTCGCCAGCGCGAATAACGTCGCCACGCCGATGGCCAGCCGCTTGGCAATGTATTTGCCCACGTTATCACCTTGCCTTTTGTTGGGTCTTATCCCCCACATACCGATCAAACCACCCGACGATCTCCTCCAGCCTTCTCATCCGGTGCTTCGGCTTGCCGGAGCGGGACAGGGAATGGTTCTCCCCCTCGAACAGGCACATGCGGGCGGGCACGCCGAAGTACTTCATGGCCGAAAACATCTGGACGCCCTGGTCCACGGTGCAGTTATAGTCGCACAGCGAATGGATAAACAGCATGGGCGTCTTGGCGTTGGAGGCGTATTTCAGCGGGGACTGCGCCCACATACTGTCATGGGCGGTCCAGGGGTCGCCGCCGAGCTCGTTGACGTCGAAGCTGAACCCGATCTCGCTTAAACCGAAGTCGGATATCCAGTTCGATATCGACCTCTGGGACGCGATGGCGGCGAAGCGGTCGGTGTGCCCCGCGATCCAGTTGCACATGAACCCGCCGTAGGAGCCGCCGCAGGCCGCCAGCCGGTCCGGGTCCAGCTGGGGCACCGTCCTGAGCACGTGGTCGGTGAAGGCCATCAGGTCCCGGTAGTCGATGTCGCCGTATCTGCCCCGCAGGTCGGCGAACGCCTCGCCGTAGCCCTCGCTGCCCGGGGGATTGCAGAAGAACACCACGTAGCCCGCGCCGCACAGCGCCTGCATCTCGTGGAAAAAGGGCGTGCCGTAGGCGCCGCGGGGGCCGCCGTGGATCTCCAGCACGCCGGGGTAGCGCCGCTCCGGGTCAAAATCGGCGGGCCTGAGCACCCAGCCGTCCACCCTGCGCCCGTCCGCGTCCGTAAAGGGGATGTACTCGACCTTCGCCACGTCGTGCGCCGCCAGGTAGGCGTCGTTTAACCCGGTCAGGCGCGCCGCCCCGCCCGCGCGCACGGCGTAGAGCTCCGTCAGGCCGTCGGGTTCCATGCCCGCGAACACGACCCGCTCCCCGTCCGCGTCCAGCCACAGCGCCGCGCCCTCGAAGGGGGCGAGGGTCTGAACGGTGTCGTCGGCGTTCAGCCGGCAGACCTCCGCGCGGTATTCCCGCTGGGCGATGAACACCACGCCCTCCCCCGCCGCCGCGGCGCGCCTGCCGCCGCCGTGGGCGCAGTCCAGCGCCATCGCGCCGCCGATGCAGCGGTCCATCTTCGCCGCCAGCCGAACCGCGCCGGTGGCCGGGTCGATGCGGTACCAGTCCTTCAGCTGCTCCAGCCCCCAGGGCTTCATGTCGGTCATGGCCGCGGCCACGCCCGAATCCGTCAGCAGCACCTCGCCCACGCCGTACCCGTCCGGCCCCACCAGCACCCGGGTCTTACAGGTGCACAGGTCGCAGTAGCGGACCTCGTCGTATATGCCCCGCCGGTCGCGGTATTCACACCCGGCGTACACCAGCCGGTCGCCCCGGGCGTCCCAGGCGGCCACGTCGAAGTCGTCCGGGGTCAGCTTTTTCAGGGCGCCGTCCCCCTCGTCAAACAGATACAGCGCCGTGCGCACGCGGGACACGTACCCCCGCCCGTTGGCCCACAGCGGGGCCTCCTCGATCACGTGATAGTCCGCCAGCTCGTCCAGCGCCGCGTCGGAGGCGTCCTCCGGCGGGGCGTTCAGGTCCGCCTCGGCGCACACCACGAACCGGCCCTCCCCCAGCGGCTTCACGCCCGCGACCTTCATGTCCAGCGCGAACGCCCGCCGGGCCTCGCCGCCGTTTACGTCCAGCCGGTAGAAGGCCGACCGCTGCCGGTGCTTCTTCGGCTTGTCCGCCTCGCAGCGCTCGGACTTAAACAGCAGCGTGTGCCCGTCCTCCCATACGAAGCCGGACTCCCTGCCGGAAAAGGTGAGCTGCCGGGTCGCGCCGTCGGCGTTGTCCAGCAGGTAGAACCAGCCCTCGTAGCGGTTCTCCTCTGCGTTCTGTTTTTCCACCACAAAGCCGGTATAGCGCCCGTCCGGGCTGATCATCGGGTGGGATAGGAAGCGTATGTCCATCAGGGACGCGATGGTGACAGGATTCATGCGATATCTCCCAATAATGCCAATACGGGGAGCGAACAAATCACTCCCCGACGGCATGATTCAGTTGTATTTTTAAGGGATTATCCCTCGATGACCACCTGGCTGAAGTTGGGGGTGTCGCCCAGCATGCGGTAGCCGGACACGCCGTCCTTGATCAGCGCCGGGTCGGCGTAGTTGAACAGCGGGATCACGTACACGTTCTGGTCGCAGAAGTAATCCTCGATCTTGTGCAGCTCCGCGTAGTACTCGGCGGGGTCGGTCAGCTTGGCGGCCTCGGTCAGCATGTTGTCGTAGGCCTCGTCGTCCACGGCGGCCACGACCTGTATGGAGCGGGTCCACAGGTCCAGGAACTGCTTGGCGTCGTCGGTGGCGGTGTAGCCGTAGCGGGAGATCTCAAAGTCGCCCTGGTCCAGCTGGTCGTAGAACACGCCGGACTCCACGGCCTCGAAGGTCACGTTCACGCCCACGGCCTGCCAGAAGGCCTGCAGCATGGTGGCCACGTCGCCGTGCATGCCGTTGTTGGAGTACTTGTAGGTGATGCTCAGCGGATTGCTCTCGTCGTAGCCCGCCTCGGCCAGCAGCGCCTTGGCCTGCTCGGGATCGTAGGTCAGGGTGTAGCCGTCGGCGTCGCCCTCCTCGCGGAAGTCGCCGCTCACGCCGCCCACGCCCTTGGGCACGTAGCCGTACAGGGGCTGATAGATGACCGCGCCGCCCAGCACGTCCACCAGCGCGTCGCGGTCTATGGCCAGCGCCAGCGCCCGGCGGATGTTGGCGTCCTTGGCCCAGTCGGGGCCGGTAGAACCGGAGTTGATGGCCAGGAAGTAGTTCGAGGCGCGGGGCATGATCCACAGGTTGTCGGTGCCCAGGTAGGACGCCGCGGTGTCGGTATCCACGCCCACGGCGATGTCGATCTCGCCGGTCTGGAAGGCCAGGGTCTGGGCGGCGGGATCGGTCATGACCTTGAAGTTGATGGTGTCCATCTTCACGCTGTCGGCGTACTTGTAGGACGGATTCTTGGTGATGACGCAGTCCTCGTTCTCATTGCACTCCACCAGGGTGTACGCGCCGCTGGTAGGATAGCCCGCCTCGAAGGCCCACAGCGACTCGTGCTGGGGCGCGAAGTCGGCGCGCACCGGCAGCCAGACGTTGGAGCACATCAGCTTGGTCAGGTAGGGCAGCGGGGTGATCAGGCGGATCTCCAGGGTGTAGTCGTCCAGGGCCTTGATGCCCACGGCGCCGGCGTCCTCAGCGGTGCAGTCGAAGCTCTCGCCCGCCTCGATGGCGTTGGCGCTGTATTCCTTCGCGCCCTCCACGTAGCCGATCATGTCGTTGATGGCCCAGGCGTTGTCCGCGCCGTAGGACAGGGCGCGCAGGTAGGAGTACACGAAGTCGTTGGCGGTCACCGGCACGCCGTCGGACCACACGGCGTCCTTGACCATGTGGAAGGTGTACACCAGGCCGTCGTCGGAGATCTCGTAGCTCTCGCACAGCTCGTTGACGGGGTTGTTGGTCTCGTCCTTCATGAACATGCCCGCGTACATGTGGGTGATGGCGTAGTTGTTCACGGTCTCGGTGTTCAGCGCCGGGTCCAGCGTGGTGAACTGCGCGTTGATGGCGACGGTCAGCTCGGAGCCCGCCCCCTCGGCGAACGCCCCGACGCAGCCGATGGCCAGCATCAGGCTGACGATCAGCGCAATGATCTTCTTCATGATGATGTCTTCCTCCTCTGTCGAATTGCGTACCCACGCGGCGCCGCCCATAAAAATGTATTTTTATGCCGCCGCGTGTGCTGTGAATATTATAAAATTTCGAATTGAAGTTATCTTTCCCGTTGTGTAAACACGAGGTAAAAACCCGCATGAACGGGCCTCGTTTTATCCCCGAAATTGCATAAAACCGTGCATAATTCGTGGAATTATACATGCCGACATTTGTTCGCCGACGCCTTGCCCAACCGCGTATATTATGTTAAAATAATACCTGAAAATACCGCGACGGGAGGCGCATGCGCACATGTCATCAAGAGTATACGGCTGTCTCAGCCTCATCGGAGAACGAATTACAGAAAACAGCGATTTTTTGACGGATCTGGACCGTCAGATCGGCGACGCCGACCACGGCGCGAACATGGCCCGGGGCTTCGCGGCCGTCGTCGGGAAGGTCCCCGGGGATGACCCCGACATCGGCGCGGCGCTCAAAAAAACCGGCATGACGCTGCTCTCCACCGTGGGCGGCGCGTCCGGGCCGCTGTACGGCACCGCCTACATGGAGGCCGCGAAGGTGCTGGCGGGCAGCGAGACCCTGTCGGCGCAGGGCTTTGTGGACGCGCTGACTGCCGCCGTCGCCGGGATACAGAAGCGGGGCAAGTCCGTCCGCGGCGAAAAGACCATGCTGGACGCGCTGATCCCCGCGCTGGAGGCCTCCACGGCGGCCGTCGCCGGGGGCGGCAGCCTGTCCGACGCCCTCGACAGCGCCTGCGCCGCCGCGGAGGAAGGCGTGGCGTACACCAGGACCATCGCCGCCACCAAGGGCCGGGCCAGCTATCTCGGGGAGCGGAGCATCGGCCATCAGGACCCGGGGGCCACCTCCGCGGCCATCACCCTCGAGGCCATACGGGACTACATCAGGGGGTAGATTTCATGGTAGGCATCGTCATCGTGTCCCACAGCCGCAAGATCGCCGAGGGCGTCAAGGACCTCGCTATGCAGGTGGCATCCGCCTCCGGGCGCATCGTCGCCGCCGGCGGCATGGCGGACGGGGAGATCGGCACCGACGCCGTCATGATTTCCGAGGCCATCCGCTCGGCCGACGGCGGCGACGGCGTGGTCGTGCTGGCCGATCTGGGCAGCGGCATCATGAGCGCGGAGACCGCCATGGAGCTTTTGGAGGATGATAAAATTGACGTTCGGCTGGCGGACGCGCCGGTCGTGGAGGGGGCCGTGGCCGCCGCGGTGGAAGCCGCCTGCGGCAGCCCCATCGAGAATGTGATACGGGCCGCCGAGGAGGCGCGGTCCGCGCGGAAGCTGGATTAGAGGAGGATAAATATGAAGAAGCTGATCAACAACATCGACAACATCGTGGATGAAATGCTCGATGGTATGGCGTGCGCCTACCCACAATATCTCAGGCGGCTGGAGGGTTTTGACGTCGTGGTCCGCGCGGGCGGCTCGAAGGGCAAGGTAGCCCTCGTCTCCGGCGGCGGCAGCGGCCACGAGCCCGCCCACGGCGGCTACGTGGGCCGGGGCCTGCTGGACGGCGCGATCGCCGGGGCGGTGTTCACCTCCCCCACGCCGGATCAGGTGTACGAGGCGATCAAGGCCGCGGACGGCGGCAGGGGCGTCTTGCTGGTGATCAAGAACTACACCGGCGACGTGATGAACTTTGAGATGGCCGCAGACATGGCGCGGGACGACGGCATCGAGGTGGAGCAGGTCATCACCGCCGACGACGTGGCCGTCGAGAACAGCACCTGGACCACCGGGAGGCGCGGCATCGCCGGCACCATATTCGTCCACAAGCTGGCCGGGGCGTGCGCCGAGGCGGGCGGCGACCTCCGGGAGGTCAAGCGCGTGGCCGAGAAGGTCATCGAAAACGTGCGCTCCATGGGCATGGCAATAAACGCCTGCACCGTGCCCGCGGCGGGCAAGCCCACGTTCGACCTGGCGGAGGACGAGGTCGAGATCGGCATCGGCATCCACGGCGAGCCCGGCGTCCACCGCCAGCGGATCGCCCCCGCGGACGCCATCGTGGACGTACTGCTTGAAAAGATACTCGCCGAGGGCATCTACCATTCCGGCGACGAGGTCGCGGTGATCGTCAACGGCATGGGCGGCACCCCGCTGATGGAGCTGTACATCGCCAACCGTCGCTTGGACGCGGCGCTCCGCGAGAAAGGCATCGGCGTCTATCGGACCATGGTCGGCAACTACATGACCTCGCTGGAGATGGAGGGCTTCTCCATCACCCTGCTCAAGCTGGACGGCGAGCTCAAAACCCTGCTCGACGCCCCCTGCGACGCCCCCGCGTGGACGCAGGGGTGAGGGATTGATTAGGGAATAGGGAGTAGGGGTACCTGCCGGGTGATAGGCAATAGGGAATAGGCAATAGGGAATAGGCAATAGGGAATAGGAATAGCCGGGGAGGGAACAGGGAACAGGGAACAGGGAAAAGGGAAAAGGAATAGCAGGCCGTAGGGGCGATGCCCTCATCGCCCCTACCAATCCAGCAAATCGAACAGTACGAAAAAAGTCCCCCTGCCTTTCCACAGAAGGCAGAGGGATTTTTTTGGTTCTTCACGGAAACTTGCGGGATGACGACCTCTCAGTCACCGACTTCGTCGGCGACAGCTCCCCTGGACAGCAGTCGCGCCACTGCCTACGGCAGGCGCGACCAGCCCGCGCGCATCCTTCGGATGCCAGCGCGGCGCTGCCGGCGGCCCGCTTGCGCGGACGCCGGTGCGTGGGAGGGGAGCCAAGGCTACCGC
>JAFRFY010000065.1 GCA_017434085.1 Clostridia bacterium
GATGTCCTGGTCCCAGGGCTCGTCGGGCAGGCGGCGGAACAGCATGCCGTTGCGGCGGATCATGCGGGCCAGCTCCCGGGTGGTGATGACCGCGTCCACGTCCGGGATGCCGTCCACCTTCTCCTGCTCGCGCTCCTTCTCGAACTTCTTGGCCACGCAGGGCATCACCGACACCACGAACACGTCCTTCGGGTCGATGCCGTTCTGCTTGGCCCACCAGTGCTTGATGATGGCGCCCTGCATCTGGTGCGGGGACTTGCAGGAGGACAGGTGGGGCAGCAGGTCGCCGTAGTTGTACTCGGCATAGTTCACCCAGCCGGGGGAGCAGGACGTGATCATCGGCAGCACACCGCCTTCGGTCAGCCTGTGCAGCAGCTCGGTGCCCTCCTCCATGATGGTCAGGTCCGCGCCGAAATTTACGTCATACACCCGCTCGAAGCCCAGGCGGCGCATGGCCGCGGCCATCTTGCCGGTGACGGGAGTGCCGATGGGATAGCCGAACTCCTCGCCCAGCGCCGCGCGCACGGCGGGGGCCGCCTGCGCGACGACGTGCTTGCCGGCCTTGAATGCGGCGTCGATCTTGTCGATCTCGCTGTGCTCCATCAGCGCGCCGGTGGGACATACGTTCACGCACTGGCCGCACTGTATGCAGGGGGAATCGGCGAAGGAGCGGTTCTCGGCGGGGGACACGATCACGTTGAAGCCGCGGTTCTCAAAGCCCAGTATGCCCAGGCCGTGGGCGTTCTTGCAGCGCTCCACGCAGCGGCCGCAGAGTATGCACTTTGAGGTGTCGCGGGTGAGGCCGGGGGCCAGGCGGTCCACAAAGGTCTCGGAGTGCGCGCCGGCGAAGGCGTCGTCCCGCGCGCCGGTGAGCTGGGCGACGTACAGAAGCTCGCAGTGGCCGTTCTTGTCGCACTGCTGGCAGTTCTTGTTGTGGTTGGAGAGCAGAAGCTCCACGCTGTGCCGACGGGCTTCCACCGCGGCGGGGGAGCCGATGCGGATCTCCATGCCCTCCGCCACCGGATAGACGCAGCTGGCCACCAGGCCCCGCGCGCCGGTGGCCTCCACCAGGCACACGCGGCAGGAGCCGACGTTGCATTCCCCGTGGTTGAAGGTGCACAGGGAAGGTATCTCATAGCCGCAGGCCTTGGCGGCCTCGAGGATGGTGAGGCCCTCCTCCACCTGATAGGGAATTCCCTCTATTTTGATATTCAGCATTTCCTCGAGCCTCCCTTATCGCTTCTCAATGGCGCCAAAGCGGCACACACTGATGCAGGAGCCGCACTTCACGCACTGGGTCGTGTCGATCTTCAAAGACGTCATCTTGTGTCCCGGCGCGATGTAATCGGTCTTGTGGATGCAGTCCACGGGACAGCCCCTGTGGCACATGCCGCAGCCGATGCACTTGTCGGGATCGATCCAGTATTCCATCAGGTTCTTGCACACCTTGGCGGGACAGGTCTTGTCCACGATGTGGGCGATGTACTCGTCCTTAAAGTGTGCCAGCGTGGAGTTGATGGGGTTGGCCGCGGTCTGGCCCAGGGCGCACAGGGAGTTGGCCTTCACGGTGCGGCTCAGCTCCTCCAGGTCGTCCAGGTCCTGCATGGTGCCCCGGCCCTCGGTGATGCGGGTCAGTATCTCCAGCATGCGTTTGGTGCCGATGCGGCAGGGCGAGCACTTGCCGCAGGACTCGTCGCAGATGAACTCCATGTAGAACTTGGCCACGTCCACCATGCAGTTGTCCTCGTCCATGACGATGGCGCCGCCGGAGCCCATCATGGAGCCCTTGGCCACCAGGTTGTCAAAGTCGATGGGCTCGTCCAGGAACTCCTCGGTCAGGCAGCCGCCGGAGGGACCGCCGGTCTGTATGGCCTTGAACTTTTTGCCGTGGGGGATGCCGCCGCCGATGTCGTATATCAATTCGCGCAGCGTGGTGCCCATCGGCACCTCCACCAGGCCCACGTTGTTGACCTTGCCGCCCAGGGCGAACACCTTGGTGCCCTTGGAGCGCTCGGTGCCCACGCTGGCGAAGCTTTGGGCGCCCTCGCGGAGGATGTAGGGCACGCAGGCCAGGGTCTCCACGTTGTTGATGATGGTGGGCTGTCCCCACAGGCCCTTGACGGCCGGGAACGGCGGGCGGGGCCGGGGCATGCCGCGCTTGCCCTCGATGGAGTTCAAAAGCGCCGTCTCCTCGCCGCAGACGAACGCGCCCGCGCCCAGGCGGAGGTGGCAGTCGAAGTTGAAGCCGGTGCCCAGTATGTCCTTGCCCAAGAGGCCCAATTCCTTGGCCTGGGCGATGGCGATCTTCAAGCGCTTGACGGCGATGGGGTACTCCGCGCGCACGTAGAAGTAGCCGTTCTGCGCGCCGATGGCGTAGCCCGCGATCACCATGCCCTCGATGACGGCCAGCGGGTTGCCCTCGAGTATGGAGCGGTCCATGAACGCGCCGGGGTCGCCCTCGTCGCCGTTGCAGACCACGTACTTCTCGTCGCTCTGCGAATTGTAGGCAAACTGCCACTTGCGGCCGGAGGGGAAGCCCGCGCCGCCGCGGCCCCTGAGGCCGGAGGCGAGCACCTCGTCGATGACCTGCTGGCGCGTCATGGACAGCGCCCGCTTAAGCCCCTGGAACGCGCCCATGCCCATGGCCTCGTCGATGTTCTCCGGGTCGATGACGCCGCAGCCGTGCAGCGCCACGCGCCGCTGCTTCTTGTAGAAGTTGATCTCGTCCTGCTTCTTGACCTTCTCGCCGGAGGCGGGGTCCTCGTAGAGCAGGCGCTCGACCACGGTATTATTGAGGATGTCGGACTCGACGATCTCCTCCACGTCGTCGATGGTCACCAGGCGGTAGAGGGTGTCCTCGGGATAGATCTTCACGAACGGTCCCTGGGAACAGAAGCCGAAGCAGCCCACCTGGTTGACGGTGGCGCGGTCGCTCAAGCCCTTCTCCTCGAGTACCTCCACGAACCTCTGGCGGATCTCGGCGGAGTTGTTGGACAGACAGCCGGTGCCGCCGCACAGCACGATGTGGCGCTTGGAATCCGCGCCGGCGATCTTGTCGCCCAGGCGCTTTGTGCACTCGGAGATGCGCGCGTTCAATTGCTCAACCGTACGGATCATGCGTGATCGCCTCCCATCGCTTCTTTCTCTTTCTCGACGATCAGATACTGCTGCGCGATGACCTCGCGCACCTGGCTGACGGTCATCTTCGGGTAAACCTTGCCGTTGATGCTCACCGCCGGGGCGATGCCGCAGGCGCCGATGCACCGCAGCGCGTCCAGCGTGAACATGCCGTCCTCGGTGGTCTCGCCGGGCTTGATCTTGAGCTCCTCAGAGAACTTGTCGATCACCTGCTGCGCGCCCTTCACGTAGCACGCCGTGCCCAGACAGCAGCCGATCACGAACCGGCCCTTGGGCGTCAGCGAGAAGAACGAGTAGAACGTCACCACGCCGTAGATCTCCGCCACGGAGATGCCCGTCTCCTCCGAGACGATCTCCTGCACCTCCAGGGGGATGTAGCCGTATTCGTTCTGGATGTCGCTGAGGATCATCATCAGCGGCGTGTTCTCGTCCCTGTACCTGCCGCAGATCTCGCGGATCTTCTCCACGGCCTCAGTCTTCAGGTGTCCCATGCGGTAATCCTCCTCCTTGTATCGTTGTCTGCACGGTTTTTCTGGCACAATCGACTATCATAAATAGATAGCTATCTATTGAATTATAGCATACAATCCCGAAAAAGAAAAGGTTTATTTTGAGTTAATTCACGGGCTTCGAGGGATTAAAAGGGTTACCTGAAAGGGTGACAAAAATATCATAGTGCGTTATTTTTCGGTGGACAATCGTGATTCTTGTGTGTATAATGGTAAATAAGGCCCGGCGCACAGCGCCGAAGGGGGAGGTTTGCCCATGAGGCAGTTGCAGTTTTCATTCAGGACGGAGGCCGCGCTGGACGCGGAGCTTCGCAAAATCAGGCAGTGGCACAGGAACAACCTGTACTCCACCGCCGTGATACAGCTCTATACCGATATATTGGACCGGGAGATGATCGAGCGGGTGTGCGGGCGCATACGCGACCAGCTGCCCGGCGCACTCATCGTGGGCTGCTCCTCCAACGGCAACATCATGAACGGGGACTTCTGCGGGAACGCCTTCGCCGCGGCGTGCACGCTGTTCGAGTACCCCACCACGCGGGTGGAGACCCTGCAGTACCCGCTGACCGCCGAGACGCAGACGGACGTGACCCGCAGGCTGTGCGACGAGGTGCGCGCGCGGCCCTGGGTCAAGGCCGTGGGCATGCTGGTGACGATCCGCGGCATGTCGGTGTCGGCGCTGTGCGACGGGCTGTCCCGGCTGCCCGAGGGCGTGCAGGTGTTCGGCGGCGGCGCGTTCTGCGAGGATCTGGACCGCAGCGACGCCTGCGTGTTCTCCGGCGACGGCGGCTACCAGGAGAAGAGCGTGGTGTTCGTGCTGCTGGGCGGCGAGGATTTGCACATCGACACCGGCTACGTCACCGGCTGGAAGCCCCTGGGCCTGTACCTGGACGTGACGGCCACGCGGGGCGAGATGCTGCTGGAGCTCAACGGCCGCCCCGCCTACGAGACCTACTACAAGTACCTGCACATCAAAAACGACGAGAACTTCTTCTACAACACGCTGGAGTTCCCGTTTCTGTACCGGCTCAACGGCATCGACATCATGCGCGCGCCCACGGCCAGCAACCCGGACGGCTCCCTCACCATGACCGCGGACATCGACCAGGGCGTCAAGGCCCGCATCGCCTACGGAGACCCCTGGACCATACTCGATTCCGTGTGGCAGGAGGGCAACCGGCTGCTGAAGTTCGCCCCCGAGTGCATACTGGTGTTCTCCTGCGCCGCACGGCGCACCTTCTGGGGCAACGCCGAGGTGGGCAAGGAGACCGAGCCCTACCAGATCGTCGCGCCCACCTCCGGCTTCTACACCTCCGGCGAGTTTCTGCGCACCAACGGCTTCGTCAACCAGCACAACGTCACGCAGGTCATCGTGGGCCTGCGGGAGGGGGAGCCCCGGCCCCACCCGGAGCAGGAGATCCGCATGGCGGACCACAGCTTCGAGGGCAAGGTGTCCATGATCAACCGCATGGCCACCTTCATCAAGGCCACCACCGAGGAGCTGGCGGAGGTCAACGCCAAGCTGGAGGAGGCCAACCGCAGGCTCAGCGAGCTGGCCATCACCGACGCGCTGACCGGCATCGGCAACAAGGCCGCCTACATCGACCGGGTCAGGGAGCTGGACGCCCGCATCGCCGAGGGGGACGCGGCCTTCTCCGTGGCGGTGTTCGATCTCAACGGCTTAAAGGCCATCAACGACAGCCGCGGGCACGAGTGCGGCGACATCGCCATCACCGATACTGCGCATTTGCTCTGTGACGTGTTCGGCAGGGGGAACCTGTACCGCATCGGCGGGGACGAGTTCATCGCCGTGCTGCCGGAGACCGCCCCGGAGGCCATGCGCGCGCTGTTCGACCGCCTCGACGACGCCATCGTGGCGAAAAACCGGACCCCCGGCCCCTACGGCGTGCCCCTCGCCCTCTCCCGGGGCTGGGCGACCGTCCGCCCCGGCGAAGACACCGCCTATCACGCCGTGTTCAAGCGCGCCGACGATGCCATGTACCGCGATAAGGCGGAGTACTATAAGACGCATGACCGGAGGAAAAGGTGATGGGGGAATCCTAGAGTGTGTTTCTAAATGCAGGCAAAGACGCCGTAATTGCGCTGCAGGCATTTTAGAAACACACTCTAATTCCCTCCAAGCATTTCCTCCACGATCTCAACCGCCCGCGCGACGAGTTCCGGGCAGGGACGCTTCTTATAAAATTCCGGGGTGCGCGCCTCGGGCTCGCCGCCGGGCCGGGCGGCCTGGGGATTGCCGCCGGAGAGCAGCTCCCGGCAGATGATGGAGCCCTCGGTCTCCCTGAACCGCGCGGCGAAGTCCTGCACCCGGGCGTAGTGGTCCTTCTTGGCCGGAACGTCCTTCGGGTCGGCATAGCCCTTCGCCATGCCCAGCACCATGGCCGCGCCGCTCACCGCGCCGCAGACCTCCCGAAGCCGCCCCAGCCCGCCGCCAAAGGAGGACGCCACCCGCGCCGAGGTCTCCAGGTCCAGCCCGGTGACGTCCGTAAAGGCGCAAAACACCGCCTGCGCACAGTTGTATCCCTCCTGAAACAGTTCCGTCGCTCTTTGTCTGTGATCCATCATCTAAAACAGCTCCTTTGTATTGTATTGTATTGATTGCATAATCCCTATTCCCTCATCCTCCCGCAACTCCCCCGGCAGATCAGATGCACCGGGCACACCACGGTCTGCGGCATCCGGGGGTCGCCGTGGATGCGGGCGCGGAGCAGCTCGATGCCCTGGCGGGCCATCTCGGCGTAGTCGCAGCCGATGCTGCACAGGGGGATGGGGAAGGCCAGCGCGCCCTCGATGTTGTCGAAGCTGACGATGCCGAAGTCGTCCACGCCGATGTCCGGGGCGTTTTGCAGCGTGTAGAGCACGTGCCAGGCCTGCACGTCGCAGAATACGAACAGCCCGTCGAAGCCCTCCGCCTTCAGCTCCCGGAGCTTGCCGATGAGGAAACTCACGTTCTCCGACAGGCTCCGCGGCGAGGCGGGCCGGTCGTTGAGCACCCACACCCGGCGGTCCTCCTCCGGGATGCCCGCGTCGGCGCAGGCGTCGAGGAAGCCTTTGATGCGCTGTTCGCTGGAGAACACCACCGTGCTGCCCGAAACGTAGGCCAGCCGCCGAAGGCCGTGCTCCACCAGGTGCATCGTCGCCAGGTACGCGCCCCGGGCTTCGTCGCACACCACGCTGTCCGCCTCCCCGGGGGCGAGATAGCGGGACATCAGCACGAAGGGCATGCCCGCCTCCCTGAGCCGCTTTATGGTGGGCCGGCTGTCGGCGGTGGGGAACAGCAGTATGCCGTCCACCCGGCGGGCGATGGCCTGCTCCGCCAGCTGCCGCTCGGATTCGGCGTCGTCCCGGCTGCACATGATCATCACGGAGTAGCCCGCCTGCTGGGCGGCGTCCTGTATGGTGTCGGTCATGATGCCGTAGAAGGGGTTGGACATGCTGCCCAGGATCACCGCGAATATCCGCGTGCGCCCGGAGCGCAGGGAGCTGGCGATCTGGTTGGGGGCGTAGCCCATCTGCCGGGCCACCGCGCAGATGCGCTCCCGCGTGGCCTCCGACAGCCGCCGGTCGCCCCGCAGCGCCCGGGATACCGTGTTGACGGTGTAGCCGCACACGGCGGCGACATCCTTGAGTGTGACGCGGGACGTGTTCATGCCGGACCCCTTCTTTTCGCAATTCTGAGTATACTATAACATCATTTGACCGATTTTGCAAACATAAATATAAAAAAATACGTCAATTCGCCAAAAAAGGGCTTGACAAATACAAAGGATAACGTTAACATAGGGGTAAGAGTGGGGAATATGACGTTAATCCCCACAGAGAGAAGGAGGCATATCCCATGAAGAAACTGCTGGCTGTTCTGCTGGCCGCGCTGATGGTATTCGGCATGTTCGGCGCGCTCGCGGAGGAAGAACCGATCCACCTGACCCTCTGGACCTTCCAGGAGCTCCACACCCAGCTCTACAAGGAGATGCTGGAGAAGTGGAACGCGAATCCCGACAACCCCAAGCTGGACATCGACATGCAGGTCTATCCCTATGAGGATATGCACAACAAGCTGACCATCGCCCTGCAGTCCGGCGAGGGCGCGCCCGACATCGTGGACATCGAGATCAACATGTTCGCCAACTACCTCAAGGGCGACATCCAGCTGGCCGAGCTCAACGACGTCGTGGAGCCCATCAAGGACCACCTGGTCATGAGCCGCTTCAACAACTACGCCAAGGACGGCAAGTACTACGGCATCGACCACCACATCGGCGCCTGCATCGTGTGGTACAACACCGAGATCCTCGAGGAGGCCGGCGTGGACTACACCACCATCAAGAACTGGGACGACTATCATGAGGCCGGCAAGATCGTGCTGGAGAAGACCGGCAAGCCGATGTGCACCTGGGAGTCCAAGGACTGCTGGAGCATCTATCCGCTGGTGAACCAGCACGGCGGCGACTGGCTGACCCCCGACAACGAGGTCCGCATGGACGAGCAGGTCGTCATCGACACCCTGGCCTTCATGCGCAGCATGCTCGAGGACGGCACCGCGGTGCCCTGCCCGGGCGGCAACCATCACTCCGAGGAGTACTACGGCTGGATGAACGCGGGCAACTGCGCCTCCGTCAGCATGCCGTTCTGGTATCTGAACCGCTTCACCGACTACATGCCCGACCTGGCCGGCAAGATGAAGGTCGCCCCGATGCCCCTGTGGCCCGACGGCGGTCACAAGTCCGCTCAGATGGGCGGCACCGGCACCGCGGTGGTCAAGACCAGCCCGAACGTGGAGGTCGCCAAGCAGTGGCTGGCCTACGCCACACTGTCCTTCGAGGGCTGCGTGGACACCTGGCTGATCCTGGGCTTCGACCCGATCATGACCGACGTGTACGGCTCCGAGGAGATGAAGGCCCCCAACAAGTTCTTCGACTACTATGACGACACCATCTTCGATATGCTCAAGACCGTGCTGGACGACATCCCGGACACCTGCATCACCGAGTACTTCCCGGCGGCCGGCGATATCGTGCGCAACCAGATGGCCTACGACCTGGTGATGAGCGACAAGCCCGTCGAGGACATCGCCAAGGATTGCGCCCAGGAGCTGCGCGATCAGATCTTCTGATCCCCGACCTTACCCCACAGACAGCCGAAGGGGGCGCGACCCCTTTCGGCTTTCCACTTGTTTGAGAGATACCCGCATCCCCATATCCCGCCCCTGGCGAGGAGGTTCAGCCTATGCAAAAGCAATCCCTGTCCGACAGGCGTCGGGGCGGCTTTCTGACCGACCCCAAGGTGGTGCCCTACGTGTTTGTGGCGCCGTTTGTGATCTACTTCCTGGTGGTGTACCTGTATCCCACCATCGCCACCATACTGATGAGCTTCCAGCGCATCGAGGGCCCGACGAGCGTGGAGTGGATCGGCTTCAAGAACTACGAGCGCCTGTTCTCCCGCAACTACGTCCAGGCGCTGGAGACCACGGCGCGCTACGCCTTCTGGGACGTGGTGGTGCTCACCTCCGTGCCGCTGCTGGTGGCGGTGATACTGCACTCCAAGTTCGTGAAGTTCTCCGCCTTCTTCAAGTCGCTGTTCTTCATTCCCGCGCTGACCAGCATCATCGTGGCGGGCATCGTGTTCCGCCTGGCCTTCGGCACGCTGCCCACGGCCCCGGTCAACCGCCTGGTGCAGATGTTCGGCAAGGAGCCGCGGGACTGGCTGATGTACGCCGACACCGGCAACATGGTGCTGATCATACTGACGCTGTGGCGCTGGATGGGCGTCAACATCATCTACTACCTCTCCGGCATACAGGCCATCCCCACGGACCTCTATGAGGCCGCGGAGATCGACGGCGCCGGGGCGTTCAGCAAGTTCTTCCACGTGACCCTTCCCGGCATCAAGCCGGTGCTGATATACGTGATCACCATCACGGTGCTGGGCGGCTTCGCCATGTTCACGGAGTCCGTCGCCCTCTGGCAGCAGAACAACCCCGGCGGCGTGGGGCGCACCATCGTGGGCTACATGTACCTGATGGGCTTCTACAAGAACAACATGGGCCTGGCCTCCGCCGTGGGATTGACGCTGCTGGTGCTGGTGCTGGGCGTGAACCTGGTCCAGCTGATTTTGATGGGATTTTTCAAAAAGGAGGCGTGAGCATGGAGAAGCGCTATGTTGACCGCAGGGGCGTGGTGCTGACGGTGCTGGCCACGGGGCTTATGATCCTGATCGCCATATTCGCCATGCTGCCCTTCGCGTTTATGTTTTTAAGCTCCTTAAAGCCCGGCCAGGAGATGCTCCGAAACGGCCTGAGCCTGACCTTTGAGCCCGGCATATCGTCGTTTTCCAACTACGCGGCGCTCAACACCTACCGCGACGGCATCTACTGGTGCTGGTACCGCTCCAGCGCCGTGATCATGATCATGCAGACCGCCGTGGGCCTGTTCTTCGGCTCGCTGGTGGGCTACGGCCTGGCGATGTACGACTTCAGGGGCAAGAACGTCATATTCACCGTCGTGCTGATCGTGATGATGATGCCCTTCGAGATATTGATACTGCCCCTCTACCGCATGCTCATACGCGCCAAGCTGACCGACAGCTACTTCGGCGTGATCATGCCCTACCTGGTGCCGCCGTTCATGGTGTTCTTCTTCCGGCAGTACGTGTCCGGCCTGCCGAAGGAGCTTCTGGAGGCGGGGCGCATCGACGGCTGCACGGACTACGGCGTGTTCTTCAGGATCATGGTGCCCATCATGATCCCCGCCTTCGGCGCCATGACCATACTGTCCTGCATGAACAGCTGGAACAACCTGCTGTGGCCGCTGATCGTTTTGAGCACCAACGAGAAGTTCACCATCCCCATCGGCATGGGCACCACCATCACCCCCTACGGCAACGCCTTCGACGTGCTGATGCCCGGCGCGGTGATGGCCGTGGTGCCGATCGTCGTCATCTATCTGTTCGCGCAAAAGACCTTCATCGCCGGCCTGACCTCCGGCTCCGTCAAGGGTTAGCATGTCAGTGAACCGGGCGATGAGGGCATCGCCCCTACGGACGGGCAGAGATTCGGGATGCCCGGA
>JAFRFY010000066.1 GCA_017434085.1 Clostridia bacterium
ACCGCCCTGGCCTGCGGGGCGCTGCGGGCGCTGGGGGCGGGCCGGGCAGTGGTGGACGTGACGCCGGTGTTCGACGGGGACGGGCTTTGCCTGGAGCTTCAGGGTATGATTCGGCTGCGTTCCGGGCAGAGTATGTGGGCGATGGCCATGAGCCGGTTCGAAAACATCCGCAGGAGGATTGCCAGATGGACAGACATCCGATTGAAGGCCTGATGAACACCACCCTGGAGAGCATCCGGGACATGATCGACGTGAACACAGTCGTGGGCGAGCCCATCGCCACGGCGGACGGCGCCACCGTGGTACCCATTTCAAGGGTCAGCTTCGGCTTTGTAGCCGGTGGCGGCGCTGTCAACCCACGGCCGGCCACCCCACCCACCGAACCTCCCTTCGCCGGCGGTGCCGGCGCGGGCGTGACGGTGCAACCCTTGGGCTTCCTCGTCACCGGCCCCGACGCCGTGCGCCTGCTCCCCGCCCAGTGCTACCAGCCCATCGACCGCGTGATCGAACTGATCCCTCAGATGGTGGCGGAGCTGAAGAAGATGGGGGATAAAATCTGATTTATCGGGCTGAACAGATATAATATCGTAATAATTTCAACAATATCAAAACGTTGAAAAAACCGCACGCTTTCGCGTGCGGCTTTGCCTTATCAACCGTTCTTTTTTCTGGCTTCCAGCTTCTTTCTCGCCTCGGTGCCCAGAATGCGTTTGCGCATGCGGATGGACTTCGGGGTGATCTCCACCAGCTCGTCGTCGTCGATGAACTCCATAGCCTCCTCCAGGGTGGGCACGTGGACGCCAGTAATTTTGAGGGCTTCCTCGGCGGCGGCGGAGTTGCGGCTGTTGGTCATGTGCTTCTTTTTGCACACGTTCACGTCAATATCGCCGGGGCGGGAATTGCGACCGATAATCATGCCGTTGTACACCTTCACGCCCGGCTCGATGAACAGCTCGCCCCGGTCCTGGATGTTGAACAGGGCATCGGATGTGGAGATGCCGTCCTCCCAGGCCACCAGCGCGCCGGTGTTGCGGCTGGGAATGTCGCCCTTGACCGGCTCGTAATCCTCGAACACGGCGCTCATGACGCCCTCGCCCCGGGTGTCGGTGAGGAATTCACTCCTGTAGCCGAACAGGCCGCGGGAAGGCACGATGAACTCCAGGCGCATGCGGCTCTCACCGTTCATCGAAAGCAGCGTGCCGCGCCGTCGGCCGATCTTGTCGATCACCGCCCCGGAGAACTCGGTGGGCACGTCGCACACCAGCCGCTCCATGGGCTCGCACTTCACGCCGTCGATGTCCTTGTACAGCACCACCGGCTTGGTCACCGCGAACTCATAGCCCTGGCGGCGCATGTTCTCGATCAGTATGGACAGGTGCAATTCGCCGCGTCCATACACCCGGAAGGCGTCGGTGCTCTCTGTCTCCTCCACCCGCAGGGAAACGTCGGTCAGGGCCTCCTTCTCCAGCCGCGCGCGCAGGTGGCGGGAGGTCACGTAGGTGCCCTCGGTGCCGGCGAAGGGACTGTCGTTGACACAGAAGGTCATCGAGATCGTGGGCTCGTCGATCTTCACGAAGGGCAGTGGCTCGGCCATCGCCGGGGGGCAGATGGTGTCGCCGATCAGCAGGTCCGTGAAGCCGGACACGGCCACGATGTCCCCCACCTCGGCCCTCTCGGCGTTGACTCGCTTCAGGCCGTCGAACTCGAACAGGCCCGCCAGCCGCGCCGGGGCGGACACGAAGGCGGAATCGTACACACAGCGGATGGCCATCTGACCCGCCTCGATGCAGCCCCGCTCGATGCGACCCACGCCGATGCGGCCCACATAGTCGTTGTAGTCGATGGTGGACACCAGTAGCTGCAGCGCTCCGTCCGGATCGCCCTCAGGGGCAGGGATGTGCTCGAGTATGGCGTCGAACAGCGGCCGCAGGTCGGTACCGGGCACCTTCCAGTCGGTGGTGGCGGTGCCGGTGCGGCCCGAGGCGTAGATGATGGGGCTGTCCAGCTGCTCGTCGCTGGCGTCCAGGTCGATCAGCAGCTCCAGCGTCTCGTCCACCACCTCGTCGCAGCGGGCGTCGGGGCGGTCCGTCTTGTTCACCACGATGATGACCTTCAAATTCAGCTCCAGCGCCTTCTTTAAAACGAAGCGGGTCTGGGGCATGGGGCCCTCGAAGCTGTCCACCAGCAGCAGCACGCCGCTGACCATCTTCAACACGCGCTCCACCTCGCCGGAGAAGTCCGCGTGGCCGGGGGTGTCCACGATGTTGATCTTCACGCCGTTGTAGTGCACGGCGGTGTTCTTGGACAGGATCGTGATACCGCGCTCCCGCTCCAGGTCGTTGGAGTCCATGACGCGGTCCGCCACCTGCTGGTTCTGGCGGAACACGCCGCCCTGCTTCAGCATCTCGTCCACCAGCGTGGTCTTGCCGTGGTCAACGTGGGCGATGATGGCGATGTTGCGAAGATCATTGCGAGTGATATTCAATGTGGTTACCTCTTTTCGGTATGTGGGGTGGGGTTTGAGGGATTAGGGATTAGGGATGCCCTGGCCCCGAACCTGCGGACAACGGAAAAGTGTGGTATAATAGAACCAACACAGAAGGAGGCCGCAGGAATGGGACGCAAGAGTGAGTTCAGCCGCGAGGAGAAGATCGCGGCAGTGAAGCTGGTAACGGAAGGCGGACGCAGTCCGCTGAGCGTTGCCAATGAGTATGGCATCCACGAGAACACGTTATGGAAGTGGAAGCGACAGTACGCGATCAATCCGGAAGGCGCGTTCAAGGGGGAGCCGGTGCGGGCCGACGCCAGCGCGCAGGAGAGGGAACTTCAGCAACTGAGGCGACGCATACGCGAGCTGGAGGCGGAGAACGACTTTCTAAAAAAAGTGTCGGCATACTTTGCAAAGAACCCGCAGTGAAGTATGCAGCCATCGAGAAAGCCGCGGGGGAGGTCGGTGTCAGCCAGGCATGCAGGCTGCTGGAGGTGCGCCGACAAGGGTATTATGAACACCAGAAGCGCAGGGACAGTGTGCGAAAGGTCCAGGATCGGGCACTGACGACGAAGATCAAGAACATTTTCTACGAGAGCAATCGCATCTACGATGCGCGGAAGATTTGTCATCAGCTGCGCGAAGGCGGCGATGATGTCAGCCGCAAGCGCGTGCGCCGACTGATGGAGGCGG
>JAFRFY010000067.1 GCA_017434085.1 Clostridia bacterium
ATGAGGGCATCGCCCCTACGAGCAGGCAGAGATTTCAGACGTTTTAGCCTCTGTCATACGTGAAAAGTCCCTTAATCAGTGCGTAGCGTAGGGGCGATGCCCTCATCGCCCGCACTATTTCTTAATGGTTTTGTGCATCTTTACGTTAATGCAACAGCCCCTACGGGGGCATATTGCTTCTTCCCATTGCCCCCTACACCCTGCACCATTACAGGTCAGGGGCTTTTCCCGCAAGCGCCTGAAAAGGCGCCGCCCTGCATGCAAGAGGCGGCGCCTTCGGGGCTCTATGCCTGCCGAAACCTTCCCGGGTGTTCCAGCAAAGCATATGGTATGTTGTATGAAAATTAGTCGACGGTTACTTTGCCGCTTTTAGAAATCTTCACGTTGTAGGTGCCAGTAGTCTTCGCCTCTACTGAAATCCTGCCGGTGCTGCCAATGCTCGTTCCGATGTAAGCGACAGAATTATTCGTAGAGCCAAGCTGTTGCCACTTAGACTGCTTCTGATTGACTTTAACGGTGATGCTGTGAGACGCATCATTCTCCAGGTATTGGGTGACGATCTCGGCATACGCCGCGCGGACGTTGGCGAGGTCGGTGGCCTCACGGCTCTTCTCGAGCTGGCTGGTGAACACCGGGATGGCGATGGCGACGAGCACGGCGATGATCGCAACGACGATCAGCAGCTCAGCCAGGGTAAAGCCCTTGTTATTCTTCTTCATGGGTATCGTCTCCTTCCAAATTATCGTCGCGGCGGAGCCCTTCCCTCCGCGCATTGACCTGGACGGCCTGCCGGGATAGTTCGCCCAGGAAAGTATCTATTTCAAAGCCGCCGGGACGGCCTTTGAAACCCCGTTTGAAGCGCCCTGGGCAGCCGTTTACGCTATATGACTATGAGCCCGACGGCGTCGGCATGCCCTCCGGCGGGGCGACACTCTTTCGCCCAATCTTTATGTATTCCGTTACATGCTCATTATATAATATAACCATTGGGCTTGTCAAGCATATTTTACCAACTGCTGATTATTTCGCAAATATTAATAAACTATTTCGGCCCGCCTGATTTCTCCGGCAAGCCCGCGGGCCTCACGCGGATGCCTCCTCGATGAGCCAGCGCAGCGCGTCGATGGGCAGGCCGTTCACCTCGCGGATCAAATCGAGATCGTAGCGGCCGCTCGACACCGCTTTATAGGCGTCCGTCTGCATCAGCGCGCCGATGGTGTGGATGCCGTGATCGTGAAGGATGCGGATCAGCGCCGGCGGCAGCGATGTGGAATTGATGGACTGGCTGGATATGAGCCTCATAGCCATACCTCCTTTCCTTTAAGTGTGCAAACCATATTTTAACACAGGCATAATGGATTGTCAACATTTAAATTTCGCGCTTTTTTATGACGGGAATGGGAAGGGTCAGCATGATATCCATTTCCCGGTTGCCACGCCCGGGCGCCTGTAGTATAATAAATGTACGTTTCCATCATCTTATTCCAAAAAGCGAGGTTTATGGCCATGAAGATACTGAAAACGCTGCTGATGCTTCTGCTGTGCGCCGCGGTGACGGGCTGCGCCGTCGCGGAGCCCCTCGACAGGGCCGGTCTGGTGGGCACCTGGTCGCCGGAGTACATGAGCGTCGCCATGTACTGCACCATCAACGCGGATTCCACATTTGACGTCCAGGTGTACGACGACCTGCCGATCGGCATCGAGAGCTTTTCGGGCACCTGGAGCTTCGACGGCTTCTCCGACGTCACCTTTACCTACGGGGACCAGTCCATGACCTTCTTCTGGGACGGCGCGACGCTCTCCAGCGCGCTGGGCGGGCTGCCCATCGTGCTGACCCGGGACTGGGACCCGGGGGAGGCCGCGGCGGACACACCCGACGAGACGGCAGCGCCGGCCTATTACGGCACGGACGCCGCCGCCACGGACGAACCCGAGGCGACCGAGGAACCCGGGGCGACCGAAGCGCCCGAGGCGACCGAGGAACCCGAGGAAACCGAAGCGCCCGAGGAAACCGAAGCGCCCGAAGAAACAGCCGCGCCGGAGGATTCCGGCGCGGCCGATACGGAGCCCGACGATTACGGCGGGTATGACGGTTCCGACGACAACCCCTGACGCCGCTTCGGCGGGGGGCGTCGTCGCTCAATTAATGGGACTCGTGCGCTTCCACGGTGTCGTCCGCGGCGCGATTGGCCTCCGCCTCGGCGACGAGGGCGTCATAGTCCGCCAGGTTGTAGCTCTTGTCGTAGGGCGTCGGCAGCAGGCCCTCGTTGATGTAGCCGATGATCTCGGCGCGGCGCGGGTCGTCCTTGGACAGGTCGACGCCGGTGATGCGCCAGTTGTCGTCCACCGTAGGCGCGACGGGGGAGTTCTTGGCGAAGTAGTCCACGATCATGTCCCGTATGGAGTTGGAGGACTCCCAGTCCCGCTTGCCCGCGGCCAGGTTCTGGGCCTTGATGCCGGAGGAATAGCGGTAGTTATTGACCGCCAGCTTCAACACCTGGTCGTCCTTCAGCGGCTCGCCTTGCTCGCCGTCCTCGCCGACGCCGCCCTGTATGAAGCTGATGGTCTGCTCGTGCAGCGCCTTCACGACGGGGATCTCCCGGATCGCCGGGCTGGGCTCGTAGTCGGCCATGTCCACGATCTCGGTGGAGATGTCCTTGATCTTCTTGCCCTGATCCAGCGTCACGTCGATGCGGGCGATCTCACGGCCGGGGTTGCGCACGCCGACCATGGGCGTCTCGCCGATTTTGTCATTGACCGTGATGTGCATGTGGGCCACCTGGAGGATGTCCACCTCCGGGTTGTCCTCCACGATCACCCAGCCCTTCCCGGTGACGGGCTGGCCGTCCCCGTCCAGCACGTTCGCGCCCAGCACGGTAAATTCGCCTGGCCCAGTATGGCCTTCATGGCGTCGATGCCCCGGTTGAACTCGTGGTTGCCCAGGGTCATGGCGTCGTAGCCCATGAAGTTCATGGCGGCGATGACGGGATGCTCGTTCTCGGGAGCCTTGTTGGCGATGTCGTCGGTCATGATGGTGCCCTGGATGTCGTCGCCCCCGTCCACCAGGAAGACGACGGGGTTCTCCGCCCGGACCTGCTCGATGTAGGTGTACAGGCGGGCCATGCCGTTGTTGGCGCTCTCGGCGTTGTCCTCGTAGGAATAGCTCCAGATATTGCCGTGCATGTCGGAGGTGGCCAGTATGACCACGTGGGTGTCGGCCTCGGCCAGCGCCGCGCCGGGCAGCAGCGCCGTCAGCAGCGCCGCCGCGAGAAACAGACAGAGCCTCTTTTACGTGGAAAGCTTCATGGTGAACACTCCTTTCAATACGGTCGTACAGTGAAAAAACACCCGTCGGGGATACTCCCGGGCGGAACCGTCCGAGCTGCCGGGGCGGTCACAGCTCCACGCCGCGCCGCAGGCTGCTCTCCGACACCAGGCCCAGCCATGCGCGTATGAAGCGGTTGTACGCCTCCGTGGGGTTTTCCGTGATGCGCTCGAGGCTGATGGCCTGCACGGCATCCGTCCCGGGGACCGCGTGGGGGTCGGGCGTCTCGAAGGCGTACAGCGTTTGGAGCGCCAGGCCGAAGCGCTCCCAGTTGGCGACCACCGGCGCGCCCGCGCCGTCCCGCAGCATGTACTCCGGCTCCACGATCTTCTCGGCGGCCAGCGCGGCCTTGTCCGCGCTCACCTTGCGCAAGAACTCCCAGCGCATGCTCTTGTAGGTGTCCAGCGTGATCTCCGGCGTGGCGTCGAGTATGTGCCCGCGCAGGAAGGCGGCGGTGAAGTAGGAGGCGCGGGGCCGGTTCAGGTAGAGCAGCACGCGGGTCCAGTTCCGCTCGTCGGCGGACATCCCGGGCTCCGCCTCCTCCCGGAGGACGGCGAGGGTCGATTCGTAGAACCGGTCGTACTCCACATCGGTGGAGGGGACGACCCGGTTGTGCCCGCAGTCTGGGCACATGGCGGGCGTGTCGGCGGACGCGAACGTGTAATGACAGCGCGGACAGGTAAACAGCATGAACTCTACAACTCCGATCAGTGGGGATGGATCAATGGTGCCCGGTACGGCTCTATTTTATCATAGCCGCGGGGCGCGGGCAAGGGGGAAATGCGAAACTATACGACGGGCGTGATTTTCGAGCCCCTCGGCGTCTTGATCACGACCAGCTGCTTTTCGATGCGCTCCTCCAGCTCGCGCACGTGGGATATGATGCCGATCAGCCGCTTGCCGTCGGCCAGGTCGGCGAGCACCCGCAGGGCGTTGCGCAGGGCGTTGTCG
Organism: Clostridia bacterium; assembly: GCA_017434085.1. Classification (GTDB taxonomy): domain Bacteria; phylum Bacillota; class Clostridia; order Christensenellales; family Aristaeellaceae; genus UBA2862. Next base: position 4,277 of record JAFRFY010000067.1, read on the forward strand.
TCCAGGGTGCCGAAGCCCTCGTCGATGAACATGGCCTCCATGCGGATCGCGCCGCTCTGGGCCTGCACCACGTCTGAAAGCCCCAGCGCCAGCGCCAGGCTGGCCAGGAACGATTCGCCGCCGGACAGCGTGCTCACGTCGCGCCACTGGCCGGTGCCACGGTCGAGCACGTCCAGGTCCAGGCCGCTCTGGCGCACCCGGTCCCGGGCCTCCTCCTTGCAGCGCAGCGTGAACAGCCCGTCGGTCAGCACGCTCAGCCGCCGGTTGGCCGCGGCCACCACCTGCTTGAAGTAGTACTGCTGCACGTAGGCCTCAAAGGTCAGCTTGGCCCGTCGGCTGCCGCCGGCGATGCCCGCGCAGCAGTTGTACAGGTCCCGGACCACCGCCCAGTGCGCCTCCCGGCGCTTCTGCTGCCTGCGGGCGGACCTGATCTCCGCCATGGCGTCCTCGTGCAGCGCCAGCTTCTTCACCAGCGCGGCCTCCGACACCTCGGCGGCCTCCTTTTTGGCCTTATATTCCCGCTGCCCACGCTCCATGCCGGTGAGGTCGATGCGTTCCTTCCCATTGAGCTTCACATCGAGATTGGCCGCCTGGTCGGACAGCGATTGCCGCTGCTCGCCGTAGGTCCTGAGCCGTTTTTCGACGTCGCGGACGTCCTTATCGGGCATTTTTGAAAGCCGGTACGCCTGCGCGTCCTCAAAGCCCGCGGCGGCGAGGTGCTCAAGGAACTGCCCCTCCAGCCGACCCTTTTCCTCCAGCAGGGCGGCGAGGCGCTTCTGCCCCTGCTCCACGACGGTCTGGCTCTTTTCCAGCCGCAGCCTCAGATCATTGCAATCGTTCCGGCTCTTCTCGATGGTGTCCCGGTACTGCCTCGCCCGGGCTTCCATGTCGGCGACGCGCGCCTCCAGGTGCTTCTCCGTCTCGCCCGCCGCGACGTCCATCTCCCGAAGCCGCGCCGCGCCCGCGTCCACCGCGGCCTGTATGGCAGTGAGGTCGTTGTCCGCGCGATGCAGGGCGTCGGCGGCCTCGCGGTGGCGACGGTCCGCTTCCTCCATCTCCTCCCGCGTGACGGCGTCGCCGGTCAGCTGCGCCTTGCGCGGGTGGGACAGCGCGCCGCACACCGGGCAGGGCTGGCCGTCCGTAAGCTCCGCCGCCAGAAGCCCCGCCTGGCTGCGGTAGTAGCCCTCCTTGGCCGCCGCATAGGCGGTATCGGCCTGCCGGCTTGCCTCCAGCAGCCTGGCCATCTGCTGCCTCTGCCTTTCCAGCTTTTTCTGCTGTTTTTCGAGGTCCTTCAATACCGGGACGCAGTCGGACAGCTTCCGCGCCGAGGCCAGCAGCGCGTCCGCCTCCGGCGCGCGGGCCTCGGCGGCCTTCTGCCGGGCCTCGGCCTCCGGCAGGGCGTCCCGTGCCGATGTCACGGACGCCGCCGCGGCGTCGAGCTCCGCTTGCTGCCTCCGGATCGCCTCGACGTTGCCGCTTAGCAGCGCCTCGTCCGGCTTGAGCTTCTCCGCCCTGCGCGCTTTGCCCAGGCGGTCTTCGAGGTCGTCCATGGCGCTCTGACGATTAAGCAGCGCCGCCAGCGCCGCCCTTGCCTTCTCCAGCGCGTCGAAATCCGCATTGACCGCCCGGCCCTGCTCGATGGCGGCGATGAGGGCGTCCGCCTGTTCCCCGGCTACCTTCTTATCCTGTTCCGCCTTATCGCGGGCGGCGCGCTCTGTTTCGATCAGGCGCGAAAGGCACTCCGAGAGCAGGTCGGCGTACTTGGCGTCGCCCTTGCAGCGCTCCACATCCTCCCGCTCCGGGAAATCGGGCTCCGGGTCGATCTTCCCCGCCGCGATGACGATGCGCCGGTTCAGGTCCTCCCGCTCCCTGATGCAGGCGGCGTTCATGTCCTTCAGCTTCCACTGTAAATCGGCGTAGATCGAGGTGTTGAACAGCTTCTGGAACAGCGCGCGCCTCTCGTCGGAGGAGGCGTTGAGGATCTTCAAAAAGTCCCCCTGCGCGATCATCACCGTTTGGGTGAACTGGTCCTGGGTCAGTCCCATGATCTCATACACCTTTTCGCCGACGTCCTTTAGCCCCTCGATGACCTCGCCGGACGCAACGTTCGTCAGGCTCGCGTTGGCCGTCTGGGTGGTGGTGCCCTCGCCGGACTTCTTTGGGCGCTCGTACTCGGGATTGCGCCGTATGCGCCACGTCTCATGCCTGTGCCGGAAGGTCAGCTCCACGAAGGTCTCCACCCTGGCGGAAGCGTAGTCCGACCGGAAGGACCGGCTCTTTCGCCGCTGCCTGCCGCCGGAGGCCTCGCCGTAGAGGGCGAAGCTGATGGCGTCGAATATCGTGGTCTTGCCCGCGCCGGTGTCCCCGGCGATCAGGTAGATGCCGTCCTCGCCGAACTGTGTGAAATCCACCTCGGTCTCCCCGGCGTAAGGGCCGAAGGCGGAGAGAATCAGTTTCAGGGGCTTCATGCGCGTTCCTCCAGTTCCTGCAGCACCCTTTGAAGCACCTTCATGTGCGCCTCGCCGGGGGCCTGGTCGTTGTTTTGCAGCCGGTAAAAATCGCTGAACAGCTCGGGGACGGTCTTGTGCTCCATGCGCTGCGCGGCGAGCACGTCCACGTCGTATTTCGTCCGGGCGTTGACGACGGAGTATTTCAGCATGTTGGGGAAGTTGACGCTCAGCGTCACCCGGGCGTCGGGCGGCGGCAGCTCGTCGTGCACCGTCACCCAGAGGTAGTCCTCGGTATAGGGCATGGCCGTCAGCTCGTCCAGCATGCCATCGATCAGCCGCACGTCGTGAAGCGGTTGAAGCGGCACGGTGCGCACGGCGATGTCGCCCTTTTCGCGCACATCGGCGACGGCCACGCTCTTTTTATGATGGGCCTCGGAGAAGGAGTACTTGAGCGGCGAGCCGGCGTAGCGCAGGGTGTCCCGAAGCACCCTCTGGGGCTTGTGGATGTGCCCGAGGGCGACGTAGTCGAAGGCGTCGAAGGCGCTGGCGGCGATGTCGTCCAGCCCGCCCACGGCGCGCTCCTCGGAATCGGAGGTCTCGCAGCCGGTGATGAACTGGTGACAGAGGAGTATATTGATCTTCTTTGGGTCGACGTCCGCCCGATGAAGCACCGCCTCCACGGCGTCCTGATAGGTGGAAATCTTTGCCTCCGGCAGGGCGCGCTTGACCTGCGAGGGCCGCAAAAACGGCAGCATCCATATGACGATATCTTCCTCCAGAGCGACGGATTGAAGCTTTCCGTCGAAGGCCTCCGACACGTACACGCCGGAGGATCTGATGAGCGTGGAAAAGTAGGATATCCGAAGCGCGGAATCGTGGTTGCCGCTGATGACGAACACCCTTTTCCCCATCTTGACCAGCGCCGACACGAAAGCGTCGAACAGCGCCATGGCCTCCGCCTGCGGGGAGGAGCGCTGGTACACGTCCCCGGCGATCAGCACGGCGTCCACATGCTCCGCCGCCGCGATGCCCTCGATCTGCCGCAGGATGTGCGCCTGGTCCGCCAGCAGGGACAGATCGTTCATCTGCCTGCCCAGATGAAGATCGGCGATGTGAAGAAAACGCATGGGCGGCCCTCCTTGCTGCGTATAGCGGTGTCGTTCCTTTTGCCTATTATACCACACAATTTGGCATAATCATCATTTTTGGGGTAGATAAGGCAGGAAAAATATGCTATGATATTATCAATAGGTAAATACAGGCCGGGCCCAAACCCGGGGATCATCGTGTACGGTGCGCAGAAGCGTTTAAGGACTAAGGGGTGCGACATATGGGGAGGTACCGGTTTTCCGCCGAAGAGCTCAGAAATATCGAGCAGATGCCCACGCCGCTTGCGGTTTACCAGTTTGTCGACGGGCACATTTACACGCTGGCGCTGTCCGACGGCTACCGCGAGATGTTCGAGCTGTCGGGCAAGCGGGAGGCGTGCCGCCTGTTGAACGAGGATGTGCAGTACAATACCCACCCGGACGACATCCCGAGGATCGAGGAGGCGGTCCGCAGCTTCATCACGGAGAGCGGCAGGTACGAGGCCATCTTCCGGGCGCGGAGATACCGCGAGCAGGACTGCCACATCATCCACGCCACCGGGAAGCACATCTACACAAAGACGGGCGTGCGGCTGGCGTATGTGTGGTATACCGACGAGGGCGCCTACACCGAGGGCGAGGATACCGAGGCCACCGCGCTGAACCGGGCGTTCAACAACGCGCTGCACGAGGAGAGCATCCTCAGGGCCAGCTGGTACGACGGCCTGACCGGGCTGCCCAACATGACCCATTTCTTCACGCTGGCGGAGATCGGGAAGGGGGCCATCGTCGAGAAGGACGGAAAGCCCGTCATGCTCTACATGGACCTCAACGGCATGAAGAACTACAACGACAACTACGGCTTTGCCGAGGGCGACAAGCTGCTGGTGGAATTTGCCGGCCTGCTTAAGCGCACGTTCGGCAAGGAGAGCTGCTGCCACATCGGCGGCGACCGGTTTGCCGTGTACACGCGGGGGGAAGGGCTGGAGGAGGTTCTGCGCGGGCTGTTTTTGAGCGCCAGGACCCTGAACGGCGGCAATTCGCTCCCCGTCAGGGCGGGCATCTATTCGGTCGGCATAGAGGACGTCCCCGTCAGCACGGCGTGCGACCGGGCGAAGATCGCCTGCGACGCCATCCCCAAATCGGACACCTCCATACTCAACCATTACAGCGACGAGATGCGCATGGCCATAAGGCGGCGGCAGTACATACTGTCGCACATCGACACCGCCATCGCCTCGAAGTGGATCAAGGTCTACTACCAGCCCATCATACGGGCCGTCAACGGGAGGGTCTGCGAGGAGGAGGCGCTGGCGCGGTGGATCGACCCGGTGGAGGGCTTCATGTCGCCCGCCGAATTCATACCGACGCTGGAGGACGCCGGGCTCATCTACAAGCTCGACCTGTACGTGCTGGACCAGGTGCTGGAGAAGATGCGGCGGCAGGCCGCGACCGGCCTGTACGTCGTGCCGCACTCCATCAACCTGTCCCGGTCCGACTTCGACGCCTGCGACATCGTGGAGGAGATCCGCAGGCGCGTGGACGCCGCCGCCATCAGCCGCAACAGGATCACCATCGAGATCACGGAGAGCGTCATCGGCAGCGATTTTGAATTCATGAAGACGCAGGTGGAGCGCTTCCGGAGCCTGGGCTTCCCGGTGTGGATGGACGACTTCGGCAGCGGCTACTCCTCGCTGGACGTGCTGCAGAGCATCCAATTTGACCTGATCAAGTTCGATATGAGCTTCATGCGGAAGCTCGATGAGGGCGACCGCGGCAAGATCATACTCACCGAGATGATGAAGATGACCGCCGCGCTGGGCGTGGACGCGGTCTGCGAGGGCGTGGAGACATTAAGCCAGGTCCTGTTTTTGCGGGACATCGGCTGCTCCAAGCTGCAGGGCTTCTACTATTGCAGGCCGATACCGGCCGATGAGATCGTGGAGCGGAACCAGAAGGGCGTGCAGATCGGCTACGAAAACCCGGAGGAATCCGCCTACTTTGAATCCATCGGCCGCGTGAACCTGTTCGATCTGGGCGTGATCTCCAGCGAGGAGGAGATCGCCCTGCGAAGCCCGTACAGCACGCTGCCCATCGGCATACTGGAGATCTCCCCGGAGCGCGCCCGGTACGTGCGGAGCAACCGGGCCTACCGGGCCTTTATGAAGCAGTATTTCGGCTTTGACGCCGTGAAGGGCGTCGTCGATTTCAGCGAGAATCCGATCGGCTACGGCCCGTCGTTCATCGAGACGGTGCGCAAGTGCGGCGAGACCGGCAGCCGCCTGTTCTTCGACGAAACCATGCCGGACGGCTCGAGGGTGCACACCCTCGTCAGGAAGATCGACATGAACCCGGTCAGCGGGACCCTCGCCGTGGTGATCGCCGTGCTGTCCGTCAGAGATCCGGACGCGAATGAGAGCTATCTGGACATCGCGCGGGCGCTGGCGGCGGATTACTACAATATCTACGTGGTCGATCTGGATACGGACCGCTTTATCGAGTACAACTCGCCGGTGGGCGGCGAGCAGCTCTCCGTCGAGCGGCACGGGGAGAACTTCTTCGAGGCGATCCGACGCGACGCGAAGACCCGCGTGTTCGAGGAGGACCGGGCGACGCTGCTCAAATGGTTCACGAAGGAAAACGTCGTCCGCGAGCTTACGGCCCAGGGCGTGTTTACGACCACCTTCCGGGTGATTTCCACCGGGACGCCGATGTACCTCAACGTCAAGATCACCCCCATGCAGGGGCGCAACCGCATCATCGTCGGCGTGAGCGTGATCGACGCGCAGATGAAGCAGCAGGAGGAGGAGAAGCGGCTGCGCCGCGAGCGGATATCGCTGGGCAGGATCGCCGCGCTGTCCCCGGACTACATCGTGCTCTACACCATCGACCCCGCCACCGGGCACTACACCCAGTACAATCCCTCGAACGAGTACGAGAGCGTCGGCCTGTCCCGGCAGGGGGAGGATTTCTTTGCCGACGTCCGGGTGGATTCCCCCAAGGCGATCGTGCCGGAGGACCTTGAGCGGCACCTTCGGGTGCTGACCCGGGAGAACATGCTGGGCGAAATACAGAAAAACGGCGCCTTCACGCACCATTACAGGATGCTGCTCAACGGCAGGAGCGTGCCGGTCTGCCTGCGGGCCACGCTGGTCGAGGAGGACGACGGGGAGAAGCTGCTCCTCGGCGTCATGAACGACGAGACGGAGGAATACCGGCGCAGGCTGGACGAGGAGCGCGTCATATACGCCCGCCTCCACGCCCTCACGGGCAATTTTATCGTCATATACGTCGTGGACCCGGAGACGGGCCGCTACCGCGAATTCAGCGCCAGCGACGATTATATGAATCAGTTCGCCCAGGCGAAGGAGGGCGAGGATTTCTTCGGCAAGGTCCGTAAGGTGGCGCGCACCTTCAACTATCCGGGGGACCTGGACCGCTTCGACGTGGATTCCCAGACGGTCTACGCCTGCCTGAACTTCGCCAACGAGGAGTCCAAGCACCGCCAGCAGGGCAACCTGGTGGAATTCCAGAACGATTTAAACCGCGAAAAGCAGTTGAGGCTGGAGCAGATCCAGACCATCCGCGCCTCCATCATGCGCGGCTACGAGGGCTTCTACCTGCTCTACCAGGCGGTGGTGGACGCCAGGACCGAAAAACTGATCGGCGCGGAGGCACTGCTGCGCTGGAAGAACGACCGCTACGGCATGGTGCCGCCGGACCAGTTCATACCGCTTCTGGAGTCGGACCCGCTGTTCCCGGAGCTCGGGGAGTGGATCATCAGGGAATCCGTGCTGGCGGCAAAGCGCATACTGAGCAAGAACCCCGGGTTCGTCATCAACGTCAACCTCTCCTACACGCAGATCGAAAAGCCGGACTTCGTGGATATGGTGGCGCGCATACTCAACACGCTGGACTACCCGCCGGAGCACCTGTGCTTTGAGGTCACGGAGCGGTGCAAGCTATTGGACATGGCGCTATTGAAGCGGGTGCTCATTGAGCTTAAATCCCGGGGCGTGAAGATCGCGCTGGACGACTTCGGCACGGGCTTCTCCTCCATAGGCATCCTAAAGGAAATACCGTTTGACATCATCAAGATCGACAGAAGCTTCGTCCGCCGCATCGAGGAAAACGACATGGACCGGCAGGTCATGCAGCACTTCGCCAGCCTCGCCTCCATATTCGGCGCGAAGGTCTGCGTCGAGGGCATCGAGACGGAGGGCATGCGGGAGATAATGCAGCGCTACCACGTGGAGAGCCTGCAGGGCTACTACTACGCGAAGCCCCTGCGCATCGAGGATTTCTGGCAGTGGGAAGAGACGATCGTATAATGAAATATATGATGTTTGGGAGTATATGTGAATGCTGATATCGAGAGTGATCGTCGCCCCCGTCGTCGGCGGCGTGATCGGATACATCACCAACGACCTGGCGATCCGCATGCTGTTTCGCCCCAGGAAGGCCGTGTACATCGGCAGGTTCCACGTCCCCTTCACGCCGGGTCTGATCCCCAGCCAGCAGGGGCGCATCGCCAAGTCCATCGGCGACGTGATCAGCAGCCAGCTGCTCAACGAGGAGACGCTTCGGCAGACGCTGCTGTCCGAGAGCACCGTCGGCATGCTCCGCAAAAAGGCCCGGACGGCGCTGCGCGTGCTCTCCAAGGACGAGCGCACCGTCGCCGACCTCGTCAGGCTGCCCGGCATCCGGGAGAGGGTCAACATGAGCGCGGACGAGATCGAGGGCAAGCTGACGGCCCTGCTGAGCGCGAAGATCATCGAGGCACAGCTGGGCTACGCGGTCGTGGACAGCGTGGTGGGCAACAAGATGGACTTCATCACCCAGAACAAGCTGTTCACGAAGCTGATCGACGGGAACACCCAGGAATCCATACGGGAAATGCTGGCGGAGAAGGTGAACGCGCTCATCGCCGAGAGGGCCCCGGACGCCTCGGCGGCCATCGTCGCCCGGTTCCGCGGACAACTGATGGACGCGCGGCTGTGCGACCTGTACGCCCGGTATCAGGATAAGGAGGACGCGCTGATCGACAGCCTCACGGAGCTCTACACCTCCATACTGGGCAACAACCTGGGCAGGCTGCTGGAGGCCATCAACATCGAGCGCATCGTGGTGGACAAGATCAACGGCCTGGACGCCGCCGAGCTCGAGGGCATGATATTCGGCATCATGAAGCGGGAGCTCAAGGCCATCGTCTATCTCGGCGCGCTGCTGGGGTTTCTGATGGGCTTCATCAACCTGCTGTGGTAGTTTAAGCGAAATAAATAAAAGCGTAGGAGGACGATGCGCATGCGCAAATTCACAGGCTTTCAGCACGGCGTCAACCTGGGGGGCTGGCTTTCCCAGTGCGTCGCCACGACCCGGGAGCACTTCGACAGCTTCATCACCGACGCGGACATCAGGTGGATCGCCGGCATGGGCCTGGATCACGTGCGCCTGCCGGTGGACTACAACTGGATCGAGGACGAATCCGGCGCGCCCATCGAGGAGGGTCTTAAACACATCGACGACTGCGTGGGCTGGTGCCGCGCGCAGGGGCTCAACCTGCTTCTGGACCTGCACAAGGCCTTCGGCTACACCTTCGACCCGCTGGACAGGGACGCCGACCGGGAGATATTCTTCCACGACGCCGCGCTGCAGGAGCGCTTCATCGCGCTGTGGCGGCGGCTGGCCGGGCGCTACGGCGGGTGCGGCAACGTGGCCTTCGACCTGCTCAACGAGGTGGTCTCCCCGAACGTGGCCGACGCCTGGAACGCCATCGCCGACCGCACCATCGCCGCTATCCGGGAAATCGCCCCCGACACGTGGATCGTGGTGGGCGGCGTGTGCTACAACAACGTCAAGAGCGTGCCGCTGCTCGCACCGCCCCGCGACGCCCGGGTGGTCTACAACTTCCACTGCTACGAGCCGATGATATTCACCCACCAGAAGGCCTACTGGGTCGAGGGCATGCCCGACGACCTGGAGGTTCCCTATCCCGACGACCTCGCGCACTACAAGGCGCTGTCCGAGCAGCTCTCCTTCGACCTGGCGGGGGCCATCGCCGGGGAGAAGGTGGACGCGCTGGGGCCGCAGTTCTTCGAGGCGCTGTTCGCCCCGGCCCTGCGCGCGGCGGAGCGGAACGGCGCGCCGCTCTACTGCGGGGAGTACGGCGTCATCGACCGCGCCCCGATCGCCGACACGCTGCGGTGGCTTCGGGATATCAGCGCGGTGTTCAACCGCCACGGCATCGGCCGGGCGCTGTGGAACTATAAAAACAAGGACTTCGGGCTGATCGACGCCCACTACGACGCGCTCCGGGACGCCATGATCGGCCTGATGTGACGCGGCCGCTGGTCGGAGCGCAATACGATAGGACGGTACGAAGGAGGAGGAAACATGGGCATCATTCGGAAATGGAATTCCCTGAGCCTGATCGTCAGGATACTGATCGGGCTGGTCATCGGCGCGGTGCTGGGCTTTGTCGCGCCGGGGCTTACGTGGCTGGGTGTGCTGGGCGAGCTGTTCGTCGGCGCGCTGAAGGCCATCGCGCCCATACTGGTGTTCGTGCTGGTGGCGTCGTCGCTGGCCAACTCCAAGGGCGGCAACATGGGCAAGTTCCGCACGGTCATCGTGCTGTACCTGTTCAGCACGCTGTGCGCCGCCATCGTGTCGGTGTTCACCAGCTTCGCCTTCCCGGTCACCATACCGCTCACGGGCCTCGACGCGGTGGATTCCGCCGCCGCGCCCCAGGGCATGGCCGAGGTGGTGATGAACCTCCTGAAGAGCGTCATCGCCAATCCCGTGGCGGCGCTGGCCAACGCCAACTACATCGGCATACTGTTCTGGGCGGTGGTGTTCGGCGTGGCGCTGAAGCTGGCCGCCCCGGCCACCAAGGCCATGATGGAGGACCTGGCCAACGGCGTGTCCACCGTGGTGCGCTGGGTCATCGCCTGCGCCCCGCTGGGCATCATGGGCCTAGTGTTCAGCGCCGTGTCCTCCAGCGGCGCGGAGATCTTCGTGACCTACGGCCGCCTGGTGGCCCTGCTGGTGGGCACCATGCTGTTCGTGGCGCTGGTCATCAACCCGCTGATCGTGGGCATCGTGCTGCGGCACAACCCCTACCCGCTGGTGTTCCGCTGCCTGCGCCAGAGCGGCGTCACCGCCTTCTTCACCCGCAGCTCCGCCGCCAACATCCCCGTGAACATGGAGCTTTGCAAGGAGCTGGGGCTGGATGAGGACCTCTACTCCGTGTCCATCCCGCTGGGCTCGACCATCAACATGGACGGCGCGGCGGTCACCATCACCGTATTCTCGCTGGCCGCGGCCTTCACCACCGGCGTGCAGGTGACGCTGCCCATGGCCATTTTCTTAAGCATCGTGGCCACCTTCTCCGCCTGCGGCACCTCCGGCGTGGCGGGCGGTTCGCTGATGCTGGTGCCCCTGGGCTGCTCGCTGTTCGGCATCTCCAACGACATCGCCATGCAGCTGGTGGGCGTGGGCTTCATCATCAGCGTGATCCAGGATTCCCTTGAGACTGCGCTGAACTCCTCCGGCGACGTGCTGTTCACCGCCACCGCCGAGTTCAGGGAGTGGCGGAAGCAGGGCAAAAAGCTGCCGCTGTGAGGAGGTGCGGATATGAAGACCATCAAGAGCGTCTATAAGATCGGCAACGGGCCCTCCAGCTCCCACACCGTCGGGCCCTTCCACGCCGCCTGCACATTCGGCGCGCGCTGGCCCGACGCCGACCGGTACCGGGTGACGCTGTACGGCTCGCTGGCCTACACCGGCGAGGGCCACGGCACCGGCAAGGCCATCGTCTCCGGCCTGCCCGGGGCGGAGGTGGTGTTCAACCGGGAGGAAACGGACCTGCCGCACCCCAACACCATGCTGTTCGAGGCCTTCAAGGACGGCCGGCGCATAGGCGCGAACCGCATATTCAGCATCGGCGGGGGCTCGATACGCATCGAGGGCGAGCCGTCCGACGACGAGATCGAAATCTACCCCCAGAGGAGCTTCTCCGAGATCCTCGACATCTGCCGCCGCCGCAGCCTGAACCTGGCGCAGTTCATCTACCGCATGGAGGATGACCGCCTGCGGGACAGCCTCAAAACCGTGTGGGAGGCCATGAAGGAAGCCATCCGCCGCGGCCTGGCCGCCGAGGGCGTGCTGCCCGGGGGCCTGGGGGTGGCGCGCAAGGCGAAGCTGTTGTACGAGAAGCGCTGCTACAACGAGAGCGCCGACGTCACTATGAACCGCGTCATCGCCGCCTACGCCTACGCCGTCAGCGAGGAGAACGCCGACGAGAACATCGTCGTCACCGCGCCCACCTGCGGCAGCTGCGGCGTGCTGCCCGCGGTGATGTACTACATGCACGCGGACCGCGGCTTCCCCGAGGAGGAGATACTGGACGCGCTGGCCGTGGCGGCGCTGATCGGCAACGTGATCCGCACCAACGCCTCCATCTCCGGCGCGGAGTGCGGCTGCCAGGCCGAGATCGGCAGCGCCTGCTCCATGACCGCCGCCGCGCTGGCCTCGCTGTACGGGCTGAACATCGACCAGATCGAGTACGCCGCCGAGATCGCCATGGAGCACAACCTGGGCCTGACCTGCGACCCCGTCAAGGGCCTGGTGCAGATTCCCTGCATCGAGCGCAACGCCGTGGCCGCCATGCGCGCCATCAGCTCCGTGAACCTCTCCCGCTTCCTGTTCTCCACCCGCAAGATCTCCTTCGACGAGGTGGTGGCCACCATGTACCGCACCGGCCGAGATATGGACGAAAAGTACCGCGAGACCTCCCACGGCGGGCTGGCTCAGATCTATTACGCGAATTAAGATTTTCCCTCAGAGGAGGAACGAACCATGCGCCGATTGCTCCGCGCCGCCCTGGCGGTCATGCTGATCGCCGCCGTATTCGCCTGCGCCGCGCAGGCGGCGGACAGCCCGGTCCACAACACCGTACTCATCATCGACAACAGCCGGAGCACCACCGGGCGGCACTCGCTGGGCGGCGCGACGGACCCCGGCGGCCTGCGCTTCGACGCGGCACGGCTGGTCTACGACAACGTGCTGAAATCGGCGGAGACGGGGCACAAGGGCAAGATCGCCGTGATCGTGTTCTGCGGCAGCGAAAACTGCGTAAGCTACGGGCCGATGGACATCGACGCCGACCCCGCGGCGCTGGACGCGGCCATCGGCAGCGGCCTCACCGAGGCGGCGAACAGGGATAAGCGGGACAACTACACCGACATCCGCACCGCCGTGCAGACCGCCAGGGACATGATGGCCGGCTTCACGGGGCAGACCAGCGTGATACTGCTGACGGACGGCGTGAACGACCTGACCAACGTGTCCGACCCCTTCAGCCGACCGGAGAACATCGAGGCCAACGACCGGACGGTGTCGATCATCGGGGAGATGCGCCGCATGGGGGCGGACTTCTCCGTCATCGCCCTGACCGCCGGGGACGCCGCGAAGCGCTCGGAGGACTTCATGGCCTTCATCAACCGCATGGCGGCGGCCAGCGGCGGCGTGGAGCAGGCGGACGGCAGCTACGGCAACGTGCTGATGGCCACGCAGGCGGACCTGAACAGCAAGCTGCTCCAGATGCTCATCAAGACCGAGAGTGCCGGGGAGGCCAGCATACAGGCCTCCGAGCAGGCGGCCAACGAGGAATGGCCCTTCACCGTGCCCTACCGGGGCATCAGCGACGCCACGGTGAACATCACCTTCATGCCCGAGGACAAGGCCGGGATCGACTCAATCGAGCTGATCGCGCCGGACGGCGCCGCCCTCACGGTCTACGGGGACGGCGCGGCGCAGCCCGGCGGCGGCATATCGGTCACGGAGGCGCGCAGCTACGTCATGCTCTCCATCGCTGCGCCCCAGCCCGGCGAGTGGCGGGTGATCGTGTCCGGCACGGCCAGGTCCCCGATCAACACCGTGGTGCGCTTCAACCACAACCTGAAGATCCGCGCGGAGCTGCCCGCGGACCTTCACCCGGGCGACACCGGCGCGGTGAAGGTCTGGCTGGACCAATACAATGGCGATCACTTCGAGCCCATCGCGGACAGCGACATCTACCGGCTGTCCCGGGCGGTGCTGACGGTGCTCTCGCCCGCCGAGGACAGCCGCCCGGTGGAGATCCCCCTCGAGGACGCGGGGGACTGCTTCGCCGGTGAGGTCGCCGCCGATGCCGCCGCCGATGCCGCCGGACTGTGGTTTGCGGAGGTGTCCGTGCGCAACGATTACTGGGCGGACCGCGTCAACGACCTGAGCTTTGAGGTCGCCCCCGCGCCCACGCCCGAGCCCACAAAACAGCCCGAAGCGCAGGCGTCCGAAGCGACGGGGAGCGCCGGCGATTCGGCGACCTTCATCGACGAATATACCGCCGTCATACGCACCGAGCAGGACGGCGACAGCTTCTTCTGGCAGGTGAGCGCGGACCCGGACGCCGGTACGGTCAGCGTGTCGTGGACGGGCAACGGCGTGGACGACGCCGTGGCGGAGCTCCGCGCCGAGGGCTCGGACGCGCCGCTGATCACCGGCATACACTCCGGCGACGCGCTGGACCTCTCCGAGCTGCCCATGGAACAGGAATACGGCCTGATGCTGACCGCCTTCACCGATGTCGGCGGGGCCACCGGGGAGTCCGGCGAGATGCCGCCCATGCAAAAGCTGGAGCTGCAGATCGTGCCCGACATCGAGCAGACCGGCGGCGCGGTGCTGAGCGTCATCGACGCGGTGGTGAAGCTGGCCCCGTCGGCCATGAGCTCGCCCGAGAACATACAGGAGGCCGTAGAGGCCGTCAAGGCGATGCAGGACAGCGTCAGCGACCTGTCCCAGGCGGTGACCGACAGCGGCATCGGCGCGGGCGACCTGCCGGGGAGCATCGGCGCGTCCGACGGCGGCGCGCAGACCGGTGGCGCGGAGGGCGCGGCGGAAGCGCCTGCGGAGACCCCCGCGGAAACACCCGCAGAAGTCCCGGCGGAAGCACCCGCGGAGGCTCCGGCGGAAATGCCTGCGGAGGTCCCAGCAGAAGCGCCGGCGCCGGCCGACAGCGGAGTCTCGGGCATGCTCAATACCGTGCTGGATTCTGTCAGGCAGAACTGGATGATCGCCGCGGGCGGCGCGGCGGCGCTGGTGGTCCTGCTGGCGGCGGTGCTCTTGCGCGGGCGCTCCGGCGGAAAGTCCGGCCCGAAGGTGAAGGGCCATTTCAAGGTAGTCTGCGACATCCTCAACCTGGAGAAGGTGCTCCAGTTCGAGGGTCCCACGCGCATAAGCTCCGGTTCGCCGCTGACGAAGCACCCGGACATCGCCAAAATGAAGGGCAGCAAGCCCTACGACGTGCTGTCCCACATACAGGTTGGCATGGTCAGGACGAACGCCCGCGGCGAGGTGCCGGGCTGTGACACGCCGCAGCTGCCCAACGAGGATGTGATCACGCTGACCTATACCGATTCCCGGACCGGGGCGCAGCAGGTCGTGTGCGTCGGGAGCATGGACGCGGGTACGTCGGTGTTTCAGGTGTACGACGCCGGAAGGACCTTCGAGGTGCAGTTCAGCGGCAACCTGAGCATGGACGAGCTGCTCTCCCTGCAGGGCAGGCGGTAATATAAATATACAGCGCCGGGCGCGCATGCTGCGCGCCCGACGCTGTGATCATACAGGCGTCAGGATGCCTGGATGATCCTGCTCTCCATCAGCAGGGTATAGAAGTCAAATTCATCCATGTTGGCGATTTCGCCCCCCGCTTCGTCGAAGCGGGCTTCCCATTGGGTGACGGTATCCTTCTCGTTCATGGCAGAGCCCCCGTTTCTGTTTTCCAACGCCCCCATTATACTCCGTTGGCCGGGCCTTGTCCAGAAATCCGCGAATTATGACAGCAGATGTAATAACCCGGAGGATGAAGCGCGCGAAGCCCCGCAAAACGGGGCTTCGCGCTGTCATGATTTTGTAACCGGCGGCGGGGGTGCTACTCATCGTCCTCCATGGCGTAGCTGATGTCGTCCAGCTCGGCGTGCACGTACTCGGCCCAGCTGTACTGGTTCATGTAATCGCCCAGGTAGCTGTATTTGGAGGCCTTTTTCTTCTCCAGCCAGTCGTAGAGGTCGCACTCGATGCGGCTCGGTGCGATGGCCAGGCTGCCGCGCTGCTTGACGATGATGTCCGTGGCCCGGAGCCTCTTGAGCGTGTTCTGCAGGTCCTGCCGCAGGTTGCTCAGATAGGAGGCCTTTTTCTCCGGGTCGCCGTCGTCCTCCCACAGGGCGCCGATGATCTCGCCGTTGGAGGTCTGCGCACCCCGGTTGTTGACCAGCAGCGCCACGATCTCCTTGGTGCGGCTGTATTTGAACGCCACGGGCCTGCCGTCCACGAACAGCTCGAAGTTGCCGAAGGTCTGGGCGAACACCCGCCTGCGGCTCTTCTGCTCGGCGGGGTGGCGCAGATCGGCGAACTCCCGCCGGGCGGCCTCGGCGTCGGCGGGCTTGAGCAGGTAGCCGCTGCAGTGCATCCGCAGCGCCTCGAAGCACTTCTCCCGGCCCTCGGACAGGAAGATCAGGTTCACCATGGGGTAGAGCTCCTTCAAATACTGCCCCAGGTCCAGCCCGTTCAGCTCGGGCAGGTCGACCTCCAGCAGGGCCGCGTCCACCTCGGTTGCGCGGGCGGCGGCCAGGGCCTCCAGGCTGCTCTGAAAGCAGCGCACTTCGCCGTCCGGCAGCACGCCGCCCAGTATTTCGGAGATATGGCGCAGGCCCTCCGCGCTTTGATCCACCGCGAATACCATCATTGCGCAGGCCCTCCCAACTCTACGGCGCGCACGCGCTGGTGCTGGCGCTGCTCGCGGGTCATGTGCAGCGGGTCCGGCTCGCCCACCAGCAGCATGTCGCCGCCGTTGACCGCGGCGTCGTGCAGCGGGCCGGCGCTCAGGTCGGAGATCACCAGGGCGGCGAAGCGGTCGTAGTTGTCGTCGTCGATGACGGGAAAGTGGTAGCGCATGCGATACCAGTGCCGCGGGTCGAAGCCCGCGCTGCCGGTGTAGAGCCGGTCCGCCGTGGCCTCCACCTCGTCGGGCCCCGCGATTGCGCCGGAGGGCAGGTCCTCGCAGAACAGCATGGCGTAGGCGCGCAATATCTGGTTGCGCACGGTCTCGCGGCGGCCGTTGCGCTCCACCTCCGCGCTCATGGCGGCGTAGTAGTAGTCCTGGGCGGCCTCGTCCTGGTCAAAGCGGACGATGGCGTCGTACAGCCTTCGGTCGATGTAGGGATGGGCCACGGGTCGTCAACTCCTCGGATGGTTATCGTTTGGTCGGTCAGACCGGCAGGCTGTCCGCGTCGGCCGGTATGAGTATGTTCAGCACGATGGCGATCAGCGCGGAGGGCACGATGCCGGAGCCGCCGAAGATGTACTTGAGCCACTGGGGCATGAACACCTGCACGGCGGCGGAGGAGCCGATGCCGAAGCCGAGGCCCAGCGCGATGGCGACGATGGTCGCGTTCCGCCCGGTCAGGGGCTCCCGCGTGATCAGGTTGATGCCGGAGACGACGATGTTGGCGAACATCACCACGGCCGCGCCGCCGAGCACCGGCTGGGGCATGACGTTGATGATCGCGCCGATCTTCGGGAACAGCCCGGCCAGCACCAGTATGCCCGCGCCCATGGCGATGGCGAAGCGGTTGACCACCTTCGTCATACCCACGAGCCCCACGTTCTGGCTGAAGGAGGTGTTGGGCAGCACGCCGAAGCAGGCCGCGACGGCAGAGCCGAAGCCGTCGCATACCACGGAGCCGGAGAGCTCCCGGTCGGTGGGCTCGCGGTTCAGGCCGCCCTCGGTGACGCCGGAGGTGTCGCCCACGGTCTCGACCGCCGTGACGATGAACATGATGCACATCGGCGCGATGGCGTCCAGCCGGAACACGGGCTTCACGGGCAGCAGCTTCGGCAGGGCGAACCAGGCGGCGTCGGCCACCTTGGCCCACTGGGTGATGTAGGCGGGGGTGGCGGCGAGGGTCTGCTCCACGCCGTCCACGACGGCGGTGTACTCGAACACCCGGGGCAGCGCGAGCCCCATGACGAAGGAGGCGATATAGCCGACGATGATGCCCAGCAGTACCGAGGCGATGGAGGGGAAGCCCTTGAAGGCGTGCTTGAACACCAGTATGGCCGTAAGCGTGATCAGGCCCAGCAGCAGGTTCGGCAGGCTGCCGAAGTCCGGCACGCTCGCCCCGCCGCCGCCGAAGAAGTTGATGCCCACGGGGATCAGGCTCAAGCCGATGGCCATGACCACCGTGCCGGTGACGACGGCGGGGAAGAACCTGCGCAGGGGCTTGATGATGAAGCCGAGGCCCATCTCCAGCGCGCTGCCGACCATACACGCGCCCATGATGGCGCCGTAGGCGTAGATGCCGGCTTCGGCGTCGGTGGCGATGGCGCCCGCCGCGATGCCGCCGATCAGGCTCGTGGCGATGGCGTTGTTGATGCCGATGAAGCCGGAGGAGGTGCCCATCACGATGGGCAGCCGCGCGCCGATCGGCCCCAGGGGATAGAGCTGGAAGAAGGTGACGATCCCCGCGATCAGCATGGCGTTCTGCAACAGCGACACGCGCAGCGCGCCGAAGCCGTTGCCGTCGGTCAGCCCGCAGGTGGCGAGTATGATCAACAGCGGCGACAGGTTGCCGACGAACATCGCCAGAACGTGCTGCAGCCCCAGCGGTATCGCCTGGGCCAGCGGTATCCTTCCGTCCAGTGCGTTGGGCGACGTGTATTGGGTGTCCTTCTCCATGGCACACACTCCTTGCGATAGGTCCTGAGTCCTAGAGTGTGTTTCTAAATGCCGGGAGATGCAGTTTCGAGCGGATTTGGCTGCATTTCAAGGCGATTTCCCGCAGGCTTAGTGGGGCTAAGTCAAGGGAAATCAACGCAGAAATGCAGCCAAAGACGCCGAAAATGCGC